>DASXXU010000144.1:0-2717 GCA_036502885.1 Candidatus Tumulicola sp.
AATAGATGCACGGCAAGTAATTCTGCTCGGCGACTTCTTGCGCGCGCAGATGCTTCTTGACCGTCATCGGATAGTACGTGCCGCCCTTTACCGTCGCGTCGTTAGCAACGATTACACAGTGCTGGCCGTCGACGATGCCGATACCCGTCAGAACGCCGGCCGACGGCGAACCGCCATCGTACATTCCGCCCGCGGCGAGCGCAGAAAACTCCAGAAAGTCCGATCCGGGGTCGACCAGAAGGTCGACGCGTTCCCGCGCGGTCAACTTTCCGCGCGAACGATGTTTGGCGACCGCCTCCTCGCCCCCGCCACGTCGCACGGCAGACAAATGTGCGCGCAGTTCGCCGACCAAGGCGGACATGCGCCCGGCGTTTCGATCGAAATTTTCGTCGCGCACGAGGCGCGATTCTAAAACGGCCATCGGCGGCGCCATTCGGCGCTTGGTCGCCTCGTTCCGGGCTGCCGGGGCGACGGGCCGGCCCGATGACGGTATGAAACGGCGGTTAGATGTGAGCGCCATCCGGCTCGGCCGAGCGTGCAGAATGCTATACTACGCGCAAATGGCAATCGCGCAAACGGCTGTCGACGTCGGCGGAATGAATCGTCCGCAAGGACGGCTCGACGCAACAACCGCTCTATGGCCTTACGAAGGCTCGCTTAACGAACGTTCGGCAGCGCATCTCTTGCGCCGCGCCGGATTTGGTGGAACCCCCGACGAGATTTCGCGCTACGCGTCGATGAACGTCAACAGCGCGGTCGAACAGCTCGTCCGGTATCCGCAAAACGACGCGCGACCGCCGACCGATCTGTACAGCGCGGCTTCGACGCTCTCGCAGTACGGGCCGCGCGGGCTGCGCCAGCTGGGCAACATGCAGCGGCGCAATCTGAACAAAGATATCGTCAGCAACGAACGCGGTTCGCTGCTGTCGTTGCAGGTGTGGTGGCTCAATCGGATGCTGAGCTCGCCGGCGCCGCTGCAAGAGAAGATGGCGTTATATTTCCACGGGCACTTTACGACGGCCGCCGTTCGCAAGAACGTTTCGCCCTCCATGGCATACAACCAAAATGAACTCTACCGCCAGTACGCGCTCGGCAACTTGCGCGAGCTCACGCGCAACGTCGCCAAAGATCCGGCGATGCTCCGATATCTCGACAACGATCGCAACTCGGTCGGCGAACCCAACGAGAACTTCGCGCGCGAATTGATGGAGCTGTTCACGCTCGGCGTGGATCACTACAGCGAGGACGACGTCCGCAACTCGGCGCGCGCCTGGACGGGATGGCATTTCGACCGTTTCACCGAGCAAGGCACGTACGAACCGAGCCTGCACGACAACGGCAGCAAGACGTTTCTCGGCCAGACCGGCAACTTTACCGGCGACGATATCGTCAACATCATCTTTTCGCAGCCGCAGTGTGCCAAGTTCTTTGCCACGAGCCTGCTCAACCAGTTCGTCTACAACGATCCGGAACCCGAACTGGTCGACGGCCTCGCCAACGTCATCCGTAAGAACGACTACAATCTCGCGCCGGTGATGTCGACGTTGCTGCGCAGCCGCGTATTCTACTCGGATCGCGCGTACCGCGCGCTGGTGAAAAGCCCGGTCGAGTTCGTCGTCGGCGTTTACAAGACGCTGGGCGTGCCGCAACTCGACGGCACCACCTTGCCGGTACTACGGCAGAGCGGTCAAGTTTTGTTCGATCCGCCCAACGTGGCCGGTTGGCCGGGCGGCGAGAACTGGATTAACAGCGACACGATGATCGCGCGCCAGAACTTTCTTAAGCGGATCGCCAACTCACAGACGCTCGAAGCGTCGTCGTGGTTGAAGTCGATTCCGATGCATCCGACCACGGTCGCGCAGACGCTTTCTTCCGGCATCCTGCAAGGCGACGTCGCACCCGCCTCGATGCATCAAATCAATACCTATCTTGCCGGCGCCGGAACGTCCGAGCTGGCAACGCTGACGATCGAAAACTACGACGAACGCGTCAGCGGCGCCGCATATTTGGCGATGGCAACGCCGGCTTACCAACTCAACTAATCGCAGAGGCTCGAAGCACCCATGAAACGCTTGAACTTCCTCGCCGGAACGATTTCCGGCCTCTCCGTGGTCGCTAACGGCGATCACCTGTTCGCGAGAGCCTTAGCGCAATCGCCGCTGCCGGGATTGCCGGGCGGCGATAACCGTACGCTGGTGCTCGTCAATTTGATGGGTGGTAACGACGGGCTGAATTGCGTCGTCCCGCACGGCGACCCGGCGTACTACCGGGCACGCCCGTCGATGGCGATTTCGGCCAACGACGCGCTGCATCTCAATTCGCAGCTCGGATTCAATCCGCATATGCGTTCGCTCAAGAGCTTGTATGACAAGGGCATGGTGGCCGTCGTGCAAGGCGTCGGTTACCCGAATGCCGATCATTCGCACTTCCGCTCGAGCGAAATTTGGCAAACGGCCGCGCCGGATCAGTATCTGCACACAGGCTGGCTAGGGCGTTATCTGGATACGGCCGGTCTACCCGAAAAAAATCTCTTCAAAGGCGTGGCGATCTCGCAAGTCTTGCCCGAAGCGATGGTTTCGGAGCACGTCGACGTCCCGACGATCGCCAACCTGAACCAATACGGCATGGCGGCCGATCGCGATCCGTTCGCCCGAAACGCATTTTCGGCCGAAGTACACGACCGCACGGTGCCGTTCCAGTCGCCGTATCTCAGCCAC
>DASXXU010000145.1:0-14622 GCA_036502885.1 Candidatus Tumulicola sp.
GCCGTCGCGCGGACCATCCAACGCACCGGCGGCGTCGCCCGTCGGAGGATAATCAAGAATGCGGTTTCGATGAACGCTAGCACGACGAACAATACCCCGACGATGGCAGCAAATAGAATAGCCGGCGGAGCATCCGACATCGAAGTGAGTTGCATCATCGGTGCGAGGGTGATGGCTATGCCCCAAAAAACGCTGGACTCGACTACAGTTAGATCCGCGCCGCTGCGCATCGCACCCTCAATCGCAAACACAGCCGTGATGAGGAGGGCCGCGTACGGCACGCGTTCGTTGCCCGGCGGCTTGGTAGATTTCATCTTAAAAGTCTCCGGGCGCAACCTGAAAACAGGATGGGCCGCGCGATCGCCACATTGCGACGACCGACGATCGGTCGTCGTACACGCACAAAACCTCGGCCTTCGAAATGATCCCGCTCGTTAGCCATCCGCGCTTTAAGTATACACTTCGTCCGAACGCCTCGAGACGATCTATGGTCTGCAACCGGCCATCCGGTGGGCATGCCAGGCTGCAATTACGGCTTCGATCGGTTTATCACGCGGACAGGGTGCGAAGAACTCGCTCCAACGCTTGGGTCGGGATTCGACGAGGTGACGCCGGTGATCGATACTCGCCAGCGTTCCGGCGAGATCGAAGAGCACGAGATTATTCAGCTTTAACTAGCCGAGAAGCGATAGATCGTCGTCGAACGATAGGGATTGTCCGGCGTCAACTCGGTCGACGGAAAGTTCGGATGATGTGGTGCGTCGGGATAGTGTTCGGTTTCGAGCGCGAACGCACCGGGTTTACCGGTATAGAGTTGGATCGCGGGTTCGGTCGTTTCAACCGACACGCTGCGACCGGAACGTGCGTCGAACGCCTGCGCGGCCGGACGCAGTCCGGCGCCTTCAAGGACGTAGGTAACGTCGTACGGCATCGTACCGATCGCGCGGACATCGCGAAAGTCGCGATCCGTGCCGGTAACGGAAACGATCTCGCCGGTCGGTATCAAGGCCGAATCGACCGGTAGATATTCTTTCGATTCTACCTGAAGTTGCACGTTTTCGATCGATGCGCCCGAATCGCCGGTGAGATTGAAATACGCGTGATTGGTAAGGTTGATCACGGTTGGAGCATCGCTGGTCGCCTCGTAATCGATGCGTAAGGCGGAGTCGTCACCGAATGTGTAGGTCACGCGAACCGTAACCGCGCCGGGAAATCCTTGATCGCCGTCGGGGCTTTCGATCCGAAACGTCAGCGAGCGATCCGTAGCGCCGTCCTCAATGGCCCAGGCGCGTTTCGAAAAACCGTCCGGACCGCCATGCAATGTGTTCGTGCCCTCGTTCGTCAGCAAACGGTAGGTCTTGCCGTCGAGCGGCAGTTCGCCGCCGGCGATACGATTCGCAAATCGTCCGACGACACGACCGGCGCTTCCGCCGGCCGCCATCGCTACATTACCGATGTTGCCTTGGCCATCCAGGACGAAGATTTCGACGATCGCGGCGCCGTCGTGGGAAAACGTCACGCGTTCGCCGCGAACATTCTCAAGCTCGGGCGCCATTACGCCGGAACCGCTTCCTTAGTGGCGACCGAGAACGTTAGGTCGCCTCGGATATCGTCGAAACCGACGCGTACCGTATCGCCGTCGTTGATCTCGCCGCCGAGAATCTTGCGCCCGAGCGGTGTTTCGAGCTCCTTCTGGATCGTGCGTTTGAGCGGACGCGCTCCATAGTTGGGGTCGTATCCGACCTTCACGATGTGTCGCTTTGCCGCTTCGTCGAGCTCTAACGTAATGCGCCGTTCGGCTAACCGCTTGCGCAAACGCTGCAGCTGAATATCGACGATATGCTCGAGCTGCTCTTCGCTCAACGCATGGAACACGATGATCTCGTCCACGCGGTTGAGGAACTCCGGACGAAAATGCTGGCGCAGTTCGTCGAGCACGGTCGCCCGCATCACCGCGTAGTCCGCGCCGCTGAATGCACCGCGGTGTTCGAGGATCCGATGGCTCCCGATGTTCGACGTCATGATCACGATCGTGTTCTTGAAATCGACCGTGCGTCCCTGACCGTCGGTCAAGCGTCCGTCGTCCAAGATTTGTAAGAAGATGTTGAAGACGTCTGGATTCGCCTTTTCGATCTCGTCGAACAACACGACGCTATACGGGCGCCGCCGAATCGCTTCGGTTAGTTGGCCGCCCTCGTCGTAACCGATGTATCCGGGGGGCGCCCCGATCAGGCGCGCGACGGTGTGCTTCTCCTGATACTCCGACATGTCGATGCGAATCAACGCACGCTCGTCGTCGAACAAATACTCGGCTAACGCGCGCGCCAGCTCGGTTTTGCCGACGCCGGTCGGTCCCAGGAAGATAAACGAACCGATCGGACGATTCGGATCGGCCAGACCGGAACGATTGCGCAGCACCGCTTCGGCAACGGCATCCACCGCTTCATCTTGGCCGATAACCCGGCGATGCAGCTCGTCCTCGAGGTGCAGCAGCTTTTGACGCTCGCCTTCGAGCAGTTTGGACACCGGAATGCCGGTCCAACGCGCGATCACCTCGGCGATATCGTCTTCGTCGACTTCTTCTTTGGATAGGCGCGTGCCGTTTGCCGACGCAGCCGTCGTCTCGGCGTCGTTCAACTCTTTTTGCAGCCCGGCAAGTTGGCCGTAGCGCAGTTCGGCGACGCGGTTGAGATCGTATTGTCGTTCGGCCTGTTCGATCTGTACCTTCGTCTGCTCGATCCGTTCGCGCAGATCGCGTAGCTTCACGGATGCGGCCTTTTCGGCATCCCATTGCACGCGCAGTTTGGTCTGCCGTTCGCGCAATTCGACCAACTCGCGTTCGAGCTGTTCCAAGCGCCGGACGCTGCCGGTGTCGCTTTCCTTGCGCAACGCTTCGCGCTCGATCTCGAGCTGCATGACGCGGCGCGAGACCTCGTCCAGCTCTTGGGGCATCGAGTCGATTTCCGTGCGCAGTTTGGCCGCGGCTTCGTCGACCAAATCGATCGCCTTGTCGGGCAAAAAGCGGTCGCTGATGTAGCGATTGCTCATCGTGGCGGCGGCGACCAGCGCCGCATCTTTGATGCGAACGCCATGATGCGCTTCGTACCTTTCGTTCAGCCCACGCAGGATCGAAATCGTATCCTCAACGTTGGGTTGATCAACGAAGATCGGCTGAAATCGCCGTTCGAGCGCGGCGTCCTTTTCGATATACTTCCGATACTCATCGAGCGTGGTGGCGCCGATCATGTGCAGCTCGCCGCGGGCCAGCATCGGCTTGAGCAGATTGCCGGCGTCCATCGAGCCCTCGGTCTTACCTGCGCCGACGACGGTGTGCAACTCGTCGATGAATAGCACGATCTGGCCTTCGGAATTAGCGACGTCCTTGAGTACGGCTTTTAAGCGCTCTTCGAACTCGCCGCGATATTTGGCGCCGGCGATCAGCGCACCCATGTCCAACGACACGACGCGTTTGTTCTTCAAGCCTTCGGGAACGTCGCCGCGCACGATGCGCTGCGCCAAGCCTTCGACGATCGCGGTTTTCCCAACGCCCGGCTCGCCGATCAGCACGGGGTTATTTTTGGTGCGGCGCGACAGCACTTGAACCACGCGCCGAATCTCTTCGTCGCGACCGATCACCGGATCGAGCTTACCGCGTTCGGCTTCGATGGTTAGATCGCGACCGTACCGCTCCAGCGATTTGTACGTGCCTTCGGGATCCTTGGTCGTAACGCGCTGGTTGCCGCGCACCTCGCGCAGTGCTTGCAACAGTTTGTCGCGCGTGACGCCCGAATCGCGCATGATGCGACCGATCTCGCCCGACGATTCGGTCATCCCAAGCAATACGTGTTCGACCGATGTATAATCGTCTTGCAACGACTTCGCATCGTTTTCGGCGGCGTTCATCACGCGCGCGAGCTCGGGCGAAAGCGTCACCTGCGCGCTGTCGGCATTCGCCCCGGTCAGGCGCGGTAATCGCCCGATGGCTTCTTCGACGCGCTGCGTTAGAGCCGGCACGTTCGCGCCTGCTTTGGAAAGAATGTCGCCCGCGATGCCGCGCTCCTGTTCGAGCATGGCCGCGAGCATATGTTCGGGCGTGGTCTGCGTGTTATGTTCGGCCAGCGCACGCGAATATGCCGCATTGAGCGCTTCGCTAACGCGCTCGGTCATTTTCTCAACGTTCATCTGCTCTCCATAACCCCCGGCGATCTGGAAGGCGTTGCGGCGCGTTAGCCTAAGGCGCCTTCGGTAATGCTCGACATCGCCGCCGGAACGGTCAGCGCCTTCTACCTCTTCGACGTCTCCGATACCATCGATTTGAGGGCGATCGATGGCCGCGCCGTCAGCCTTCCGGTGGGCGCGGCGGCCCCGCGCGAAGGCCGCGTGGCGCCGGGCTACCTGCAGTTCGTCGTCCCGCCGGCGATCGTTCAACTCGGCGAAGTCCGCGCCGCCGGGGCGCCGTGCCTGGCCCGCATCAAAGCCTACGAATACGGGGTCATCTCCCTTCGGTTGACCTTCGACGCGGCGGGCCCGTGGGCAAACTTGGTATCGCTGGCCGATCGCGTGCGGACCGACGAAACGGCCGCGGCACTCGCATCCGATTTGGTCTCGCGCTTCTGCGACGAGCACGTCGCCGCGCTGGACGACCGGCATTCGCCGATCGTCGAAGACTATTTCGTAATCGGCGTGCACCGGTTCGTCGAGCCGGTGACGGCCCGCGAACTTTTGGAAGGCGAGCCAAACCTGCTCGCCGGGGTCCTGCTCGGCGAACGGCGCCGGCTTGCGGCCGAAGAACGCTCCGAAGCGCTGCGCACGCGGTTTTCGTATTTCGAGGACGACCTAACGGTCGTGCAGTGGGACACCGCGTTTATCTTCGACCGTCTCGAAAACGCGCGCGCAGTCGAAGACATTCTCGAATTCGCAAACTCGCAATTGCTCGAACTGCGCACCTACGATTCGCTATTGGATCGAGAGCTCGACCGGATCTACGAACTTGGTTCCCGTCGCTTCGGACGCTCGTTGCTCGGTCGCCGCGAAGCAGACCGCGCCGATGCGCTTCGCTATTTAATCGTCGACGTGCTCGAACTGATCGACCGCTCCAGCAACGCTCTGAAAGTGGTCGGCGATGCGTACGACGCACGCATTTACCGGGCGGCGGCGCAACGTCTCGGACTAGCGGATTGGCAGCGTCAAATCGACCGCAAGCTCGCGAGCATCGGCGAAATCTACGGCTTCTTTACCGACGATGCGCGCAGCCGCCGTGACGAATTTCTTGAAGTCATCGTCATCGTGTTAATCGCTCTCGAGTTGATCGTCGGCATCGCAACGCTCGTGCGTCACTAAATTGCATCGGCGTCGCCGCGCGTGCGGTCGACGCCCTCGCGGCGCGTAACGCCGCATCGATCGAACCACTCGAGCAATGGAACCGCATGCTTGCGCGTGGTGCCGGCCAGATCGCGAAACTCGGCGACCGTTAGCCGCGCGTGCTTGCGAAAATGCGCGTCGATTTCACGTCGCATCGCGGCCAGTTGCGATCCGCGATAGCAATCGTCGCCGATACGCACGAGCGCTCCGATGGCCAACAACGTGTCGAACGCTTTCGAGGCGCCCTCGACGCCGGCGGAGCGGACCGCCGCCGAAACGCTCGCGAACGAGACCGCTGCCGGCGTTTCATCGCCCTCGGCTGGAAGCAACGGCTCGAAAAGCTCGCGTTGTTGCGCCGATAGCGCGACCGCATGGCCGGGAAGCGCGAAATAGCCGAACCGGCGGACCAACGCTCCGGCCTCGACGAGCCTTGCAAGGTCGGCCAGCAGCACGGTTTCTTGAACCTCCAGCCGCCGGGCCAAGGCAAGCGACGTGACCCCCAGCGACCATGGCTCGGTGCTATGAACGGCAGCCGTGAGCTCCAGAATGCGTTCGTCCAACGACGGCAATCCGTCCGGGCAGTCGGTCACGCCGGCAGGCTCCGCGGGGCACTCGTCGGCGGCGGAGAAGCGTGAAAGCCACCATGCACACCGCCGAACCCGCCGTCCACGAATCCCAAGCACCCTCGCGTCCGAACGCCGCGGAAGTATTGCGGGCGATCCCGCGCGTCGACGGCATCGTGCCGATGTACGTCGATGGACGCTTGCGTTTGGCAACCGGCGGCGATGCGCGCGAACTCATCGACCCGTCTACCGGCGAGCACGTCGCGCTCGTAACCGAAGGAGACGGCACCGACGTCGAGCAGGCGATCGCGGCCGCTCGACGCGCGTTCGACGACGGACCGTGGCCACGCATGACCGCGACCGAACGCGCCGCCGTACTCTTTCGCGTTTCCGACGCGATCGACGCCGCGCGCGACGAGTTGGCATCGATCGATACGCTGAACGGCGGCAAGCCATTGCGCGAAACGGCGATCGACATCGCCGACGCTGCGGACTGCTTTCGTTACTACGCCGGGCTGACGAACAAACCGCACGGCCAAACGTTCGACGTGCCGGGTCCAACCGCCACTTTTACGATTCGCCAACCAATCGGCGTGTGCGGCCAAATCGTTCCGTGGAATTATCCGCTACTGATGGCGGTCTGGAAGCTAGCGCCGGCGCTTGCGGCCGCCAACGTGTGCGTGCTCAAACCCGCCGAGACGACCCCGCTATCGGCGATCCGGTTGGCCACGATTCTGGAAAGTGCGGGCGTGCCGGCGGGCGTCGTCAACATCGTTCCGGGAGCCGGTCCGGTCGTTGGCGCTGCCATCGCGAGCAGCCCGCTGGTCGATAAGATCGCCTTCACCGGCGGAACGCACACCGCACGCCGGATCCTGGCTGCGGCCGGTCCCAACTTGACCAAAGTTTCGCTCGAGCTGGGCGGGAAATCGCCCAACGTCGTGTTCGCCGACGCGGATTTCGAGACGGCGATCGACTACGCGCTGTTCGGCATCTTCGCGAATGCCGGGCAGATTTGCTCGGCCGGTTCGCGGCTGGTTTTGGAACGGCGTGGCCACGAGCGTTTCCTCGAACGGCTGGTCGAGCGCGCCAAGCGTATCCGGGTCGGCGACGGATTCGACCCGCGCACCGAAATGGGTCCACTGGTCTCGCAGATTCAGCGCGAACGCGTCGAGCGCTACGTCGAAATCGGTAGCGCCGAAGGCGCTCGACTATTGTGCGGCGGCGAACGTCTGGGCGGCGCGTTGGCGCCGGGCAACTACATCTCGCCGGCGATCTTCGATCGCACCACACCGGAAATGCGCGTGGTGCGTGAGGAAATTTTCGGTCCGGTTTTGGTCGTTCAAACGTTCGAAACCGAAGACGAAGCCCTGCGCATCGCAAACGAAACCGAGTACGGATTGGCGGCGGCGGTGTTCACGCAAGACGTCGCAAAAGCGCACCGGATGGTGCGCGGGTTCCGCGCCGGCATTACGTGGATAAACACATACCACCCCACGTACAACGAAGCGCCGTGGGGTGGAACGAAACGTTCTGGATTTGGAAGCGAGCTCGGGACGTACGGTTACGACGCGTACACCGAGCTCAAACAAATCAACGTCAACCTCGACGTGAAACCGTCGGGTTGGTTCAGCGATACGGCCGAACGCTAGGCGACGTGTCGCGCCAGCATCGAGCTGATCGTATTCTCGGGCACGTAGCCGACGATCCGATCGACAGCCTGGCCGTCCTTAAATAGGATCAGACACGGAATGCCGGAGACCTGGTACTGTCCGGCGATGCTGGGATTGTCGTCGGTGTTGAGCTTGACGAACTTCGCCTTGCTCTGATTCGCGGCGGCGACCTTTTCGACAACCGGGCTAAGCATGCGGCACGGGCCGCACCACGGCGCCCAAAAATCGACCAACACCGGTTGCGCGTTCTTCAACACCTCGGCGTCGAAGTTCGCCTGAGAAACCTCGGCTAATGCACTCATTGTGATTCTGAATATACCTCCACTCCCCATAATCGCCTTTCCGGCCGGACGGTTCCAGGCGGGCCGGCTGGTCGAACGTCGGCTCCCGGCGCAACGCGGGCGCTGCCCGGCGGCACGAATGGGCTGGAAACCAAAAAATACTTACTGGGCCACGTCAACAGCCGGTGATCCGGGTAGTCGTAAACGACGTTGAAGCGCTTGAGAATACCGGTCCCTATGCTGCCACCCTCGTCGGTTGTCGCGAACACACCTCCGGTTTGTCTGGACGCACGCGTGACGACTCGCCGCAATGTGGTTCCGAAAATGTCGATGCCGGGAAGCGTAAAAACATCCGCATAGATTGGCCCTCCTAGCCCGTAGCCGGTTACGACATTGATTTGAGACGGATAACGTCCGTAGAATGCGTGTCGCTTCGAAAATGGCGAAAATAACGTCAGGGACGAACGATCCCCCGTATCGACGAGCGCGGTTGTCGGGCTCCCGTCGATCCGCACGTGAATCACCGGAATAACCCCGCTAAATGAGGTGGTTTGTGCATTTGCCGGCAACGGCGGTGCGTGCAAATCGAAAGAAATCGTCCCCGAATCGACGTCGACGAACGTTGCGTAACGACTCAAGATGGTGCGGCCGATAATTCCATCCAGATGCGGGAAATGAAATTTCGTGCGAATCTGGCTGAGGTCGATCACGGTCGCGTCGATGTTGCGAAAAGCGCGGGAACCGATCGTAAGGATGGCGAGCCGTGCGCCTCCACTTTCTATCGTGTTGTTTCCGCCCCCGGTAACATCGCCGGCGCGCTTCACGGTCAAGCCCAGTCGTTGCGCCGTTTGCGGCGTTATTGTAAAGGCCGGATCGCCGGTGTCGACGATCATGTGAAACGGCCCTTTACCGTCGATCTTGCATTCGACCATCATGCGATTGTCGAAGTACGTAAACGGCACCGGCGTTGAAAGCGACGGAGCGATCGCGAGAAGTGCGGCTGCTATCACGATGTTACGTTCTTGTTTAAAAATGCGGACCCTCGTGCAAAAATTTCAAAATAAATCAAATTGGCTGCAAGCGAAAAAAGAAATGTTATCATTTCGATATGATGGCGCGATACAAAATATTCTTCATGTTAGTCGGCATGCTCGTTCCGGCAGCTTGTGCGTACGTATCCAATTCGGTTCCGGCGAATCCGCAAACTTCCGCAACCGTGGGCGAACGGATTAAACAGCTGCGGATTCTAACGTTCACGGCGGGTGCGACCCCAGGTTTTCCGAAGGGCGCGGTTGCCTGGGACCTCATCGGCGGCACTAACGGTTCCGTTTGGTTTACCGACATTGCCACCGGCGCGATCGGCAAGCTCGACCCATCGTCGGATACGGTTACCGAATTTACCAAAGGCTTGGCGCCCTACGCCGGACCATATTCGATCGTCGCGGGTCCGGATAAGAATCTTTGGTTCAGCGATGGGGGCAACGGTGATATCGGACGAGTTGGTGCCGACGGAACGCTCACCGAGTTTCCGAGCGGACTATCAGACTCGTTCGTCGCTCAAGGTATCGTGGCCACAAATAATGCGCTGTGGGCGGTAGAGCTCGCATCGACAACGTACGATGGTTCGTACTTGGTGCGCGTAACGACCGACGGAGCGGTGCGACGGGTTCTCCTACCGGCTGCGCTCACCGCCACCGGCCCGATTGCCGCCGACGCCAAAGGGAATATTTGGTTCACAGCTTGGCGCCATCTCAAAGATGTGGTGCTTGTGGAACGCAACCCCAGCGGTCATCTCACCTCGTTCGATACGGGTTTGTTCGGCGGTGCCGAGCCGTGCTGTCCAAACGTAGCTGCGAAACGTCTCCTCCTCGACCCGAGGAATCGTCCGTGGCTAACCACGCAGTATTTTTCGGGTTCCAACGGACCGACGAACGAGTTGGCCGTGCTGCGTCCGAACGGCTTTCTGTTTCCGCACCTGCCTCGCGGCATCGGTCCGGTGGAACCGAGTGGCACCGCCGAAGATGACGGGACGTTGTGGGTCGATGCCAACGATCCGCTTCGGCCGGCCGGCGGCGAGCTGTATCGAGTAGTTGCTCCGGGGCAGATCCAAGCGTATTCGGTTCCCGACGCACCAGCCGGAATCGCCGTTATCCGGCACAAGGTATGGTTTACGAGCGTCTCCGCCAGCGTCCCCGGCGCTATTTCCGAAGTTCTCGACCAGTAATCAATCTGCGCGGAGAGCGTTTCCACTCGGCGGATACAAGAAGCGAACCGCATCGGGAAAGCGCAGGCCGAACGCGCGCGCACTATGGCGAGCGCACTCCGTTACGTTCGAAACGATTGCCGAACGCCCATCCGCAACCTGAGCGAACGCTGCCAGCAAACGCATCGTGTCGCTCATTTCTTCTTCGGGCTTTTGTCCCGGAGTGCACGAGCTATCGCCGTCTTCGTCGGTGCCGACGCCGATCGAGATGCGCTCGGGCACGACGGTCATGCTTTTGACGATCGAGAGCAGGTGATAGTCGTCGGAATAGACCGACGGACTTTCGATTAAGAGCCTGCCGAAATAACCGGGCTCCCGTTGGACCGTGTAGATCGCCGCGAGAGCGCCGTAGGATGCACCGCCGATTCCAGTGACTCGGGCTTCCGGCTGCGTGCGATAGTGACTGTTTACGAATGGCAGCACGTCGTGCACGACAAAATCTGGATACAACGCTCCGTGTGGATTCGGCATCGCGGGGCGCAGCGTGCTATCCGGCCACGGGAGGTATTCGTTCGGGCGAAGCACGTGACCGGCATTGTCGATGCCGACGATGATGATCGGCGCGACGAGATCTGCACGGTAGAGCGCTTCCATTCGGTCGCGCAACAGCCACGCTCCGCTATGAAATGTCGACGTCGCGGAATCGTAGAGGTCCTGGCCATCGTTGAGGTAGAGGACGGGGTATCGTTCCTTCGCGCGATCGGGTGAATCGTACGCCGGCGGCAGAAGTATTCGCAAAGTGCGATCGTTCTCGAACTGTTTGCTGTGAATACTCTCGAGTCGAATCTCGAGTTGTGCTTCCGGCACTCGCATTGCGGTTTGAAATACGAGCGACAGCAAAGCCGGCAGGCAAGAAAGAAGCGCCCCCATGTTCCGGAGGAACTATGTTCGCCGGTGCGACGCCTCCTTCACGAAATCCGAATGAAGGCGCCGCGAAAAAATATTTTTTGATATGTGTCGGATCGCCGACGAGCTACAACTCCGGTTGTTGCGGCTCGCCGGTGATTTCGATCAACTGGCTGGATTGTTTGCCCAAGTTGGTGATGGCGATCACCTCGTCGCCTTCGCCGAGACGCTGCAAACGCACGCCCTTGGCGTCGCGACCAGTCTTGCGAATGTCGCCCGCCTTTAAGCGAATGACTTGATTGCCACTGGTGATCATCAACACTTCGTCGTCGGGCGCGACCAGTATCTGATCGACGACCTTGCCGACATCGTCACGTTGGCGGGCGAACGCCTTCACGCCCTTGCCGCCGCGCGACGTATGCCGGTAATCCTCGATCGGCGTGCGTTTGCCGAATGCCAGCGACGTGACCAGCAAGACTTCGCGACGTCCGTCCTGGACGATATCCATCGCGACGATCTCATCGCCCGGGTCGAGCGTCATCGCTTTGACCCCGCGTGCGTTGCGGCCCATCGAACGAACGTTGCGTTCGTTGAAATGCACCGCCATGCCGACCGTCGATCCCAGGATGATATCGCGCGAGCCATCCGACAGATCGACCGCCAGTAGCTCGTCGCCTTCGTCGAGGTTGATGGCGTTGAGCCCGTTCCGGCGCACGTTGGCGAATTCTTCTAGCTTCGTTTTCTTGATCACGCCGCGTCGCGTAACCATCACGAGATACTGTTCGCCAGAGAACGTATCGGTCGGGAACACCGCCGAAACTTCCTCACCCGGCGGCAGCGTGAGCAGGTTGACCAACGCGGTTCCGCGCGCTTGCCGCGTGGTGTCCGGAATTTCGTAACCGCGTAAACGATAGACGCGTCCTTTATTCGTGAAGAACAACACGTGATCGTGCGTCTTCGTCATAAAGAAGTTGCGTACGACGTCCTCGCGCTTGAGGTTCGAAATGCCGGTGACGCCGCGTCCGCCGCGGTTTTGCGTGCGGAACGTATCGACGCCGACGCGCTTGATGTAGCCGCCGACCGTATACGTCACGACGACGTCCACGTTCGGGATGAGCTGCTCCATCGAGATTTCGTTTTCGGCAGCTTCGATGCTCGTGCGCCGCTCGTCGCCGTAACGCCGCTTGAGTTCGAGCGTCTCGCCCTTGACGATTTCCGCGACGCGCCGTTCGTTGCCCAAGATGTCTCGTAGCTCCGCAATCGTTTTGAGCAGCTCGTCGTATTCGTCTTCGATCTTCTTGCGCTCGAGTCCGACCAACGTACGCAGACGCATGTCGACGATCGCTTGGGCCTGCACGTCGGTTAGCTCGAACCGCGCGGAAAGACGCCGCTTGGCTTCGTCGGTCGTCTGGCTGCCGCGTACGATCTCGATCACTTCGTCGATGTGATCGAGCGCGATGCGATAGCCTTCGAGCAAATGAGCGCGCTCTTCGGCCTTGCGCAGGTCGTAACGCGTGCGTTTGGTGACGACGTCTTTGCGGTGCGCGATGAAGTACCCAAGCAGCTGCTTGAGCGTGAGCACTTGCGGTTCGAGCGCAACCGATCCATCGGCACGCGGCGCGCCGACCGGCACCAGCGCCAGCATGTTGAAACCGAAGCTGGCTTGGAGCGGCGTGTGTTTGAAAAGCTGGTTCAGAACGACTTTGGGCGTCGCGCTCTTTTGCAGTTCGACGACCACGCGCATGCCTCTGCGATTCGACTCGTCGTCGAGACGCGCGATGCCCTGGATGCGCTTTTCGGAGTGCGCTTCGGCGATCGCCTCGATGATGCGCGATTTATAAACTTGATAGGGGATCTCGGTGATGACGATCTTGTAGCGTCCGCGATCTTCGATGATTTCGGCCTTGCCGCGAATCGCGATCGAGCCGCGCCCGGTGCGATACGCTTCGCGAATGGCCTCGCGTCCGAGGATCGTTCCGCCGGTCGGAAAGTCCGGCCCGTGAACGAGGTCGGCCAGCGCATCGTCGTCGGTTTCGGAATCGTCGAGCAGCGCCACGATTGCGTCGGCGATCTCGCCCAGGTTGTGGGGCGGAATGTTGGTCGCCATGCCGACTGCGATTCCCGAGCTGCCGTTGATCAGCAGCTGCGGCAAACGGCCCGGCAGCACCGTCGGCTCGACGCCTTGATTATCGAAATTGGGAACGAAGCCGACCGTATCTTTATCGATATCGGCCAGCATTTCGGTCGCCGTCCGTGCTAGACGAGCTTCGGTGTAGCGGTACGCAGCCGGCGGGTCGGGGTCGATCGAGCCGAAGTTGCCGTGGCCGTCGACCAGCTTATAGCGTAGCGTGAAGTCTTGGGCCAACCGCACCAGCGCGTCGTAGACCGAACTGTCGCCGTGCGGATGATAGCTCTTGAGGACCTCGCCGATGATACCGGCGCACTTACGATGCTGTTTGGTCGGGTCGAAACCCATCTCGCGCATCGCGTACAGGATGCGGCGCTGGACCGGTTTTAGGCCGTCGCGAACGTCCGGAAGGGCACGCGAGGCGATGACGGACATGGCATACGAGAGATAGCTCTCCCGCATCTCATCTTCGACGTTAACTTGTTGGATTATATCGTTATTCAAGGGCCTGCTATCTTCGCGATAACGGGCCCACTACCCTAGGACTTATTGGTCGTCGTCGTCGGGCTCGTAACGCTTCAGAGACGGTTTCTGATGCAAGAAATACTGCTTCGAATGCTTGGCGGCGATCGTTACGAACGAGCGCGGCTGCTGGTTGAAATTGAAGCAATCCAGGATGTTGTTGGCGCGCGTATCCGTCGTCCCGAGGCGTCCCAGGTTCCAGTTATCTTCGATATACCGCACGATGCTGCCAAACTCGTATTGCGTGTGCGAAACGTAGCCGGTCTTGGCGTACGGCGAAACGACGAGCAGCGGAAGACGGAAGCCCAAACCACCCATCGTATCGGTCAACGGCGGCTTGACGTGATCGTAGAAACCACCCCAATCGTCCCACGTTATGAGGATCGCGGTCGAATTCCAGTATTGGCTCTGGCCGACGGCGTTCACGATCGAAGCGACCCACGACGGACCGTCGTCCGGTTTCGATCCCGGATGGTCGGAGTTATTGAACTTCGGAACGATCCAAGTTACCGCAGCTAGCTTTCCGCCCGAAATGTCGCTGAAGATCGTGGTTTCGGGTGACACCACATTGGTGCCCCATTCCGGACCGTAGCGGACGTCGTGGATGGCATCGAATGCGTTCCACCATCCCGAGGCAAGATCGCTTCCCAACTGCGGCGCGTAGTATTTCCAAGTGACCGATTTCGCATCGAGCAGATCGCGTAAGGTCTTGTAGGTGAAACACGGGAACGGCCCGGACGGCGTGTAGTTCGGGGCCGGCGATGCACCGAAGTATTGCAGTTTATTCGTTATGTATGCGCTATTCGATCCCGGATTATCATCGCAACCCCAGTCGTACGACGGGCTAATTTTGTTCCAAGGAAAGTCGATTAGCGTTTCCGTCGGACTTATCTCGGTTCCGCCGCGAATCAAATCTTGGTGCGCGGTGAAACTACCGCTGCCCTGCGTCGAGAACAGATGATCGGCGAGCACGTACTGTTGTGCGAGC
>DASXXU010000146.1:0-2938 GCA_036502885.1 Candidatus Tumulicola sp.
CCGCATAGTAGGCAATCGCGCGCGCAGGGTCGGGGCGGCAACGTGTATCGACCGGCGTGAGCGTCGCCGACCAGATGCCGGAGATGGTGCGCGCATCGTCAGCCACGCGCGATCGAGCCTTTGAGAAAGAAGGCGAGGTTGGCGGGGCGTTCGGCCAAGCGCCGCATCAGGTAGGGAAACCAATAATCGCCGAACGGAATCGCCAGGCGGACGCGGTAGCCGCGATCGCGCAACCATTCGGCAAGATCCGTGCCGATGCCGTACAGCATTTGGAACTCAAAGCGGCCGCGCTTCGGAAGATCCTTGGCCTCGATAGTCGCCAGAACTCTTTGGACGATCGCTGGGTCGTGCGTGGCGATGGCCGTGTAGCCGGGGCGCGCCAACGCCATCGCAGCCAGCACCAAGTAGTTGTCGTCGACCTCTCGCTTTTGCTGGAAGGCCCGGTCGGCAGGTTCCAGATACGCGCCCTTCACCAAGCGTACGTTCGGCGCCGACGGCAGCGACCGTTCTAGATCGGCGGCGCTCCGAAAGAGATACGACTGCAGCGCGAAGCCGACGCAATCGAACTCTTGGCGAAGGCGCCGGTAAATGGCGAGCGTTGCATCGACGTATTCGGACTGTTCCATGTCCAGACGCATCGTGTTTCCGGTATCGGCGGCCGCCCGCGCTACCTCGCGCGCTAACGCGTACGAAAGCTCGGGATCGATCTCGAGGCCGAGGTGTGTTAGTTTGAACGCGACGTTGGCGTCGATGCCTTCGGCTGCAAACGTTCGAAGCAGCTCGCAATATCGTTCGCACGCAGCTCGGGCTTCGGTTGCATTGGTGACGCCTTCGCCCAAGTAGCCGCACGCGACCGCAAACCCGCGGCGGTTCGCTTCGCGCGCCGCCGTAAGGAACGACTCGACGGTCTCGCCGGCAACGAATCGGGCTGCCCCGGCACGCATACCGTAGGTTCGCACGAGCTGCCGTACCCGCGGGTCGTCGGCTGCTCGAAGGATCGCCGTGCGCATCCAACGCTGCAAAAGGGTCATCGAATGCGAGCTTCCGGCTCGACCGCTATGCTGCTTTCGCGGTCAATTCACGCACGGTTCGGTTCGTGCAACATCGCGGCTGCCGAGCGATCGACCAGCCACTCAAGTTTGCCCGGTTGCGGGTTCACGATTTGCGCCGGGTATTTCTCGGGCTCGCGCGGTCCTTGCAGAACGGTCGCAAGAATCGTCGCTTTCGTGGTGCCCTCAACCGCGAATACGACGCGGTGCGCCGCGTTGATCACCTCGGGGGTCACCGTGATGCGCCACATCGATTGGGATTGCGAGTACACGGCCCGTACCAATGCTTTCGAATCCTCATCCGGCGGCGAGCCCGGGAAGAGCGATGCGGTGTGTCCGTCCGGTCCCAAACCGAGCAGAAGAAGATCGAAGCGCGGAACCGTTCCGAGATCGTCGCGCAGGGCATCGGCATATTCGGCCGCAGCTTGTCTCGGGTCGAGTTCGCCGCGCATACGATGCACGTTGGGCTGCGGGATTCCGACGTCATCGAGAAACGCCTCGCGCGCCATGCGATAATTCGATTGCTCGTCGTCGGGCGGCACGCAACGCTCGTCGCCAAAATACACGAACACGTCGCTCCACGACAGCTCGTCGCTATCCGGATCCTGCGCGAGAAGTTCGTAGGCTGCGCGCGGCGTTGTGCCGCCGGATAACGCGACGTGGAACGATCCTTTGCGCGCGATGGCTTCTTGGCCGGTCCGTACGATCGTATCGGCTAACGCGTGCGCCACCGCGGCGGCGTCGTCATACACCCTCACCCCGGGGATGGTCATCAAATACCTCGTTCGCGCGACAAAATATTGCCCGCAGCTAACAGCGTTTCCAAAAATATGCGATCTTGATGCGTGGCGGCCAACGCGCGTTCGATGAGCGAGGGCGTTCCAACGTTGCTAACGGGCCGGAATCGCGGCGGGTAATCCACCGCGCCCGAAACCGAAAGGGCGATGGCGTTCGGCGACCCGCGTTGCAGTTCTGCTACAAATCGCGTTTGCGACGATTCGAGGGTTACGCGTTGCAACCGGCGCGGCGCGGGCATGCGCTCCATGCGGAACGCGATCTCGGTGCCGAATCGATTGCAGAACTCGCGCGGACCGCACGTGGTCCACTCCAGACGGCTGGCAAGCCAACCCAACAGATAATACGCCTCGGCATCCGAGCCGCTGGCGATTTCCACCCGGCGCAAGTCGAACAGTTCGCGAATGACGTTCTTGGCATCGAAAAATAGCGCGACGGCATCCTGCCACGGCGCCAATCGCAAATACGCCAGATCCGCGATCGTCGCGTCCGGCCGTTTTTCGGCGTACGCACGCAACGCCAACAACCCGTTTTCGTCGCGCTCCAGGGCAGAGCTGTTGTAGACGATCGTGTTCGCCTGCGGCGCGAGCGCCGCGAACCGTTCGTCGCCCGCCATATCGAACGAAGCCCAAATCAGCGCGACCGGAGCGCTGCGGTGTACCAGCGATGCGGTTGCGGAAGCTAACGATTCGGCCGAACAGTCGCCCGCGCCGACCTCGATCCAATCACCGTTTTCGGACACCGACGTTCGATCGGCCGGACGAGCCGCATCGATGACGACCACTCGCGAGGGCTGTTTAGCGGCAACTTCGGCGACGCGGGGTCGCAACCACGTTCCGATCGCTTCGTCTTCGAAGAACGCAACGATCGTTACCATGGCGACGTCGACCGCATTATCTCGCTCTTTACGGCGTTGCGTGAGTTCTTCCAACACCGAACCGACGTCGATCGTCACGAAGGTGCCCTCACAGACGCCGCCACTCCGGGAACAGTCGCGAGGCGGCCTCCGGCCCCTGCGACCCGGCTGCGTAATTCGGGAACGAGAAATCCTTGGTGTTTTTCCACACCTCTAAGATCGGCGTTACGAGCTCCCA
>DASXXU010000147.1:0-19765 GCA_036502885.1 Candidatus Tumulicola sp.
CTCACGACCTCGTCGATCGGCTGCTGAATACCGCCCATCGTGCTCGTTGCAGGCACCGCAACGACCGCCGCGCCGGGCGCCGCACGCCGCACGTCATCCAGGACGCGGTCGCCGAACTCAGCCGTGTTACGCCAGTGTTTCGGATCGAGAAACACGTGCACTTGCCCGATCGCGCCGTTGTTAACGTAGCCCGGAAGGTTGCCTTCGTAGGCGCCGGCCAACGCCGTTTCGGTTAGTACGCCCGGCGTGCCGTCGATCACGCGTTCGGCCGCGAGAATTCCCCGGCGCGTGGTTTCTAACGGTGTTCCGGTCGGATAGGTTAGCGTTACGAATAACTCGCCGCGGTCGACGCTCGGAATATATTCGAAGCCGACGATCCCCAGCGGCAGCACCAGCAGCACGAGCGCGAGCGAACCGAACGAGATCGCTACCACGGTACCGGCGCGCGAGAGACCCCACATCAGCGCCCGATCGACGTACCACGAACGCGCGCGATCGAACCACGCAGTAAACGTATCGATCGCCTTCCACGGTTTCCATCGAGAAACCAGCGACCAGTGCGCGGCTAACGACGGCGTAATCGTGAACGAAATAAACAGCGACGTCAACGTCGCCACCGCTACGACCAAGCCGAACTCGCGCAAGAACAATCCGACCGCTCCGGGCAGGAACGAAATCGGTAAGAAGACGACCACATCGACCAGCGTGATGACCAGCGCCGCCGTTCCGATTTCGGAACGTCCGCGATAGGCCGCATCGAACGGCGATTCGCCTTCGGCGGCGTGGCGTTCGATGTTTTCAAGAACGACGATGGAGTCGTCGACCAAGATGCCGATGATGAGCGTCATGGCCAGCAGCGACACGGTGTCGAGGGTGAAGTTGAGCAGCCGCATCGCGCCCAGCGTCACCAGCAGCGAAGACGGGATCGCGATCATCACGACGATCGCGCTGCGCCACGAGCGCAGGAAGAACAGCATGACGATTCCGGTGACGATAATTGCTTCGGTCAGCGTACGCAGGACGCTATAGAGTTGCTCTTTGGTATACGTCGCCTGGACGTTTTGCACGGTAAACGTGATGTCGGGAAACTGCCGCGTGAGCTTGGGCAACTCGGCCAGGACGGCTTGCGACGCCGTCACCTCGCTCGTGTTGGCGGCTTTCTGCACGTCTAGCGCGATGGCGGGCGTTCCGTGGTCGTAACCGAAGACGCGCTGCGGCTCGTACGTGTCGAGCACTTTGGCGACGTCGGAAATCTTCATCAGGCGCGCGGTGGTGCCGTAGGCGCTCGTCGTGCTCGACGACGCCCCGCCGCTGGTTCCGAGCAACAGATTGGCCACCGTCGGCGGCGTCTGCACGTCGCCGCGGATGTCGATCGAGGTTTCGCGGTTCGGTTCGTAGGCGATGCCGCCCGGCGCGCGTACGTTATTGGTTGAGATCGCGTTGACGATGTCGGTTAGGGTAAAGCCCGAAGAGCTGAGCGCTCGCGGGTCGACCTCCACCTGCAGCGACGGCGTAACGTCGCCGTTTACCTCGACGAACGAAATGCCCGGCACCTGTTCGATGGCCGGGATAACCTTGTTGGTCACGAGCGCGGAAAGTTGACCGGCGCCGAGCGTCGCCGACTTGGCGGTCAACGAAACGACGACCGCCTGGCTCGGATCGTAGATCGTAATCTGCGGCGTCTGCAGGTCGCTGGGTAGCTGGCGCTGCGCGTTCTGCACGCGGCCTTGCACCTGCACGAGGTCGGCATTCTGATCCGACGTCAGCGCGAAACGCGCGACGAGCGTCGCCTGCCCGGGCTGGATCGACGTTTCGATCGCGTCGAGATCCGGCGCGCCCGCAATCTGGTCTTCGATCGGACGCACGATGGCGTCGCGAATTTCTGTCGTAGATCCACCCGGGTAAGTGAGCGCGATCTGAATCGTCGGAACATCGTAGTTGGGAAACTGCTGCTTGACCAGCGCGTTGGCGGAGATCGTGCCGCCCAACAATACCAGCGCGAGCAGCACCGTCACCAGCGACGGCCGGCGTATGAAAAGTTCGGTCAGCTTCATCGCGCCGGAGCCTCCGCGGGAACGTCGAGCGGCGGAGCGGCCGGCCACGGACGCGGTTCCCATTTAGGCGCCAGCAGCACGAATGCAACCGGCACGACCACGAGCGTAAGCAGCAACGAGCTCGCGAGGCCGCCGATGACGACCACGCCGAGCGCTTGTCGCTGCGCGCTACCGGGCTCGAGCGCGAGCGCCAACGGCAACATGCCGGCCACCATCGACGCGGTAGTCATGATGATCGGACGAAATCGCTCGTGTGCGCTTTCGCGTATCGCGCGAACGCGATCCATTCCGGCGCGCACGCGGTTGTTTGCAAAATCGACCAAAAGTATACCGTTTTTAGAAACCAAACCGACCAATAGAATCGTCCCGATTAGCGAAAAGAGGTTGAGCGTTTGCCGCGTGAGCGCCAGCGCACCGATCGCGCCGACCGCAGCCACCGGAACGGTAAACATGATGATGAACGGGATGCGGTAGCTATCATAGAGCGCCAACATCAACAAGTACACGAGCAGTAGCGAGAGCGCGAGGGCGACGCCCATCCCGGCGATCGTTTGGGCGAGATTGGCCTGCTGGCCGCCGGCCGACGGAATAACCGACACGGTGTTGGGTAACTTTGCCGCCGCGAGACGGCGCCGGAAATCGCTCTGGACCGAGGATAACGAGTAACCGGGAGCGACGTTCGAGCTGACGTGAATCACCGTCTGTCGATTGGTACGCGTGACGATCGGTTCGACCGGGTTCTGCGTGAGGCTAGCGACGTCGCCGACCCGCAGCAAACTTCCATTACGCGCGCGGATCGGAATGGATAGAACCGCGTTGACGCTCGTTTGTGCGGATTGCGGATACGTGACTTGCACGTACTGAATGCCCTTTGCGGTTTCGAACTGCGCGACCAGCGCACCGCCGTAACTCGAACGAATCGCATTAGCGGCGGTCGCGATGTCGACGTCCAACACGCGCGCGCGGTCCCGGTCGAACGTGACGTCGACTTGCGGCGAAAGCTGCTGATACGAGCTGGTGACGTGCGACGTTCCGGGCGTAGCCGTCAGCAGCGCCAGCACTTTATCCGCATATTGCTCGGGTTGGTCGTCGAGCGAGGTGACGAGGTAATCGATCGGTTGTTGATTGCCGCCGCCGCTTCCGGTGGCCGGAATTGCAACGACGTTCGCGCCCGGCGCGGCGTCGCTGCCCATCTCACCAAACCGGCGCGCCCAATACTCGGTCGAGCGCTTGCGATTCAGCTTTAGGAACACGTGCAGCTGCCCGGTCGAACCGACGTTTAGCGATCCGCCAAACGACTGCTGTGATGCCCCGGCCGTGCCGGTCACCGCTTGCACGTCGGGCTGGCGTGCGATCTCGGCCGACAGTTTCTGAATCGAGGTATTGGTCAGGCTCAACGGCGTTCCGGTCGGATAACGAACCTGGACGAAAACTTCCCCGCGGTCGACCGACGGCATGAACTCGAATCCAACCGCCCCCAGCCCGAGCAGCAATGCCGCTATCGCGACGGTTGCCGCGCAGGTGCCGAATACGATCCACCGGTGTCCCAGCGCCCAGTCTACGACGTGGGTCGAATAAAACTTGCGAACGCGCTCGAATCCTTCGCCGAAACGGTCGAGCACGCGCCACGGCTTCCACTTGGAGTGCAATGCCCAGTTCCCGGCGAGCGACGGCGTGATCGTAAAGGATACCGCCAGCGACGTCAGCGTGGCAGCGACCACGACCAGCGCGAACTCTGCGAGAAACTTGCCGGTGATGCCCGGTAAGAACGCGATCGGAAGAAACACGACGACGTCGACCAGCGTGATCACGATCGCCGCCGGACCAATTTCCGTACGGCCGAGAATTGCCGAGGTTCGCGGCGCTTCGCCGGCTTCGTAGTGGCGTTCTATATTCTCGATAACCACGATCGAGTCGTCGACCAAAATACCGATGATCAGCGTCATGGCCAGCAGCGAAACGGTGTCGACCGTGAACGATGCGAGTTTCATGATCGTGAACGCCACCAGCAGCGACGCCGGTATCGCGATCAGTACGACGATCGCATTTCGCCACGACCGCAAGAACAGTAGCATCACGATGCCGGTCAGGGCGATGCCTTGCGCTAGCGTGTGCCAGACCGCGTCGATCTGCTGTTTGGTGTATTGTGCTTGGACGTTGAGCACTTTGATATCGATGCCCGGATAGCGGGCTTGTAACGTCGGAAGCGCGGCGAGCACCGCGTTAGAGGCGGTAACCTCGCTCGCTCCGGTCGTCTTTTGCGCGCCGAGCGAAATGGCCAGCGCAGGACCCACGTACGAGTAGACGCGCTGCACCTCGGCACCGTTGATCACGTTTGCGACGTCGGAGATACGGACGTAGCGAGGTGCCACGCTGAACCCGTTAAAGGTGCTCGCGCTGGACGCACCCAGCGGCGTCCCCGAGGTTTGGGTCGGCACGACCGTCGTCTGCGCGACGCCGGATAATCCGGCGTTGAGCGTGGCCCCGCCGGTCCCGCCCGCCGTCGGCTGCAAGAACAGATTGCCGACCGTCTGCACGTTCTGAACGTCGCCGCGAACGTCGACGCTGGTTTCGCGGTTGGGTGAATAGACGATCCCGCCCGGTGCACGCACGTTGTTGTTCGTAATCGATGAAACGACGTCGGCCAGCGTCACGCCCGAGGAGCTCAGCTGCGCCGGGCTTACATCGACTTCGATCGCCGGCGTTAGCGCGCCGCTCGCGTTGACGTTCGCGATGCCGGCAACTTGTTCGAGGTCGGGAACCAGTTGGTTGTTGACCAGCAGCGACAAGGCCTCGGGCGTCATCGAGCGCGACGTCACGACCAGGGTAGCCACGGTCGCTTCGCCCGGATCGAAGCTGCCGATGCTGGGCGTCACCAAATCGCTCGGCAAATTGCCCTCGGCGGATTGCACGCGGCGCTGCACCTCGACCAGATCGGTCGTCTTATCCGAACTCAACGTGAACGTGGCCGCGATCGACGCCTGACCGTTCTGAATGGTCGAGTTGATGTGATCGAGATCTGGGGCGCCGGCGATCGCGTCCTCGAGCGGACGAACGATTGCATCCCGGATTTCGCTCGGCGAACCGCCCGGATAACTGGCGCGAACCTGAATCGTCGGAAAGTCGATGTTCGGAAACTGCTGATTAACCAGCGTGGAATATGAAACGATCCCAGCCAACGCGATAGCGGCCAACGTGACGAACGTCAGCGTCGGCCGGTTGACGAAGACTCTGGTTAACCACATTTTGAGTTCGAACGAACCTTACGGACCGTCTTCGAGATCTTCGCCGGCCGTGATGCCGAGTTGACCGTTCGAAATGACGGTCGTTCCGCTGCGCAATCCTTGCACGATCGAGGTGGTCCCGTCGTTAGCAACCTCGCGCACGGAACTGCGCTGCGCGGTTCCGTTGTTGTCGATCATGACCGACGCGTGGGAGTCGTCGAGGAAGGCGGTGGTCGGAATGCCGACGCCGCTGGCCGTCGGCAGCGCGATCACGCCCGTGACCGGCAATCCCGCCGCCAGAGCGCCGAGCGTGTGGCGCACCAGCACCTTGACGGTAAAATTGGTCGAGCCGGGTTCTACTTGTCCGAGCACGCCGACCGTCGTCCCCTGATATCGCGCGTTCGGTTGTCCCGGAATGGTGAGCGCGACCGGAGCCCCGGAATGCACTCGAAACACATCCGCGCTCGACGCGTTGAGTTCGGCGAACACCGGATCGTCTTGCTGTATCACAAAAATCGTTCGCGATCCCGGATACTCGCCCGGATTCAAATTTCGATTGACGACGATGCCGTCGACCGGGGAAACGATCGTCGCACGTGCGATCTGCGCGCTGATGTTGCGCGCTTGGGCTGCCGCCGAAGCGGCATCTTGTCGTGCCGAAGCGATCTGGGATGCTTGAAGACCCTGCTGCATCGAGCCGTTGGTACGCTGCGTGATGACCGCGGAGTTAAGCGCCGACTGGTTGGATCGCACGTTGGCGTTATAGACGTTCGCCAGCGTCTGTTGCGTTTGCAACGCTTGCGCCGAAAGATATCCTTGCGATTCCAGCGACTTATCGCGGGCCAGGTCCGCCTGCGCCTGCGTCAGATTCGCCTGGGATTGGTTGAGCGCTTCACGTGCCGTCGAAACGGTGTTCGGACCCTGGTCGATGGTGGACTGCGCCGTGTAGACGGTTTGATCGGCCTTTGCAACATCCGAACTCGCCGTGTGTTGAGCGGATTCCAGTTGCGCTTGCAAATCCGCCGTGTCGAGAACCGCTATCACCTCGCCCTTGGTAACCCGGTCACCTTCGTTTACATTCACCGCGTCGGCCGGCTCCGCCAAGGTGTTGGTCAACATGACGTTTTGGTACGGGGCGATAATACCCGAGATCGTCAGCTTCGGGTGGATGGTGGCTGGTTTGGCGGTGGCGGTCGGAATGGTACCGGCGTGGGCCGTCATCCCCTGGCGGCTTTGCCGGCCGCCACCGTGGCCACATCCTGCGAGAAGGCATACACCCGCCAACGCGGCAGTCGTACGGAGCAACGATCGATTCACACTAATAAGCCTACACCTCAAACTGAGAACTAGCGGGGGGAGTGGTACGTAGCTCAGACGCTTCCCAGGCTCGCTACGTATCCTAATCCGCCGATAACGTAAGGATGGTGATCATGTCTTCTTCTGCCCTGCCAAACCGCTTTGGTACCGCTATTCTGGTGGCAACACTTCTATTAGCGGGCTGCGGGGGTGGCGCCAAGAGCGCTTCGCCTTCGCAGCTGTCCTCCAATGCAGCCGACTATGACGGTCAATCCGTCAGCGTCAGCGGAACCGCCAAAGACCCGCAAACCCGCACGACCAAGCGGGGCACGATGGTGCGATACCAGCTGTGCGACACGGCGTGCATCAACGTGTGGCAATTTGGCGACACGAACGTGACCGACGGATCCAAAATGACCGTCAGCGGATTCTTCCGGCAATCCGCCGGTCGCGTTCGCAAGTATTCGAACGTTTTGATCGTCGGAGGCCACCGGCCAAATTCCTAATGCGAAAAAGAAAACGTACATACGCGCTCCTAGGCCGTTTCATGTAGACCGCCTGCCGGAGATCGGCGCGCGCAATTTCAAGAGAAGCGCAAAGCAGCACAGCGCCGCCGCGCCACAAAGCATGAATCCCGCGTAGAGCGGGACCGGCACGAAGGTGAATCGCACCGTTCGATTGCCGGCGGGTACCGAAACGCCGCGCAACGCAAGGTCGGCCGGAACGACGCTCGCCCAGACCCCGTCGACCGTAACGCGCCATTGTGGATCGAATGCATCGCGCACGACGACGAAACACGAACGCACGCAATGCGTCGCTAGCGCGAGCCGCGCCGGACGATCTTCCAGTACGCGAACGCTATCGTGCGCATCCGGACCACCGATTCCGGAAATCTTGGCGTCGGTCGTTGCCTCGCTCGCGGCGTCGAACGACGTCCCATCCGGCATTCTTCCGGTTCGAATTGCGGCGGCGGCAGCGGCGGCATTCAGCGTTACCGGCGTCGCCATCCATGCTCGCGGATATGCGTCGAGGTTTTCGAACGCCGCGATCGACGAATCCAGAAAAAGCCGCCGCCAGCGATGCGGTTGGGCGTAGAACGGCGCGAGCGAACCGAAGCTAAACGCCGATCCGCGCAAATCGTTCACCAGCGAAATCTTCTCGATCGTCATGCCGCCGCGTGTCGGGTCCGGGTAAAGCCAGCGAACGTCGACCCGCGCGACCGCCGCGTGCGTGCCGAGCCGGTACGTAGCAAGATAATGATTCGCCCCCGGCTCGCTCGAGAAAACGCGTGCGCGGCGATGGCGCACCAGCGGGCGGACGTCGGTACGATCGTACGCGACCTCGGAGGTGTCGCGGCCAGCCAGAATCGGAATCTCCTGGCGCCGCCCCGTCGCGTCGGTAACGACGAGCTCGGCAACGGTCGCGTCGTTGGGAATCGCGACCGAATCGCCCATATCCGAAACCAACAGGATTCGATTCGCGACGAACGGCGCCGGCAGCCCAAACGCCGCTTGAGAATACGGCGTCTCGCTGGTCGCGCCGACGAAACGATGCAAATCTTCGTCGGCAAATGGTTTCGCGGCGGTGACGTTGTCGTGAACCGCGGGCATCGCGGCGAAGCCGACCCCCGCGATATCCAATGCCGCATCGCCATCGTTCGGCAACGCGGTCGTTGCGCCATAATCCGTAACGCCGAGTAATACATCCAGCCTGCGCGGGCGCAAGGGTGTATAGCCGCCGGTCAAGGAGACCTCGTACAGGAGGTTGAGATTGGGGGCCAGCGGCGGCGACGAGATTCCGGGCAACCAATCGATTCGCGTTTGACGAGCCTGCGAAAGCGCTTGCAGCCGCAAAACCCAAGCCGGCGGCGCTAGTGCAGACCAGTTCGTCGTCTGCCAGCGCCAATACGCCGACCATCCAAAGCATCCGAGGTCGAGTACGACGGCGGCGAGCGCGCAAACAAATGCGAGTCGATATTTTGCAAAGCGTGCGGCCATCAACAGCAAGAGGAAACCGATCGTCCCGGTAGCGACCGGCACGCCGAACGCGCCGTTACTCAAAGGCGAGGCCGCTCGCGCGAGCGATATATCGTACAGCGTTTGAATCTGCGAGAGTATCGCCGGATGGCCGGCGATCGACAGCGCGTACGCGATTGCGGCCACGATTGCCACCGCTGCAAACGCCCGTACGACGGCGACGAGCCGCACCGCACCGCGCAACAACGCGGCCGTTCCGTAACCGGCGAGAACGGCGGCCGCCAGCGTCAACTCGAACGCGTGGCGTCCGGGAATACGCAGCAGATTGTAGACCGGAAGTTGGTAAACGATACCGGCCAGCGGCGTCGCATCGCCGGCCGCCAGCAACATGGCAACGATTGCAATGCCGAACCAAAAGAGAACGCGACGGTCCTCGCGCCATGCGGGGATGGCCAACAACGCCAGCGTCGACGCGATCGAACCGACCGCAATCGTTTGTTCCGTGAACTGCCCGAGCGACGCCCCCGCAAACGGATACCACGAAATCGTCGAACCCCCAAGCGCGTATGGAAAGAGCATTCGCAACACGAGTTGATCGGGCGGGATTTGCAACGTCGTGAAATCGCCGAATCCGAGTGGAAACCTCGTCGTTTGCGACGCGAATGCCGCGGCTGGAATGAGCTGGGGTGCCGCAAATGCGATGCCCAACGCTATACCTGCGATCGCGTAGACAACGTACCGTTTGCGCGGTCGAGCAGGTTGCCCGAACGCGCACGCAAGCGTGTACCCGATTGCGAGGGTGAAGGTAAAAACGAACACCTGCGGTTGACCGGAGAGACCGCACAAACCGAACGATAGCGCAACGGCAACCAGTGCCGGCGCGCTGGGACGGCGCCGCAACGATTCCAATCCCCACAGAACGAACGTCGACCACGCTGCGGGGTGAACGATCATCGGATGTCCGGCATGCGAGATCATGAAGCCGCCCAACGAAAACGTTATCCCGGCAATGACGCCCGCGCGCGTCGAACCGGTCAGCAGCCGCACGAATCCGGTCGTTCCGAAGGCCGCCAGAACGAACGGCGCCACGATGTAGGCGTTAAAAGCGCCGGGTATGGCCCGGACGATCCACCCCAATGGGTACCAATATTGGGCGCTCGCATCGACGTAGAGTGGATAGCCGAGTAGCATATTCGGCTCCCACAAATGGTGAGATCCGAGCAACGCCGGAATCGTCTCCACGATCGCATCGCCGCTGGCCATCAAGCCGCCGAATATCGCCGGCGAAAAGAAAGCGATGAAGAACGCGAGCAGCGCAACCGCGGCGACGATAAGCTCGCGAGCCGTCTTCATCGAGTTACCGGCGTTCGAGTTTACATCAACGCGGCCTTTTCTCGAATCGATCGGCCGGCCGAAAGCGCAACGAAAACCGCGCTCCGCCGAGCGGGGAACGCGCCGCCGATACGGTGCCGCCGCACGACCGTACGATTGCGTGAACCGCTGCCAAACCAAAGCCGCTGCCGCTGTAGTTTATTGCAGCTTCGCCGCGATGTCCGCAGGCGAAGATCTTCGCACGCTCGGCTGCGCGCACGCCCGGACCGTCATCGTCGATCGTTACCCCGACACCGTCGTGGCGCGAAATCGATGCGACGATCACGCTACGGGCACCGGCATTGATGGCGTTATCCAATACGTTCGTCGTCGCGCGAATACAATCGTCGGGCGCGACGTGGGCGACGCGCCGCGTTCGAGCCGCAATGCGAACGTCGACGCCGCCGCGCAGGGCCCGCGGACGCATCGCAGCGACGGCGCGTTCGACCGCGGCGGACACGTCGCACGAAAGCGCCTCGCTGGCGGCGTTGCCTTCGAGTAACGAAAACTCCACCATGCCATCGAGCATACGCCCGAGGCGCAACGTTTCGGCACGTGCGGTTTGCACGTACGCACGCTCGCCCGGGCCGTTGCCGCAGGTCTCCAAAAGTTCGAGATATCCCCGAATGCTGCAGAGCGGCGAGCGCAGTTCGTGCGCTATACGCGCCAAGGCGCGGCGGCGCTCCACGTGCGCGTCGAGTGCGACCCGTAGCATGCGGGATAGTGCGGAAGGGGTTGTGGGGCGGTGAAAGCGCCGCCAAACCGCAGCGAACGGCGTACCGGCGGCGTCGCGAAAGGCGCGGCCGATACGCCGCGTAGCCGCGTCGAACACCGCGTCTGAATCCTGTTGCTGTTCTCGCACCGGTCCCGTGAATGCGACCAAATACGCGCCGATACGAGGGGCAAACGCGAGCAGATCGCCTCTTCGCAAACGCGCCGCAACGTACCGATCGACGGATTCGCGACCTGCGATCATCCGGCCGGCGCATTGAAACGCCAACACCGGGACGCTTCCTCCAGCGGTGATGTTTTCATTTACGGCCCGAATCAGCCGGCCAGTCGGCACGAGCATCACGCCGGTTGAAATTTGTAGCCGAAGCCGTGTACCGTTCGCACCATCGCCGGCAGCGAACGCGCTTCTTCGATCTTGGCGCGCAAGCGCCGCACGTGCACGTCGATCGTGCGTAGATCGCCTTCAAAATCGAAGCCCCATACTTTTTCGACCAGTCGTTCGCGCGATAACGCGACGCCGGGGTTTGCCGCGAGCTCGAGCAGCAAGGCGAACTCGCGCGGTTTAAGTCCGGCATCGACGCCATCAACTCGCGCTTCGCGTGCCCGTTCGTCGATCTCCAGCCGGCCGAATTGAAGCACACGCCCCGGCGGGTTCACCGGCGTACCGTTGCGTCGCAGGATCGCTTTCACGCGCGCGGCGAGCTCTCGAGGCGAAAACGGTTTGCATACGTAATCGTCGACGCCCAGCTCAAATCCGACGATCCGATCGACCTCTTCACCTCGCCCGGTCAACATGACGATCGGCAGTTCGGGACGCTCGCGTTTGAGGGTGCGCGCGACCTCCAGACCTCCGATGCCGGGTAAGCCAATGTCGAGAACGAGCAGATCGGCGAGCGTTCGCGCGCGTCGCAGCGCCGCCGGACCATCCGGCGCGCCGGCGACGAGAAATCCTTCGCGTTCGAGATGATGCGTAACTAACTCGCGGATGGGAGCTTCGTCTTCCGCGACGACGATCGTTTGCACGGGCACACCGGCAATGGTGCCCGTGCTACGTTACGGGTTAGACATCGCCTGCGAGTGGCCCGAACGCGGTTGCATGTTTGCGAAGCACCCGATAGATCGTCGAAGCGGGAAAGCCCAATCGTTCGAGCTTTCGCGCCAGGGTTGGATACGACGCTGCCGGTTGACGGCGTTGCATGACATCTAAGGCCGTCGCGCAGCGATCGACTTCACCGGTTTCGAGCGTTTCGACCGCTTGCGCGGCCGCATCGCGTTCGATCCCCTTGCGAACCAACTCCCCAACGAGCCGCGCATCCCCGATCGCTTTTTGCTTGGTTTCGACGTAGAGACGGGCGTACAATCGATCGTCGATAAACCCGTCTCGTTTGCATCGTTCGACGGCTTCGCGAACGTCATCGCCATCGAATCCCTTATCTTCGAGACGCTTCCAGAGCTGCGATTCGGTCAAACGGCGGCGCGCCAGCAATCCCAGCGCGCACGAATACGCCGTCATAACGCTGCTCTACGCTTCGACTGGGGTTGCCGATCCGTTTTTCGAACCCGTTTGCAGTAAGGCTTCGCGGATCTTACCATCGATCTCGGCTGCAACATCGGAGTGCTCTTCCAAAAACGCTTTTGCGTTCTCCCGTCCTTGACCGATCCGTTGATCCCCGTATGTGTACCACGAACCGCTCTTCCCGACGAGGTTGCGATCGAGCGCGACATCGAGAATCGATCCCATCTTGGAGATGCCGTGGCCGTAGGTGATGTCGAACTCCGCCTGGCGGAATGGTGGCGCCACCTTGTTCTTGACGACCTTGACGCGGGTGCGTGCGCCAACGACGTCTTGACCGACCTTGATGGTTTCCAACTTACGAACGTCGAGACGGATCGATGCGTAAAACTTCAGCGCTCGACCGCCGGAGGTCGTTTCGGGGCTGCCGAACATCACGCCGATCTTCTCGCGGAGCTGGTTGATAAAGATCATAACCGCTTTGCTGCGTGAAATAGCCGACGTTAGCTTTCGAAGCGCTTGCGACATCAGACGCGCTTGCAGGCCAACATGCGTATCGCCCATGTCGCCCTCTAGCTCCGCCTTGGTGACCAGTGCGGCGACCGAGTCGATCACGATGACGTCCACGGCGTTGCTGCGCGTCAGCATCTCGGCAATGTCCAGCGCTTGTTCGCCGGTATCCGGCTGCGACACCAGCAGGTTGTCGAGATCGACGCCGAGCGCGGCAGCGTAGTTCGGATCGAGCGCGTGCTCGACGTCGATGAACGCCGCCGTACCGCCGATTCGCTGCGCTTCTGCAATTGCGTGCAGCGCCAGCGTCGTTTTACCGCTTGATTCCGGACCGTAGATCTCGACGATACGTCCGCGCGGAAGGCCGCCGACGCCCAACGCCAAGTCCAAAGAAATCGAACCGGTTGGAACGACTTCGAACGCCATGCGTTCCTGGAAGTCGCCCATGCGCATGATCGAGCCTTTGCCGAATTGGCGCTCGATCTGCGCGAGCGCACTAGTGAGCGCTACTTGCCGTTCGTCGGATGCTGCCATGCTGTTCCTCCTGCGTTAATGTGGTCGTAGTGTGGGGCGGCGCTTTACTAGGGTCGCATTGATGAGTGCCATCTGTATGGCATTATGGACGTAGTAGTTCACGAATTTACCGCGGCCGGTGCATCGTCGAACAACGCTTCGATAAACTCGGCGGGCGAAAACGGTGCCAACGAGTCGGCCGTTTCGCCCAAGCCGATAAATTTCACCGGAACTTCGAGCTCATCGACGATGGCGACGAGAACGCCACCCTTCGCCGTCGAGTCGAGCTTCGTTACGACCAAACCGCTCAAGGCTGCGGCAGCATTGAATAACTTGGCCTGGGAAATCGCGTTCTGGCCGGTCGTGCCATCGACGACCAACAAGGTTTCGGCGGGCGGCTCGCCCAGCTCGCGCTCGACAACGCGGCGAATCTTCTTGAGCTCTTCCATGAGATTCGTTTTGGTTTGCAAGCGTCCGGCGGTGTCGATCAACACGATGTCGACGCCGCGCGCTTTGCCGGCGCGAACGCCGTCGAAAACGACCGAAGCGGGATCGGCACCTTCAGCGCCACGGATCAACTCCGCGCCACTCCGATTGGCCCAAATCGCTAACTGCTCGGCGGCAGCGGCACGAAACGTATCGCCGGCCACCATCAATACCCGCAAGCCTTGTTTGCGCAAGCGTAGCGCGAGTTTTCCGATCGTCGTCGTTTTGCCGCTGCCGTTAACGCCGACGACCAACACCACCGACGGCTTTCCGTGCGTCTGCAGCTCTGCGGATGGAAGCGTCAGAAAGCGCTCGACATCTTTACGAAATCGTGCGACGACGCGATCGGTCGTCTTCCACGCTTCTTGCTTGGCGACGGTTTGAAGTCCGGAAACGATTTTTTGCGTGGTGGGGACACCGAAATCGGCGAGGATCAACGTCTCTTCGAGTTCGTCCCAAAACTCCGGGGTTAGAGGCGTACCGGGCCGTCCGAGCCGTTGCACGGCCGTAAAAGCTTCGCGCGCTTTACCGAGGGAGGAGCGCAGCCGCGTGAACCAGCTCACGGACCTTGCTCTTCTGAGGAGTCTATCGAACTCCTGTTCGTATCGACGGCTACTTTTTGGCTAGCAACGGGCGGCGCGGGCGGCGAACCACAGCGCCTGGCCGTATAGCCACGCCTTGTCGCGTAACGTCCGTACGGCATCGTCTTTCTGCAGGGCATCGGCGAAGCGCGGGAAGCGCGAAAGCTGCTCGAACAGCAGGGCGTACCGGGCCGGACGGTTTTCCATGAAGCGCATCAGTTGCACGCGGTGGACCAGCCGGCGAACGAACCGCGATCCGACCCGCCCGGCGTACCTTGCCGCTGCGAGTACCGGATCCGAACGATCCTCGGCCAACGCCTCGGCCGCCAACCGTCCGCTCATCGCAGCTTCGTAGATACCCTCACCGTTGGTTGCATCGACCAATCCGGCCGCCGTGCCGCCCAGCAACACGTTACCATCCGCGAATCGCGGACGCGGATCGCCGCCGTACAGCAAGTGGCCTTCTTCCTTTATCGAGATCACTTGCCGGTGCGCGTACAATCGTGCGCGAACGCGCTCGGTAAAAGCGTCGAGTTCGGCGCGTAGCTCCAGGCCGGGCAGCTTGCCCACCAACCCCAATCCGATGGCAAGGTGGTCCCGTTTTGGAAACATCCAGGCGACGATCTGCCGTCCGTCACGGGATGGATAATAATGCAGTTCGAGGGTGCGATAGGCGATGTCGATGGCGGGAGCGTCGAGATACACGCGGTACTGCAACGTCGTCATCAACCCGTCGCGCCAGCGGTCGTATTCCAATCGCGACGCGGCGTCCGGCTCGGTCCGCACGCCCGCCAAATTGACCGTCGCACCCGACGCCACAAAGACGTTTCGCGCGGCAATTTGCTTGCGTTGCCCCGCGATCGCATCGGCGTATTCGACTACCGCGCGCTTTCCGTCGCTCGCGATCCCGCGGAACAGCGAGTGGGTGCGGATGTCCGCGCCTTCGCGAGCGGCCAGCGCTGCCATCGTCCCATCCAGCTCCTCACGCGTGCTGGTGTGGCCCGGTCCGAACAGGACCTCGTGTTCGCGACCGTCGTTGCCAAACAGGGCCAAACGCGGCGTGTCGAAATGAACGATCTCGCGCGGAAGGTGAAACTCTTCGCAGAATCCGGGCCGCAAGCCGGCCGCGCAGACCCGCTTAGCACCGATCACGGCATCCTTCTCGAGGACGACCGTTTCGAGCCCGCGACGAGCGGCTTCGCGCGCCGCAGTAGCTCCGGCCGGGCCGCAGCCGATCACGACGAGGTCTACCGTCTCCACAAGCGCGGACGTTCGTCGTCGGCCTTTACGGTCCGCCAGCTTGGTCGCGATGAAAAGGACTCGTTCGCGACATCGCAGTAAGCAGGCCGGTCGGCCCGGCCTCAAGCCGAGCCCTACAGCTAACCCCGCTCTACTTTTAAGGATAGGAATGACGGCAGATACGGCGATCGCGGCCGGCTTAATCGGCGGCGCCCTTGCGGTACTCTACGGAATCGCACTGACTTTCTGGGTGCTCCGGCAGCCCGCAGGCAACGAGCGCATGCGCGAAATCGCAGAAGCGATCCAGGAGGGCGCGATGGCCTTCCTGCAGCGGCAGTACAAGACGATCGGCATCGTTGCCATCGTGCTCGCCATCGTGATTTTTTTCGCACCCAACCTCGGCAAAGAAGCCGCGGTCGGTTTTCTGATCGGAGCGATTCTGTCGGGAGCCGCCGGATTTATCGGCATGATCGTTTCGGTGCGCGCCAACGTTCGCACGGCCGAGGCGGCGCGCGGCGGCATCAAGCCGGCGCTCAACGTGGCCTTCCGTGGCGGCACGGTTACAGGCATGCTGGTGGTCGGGCTCGGCCTGCTCGCGGTTTCCGGCTACTACGACATCTTGTTGCGCATCAACGGCGGTGACCAAGCGATGTCGCTCAATGCGATGGTCGGATTGGCGTTCGGTTGTTCGTTGATCTCCGTATTCGCCCGTCTGGGCGGCGGCATCTACACCAAGGCAGCCGACGTCGGCGCCGACTTAGTCGGTAAGGTCGAAGCCGGAATTCCCGAAGACGATCCACGCAACCCGGCTGTTATCGCCGATAACGTCGGCGACAACGTCGGCGATTGCGCCGGCATGGCAGCCGACTTGTTCGAAACGTATTGCGTTACGACGGTAGCCGCAATGTTGCTGGGCAATCTCGTATTCGGCGCGACCGTCCCGGCAGCCACGACCTTCCCGTTGTTGATCGGCGCGCTTTCGATCGTCGCATCGATCGTCGGCACGCTGTTTGTAGGCGGCGGCAACGTGAAAAAAGATCGCATCATGGGCTCGCTGTACCGCGGCATGATCGTCGCGGGCGTGCTCTCGATCATCGGCTTCTGGTTCATCTCGCAACAAGCGTTTGCGGGGTCCGGAAGCATCTCGCCCACCGCCGTCTTTATCTGCGCGGTGGTCGGCGTCTTGATTACCGGCGCGATCACGTTCATCACCGAGTACTACACCGGCACGCAGTTCCCGCCGGTGCAGAACATCGCGAAAGCGTCGATCACCGGACACGCGACCAATATGATCGCCGGCCTCGCCGTTTCGATGCAAGGCACCGCGCTGCCGGCTATCGTTCTGGTCATCGGCATTTTGGTAAGCTACGGATTTGCCAACCTGTACGGCGTCGCCGTAGCGGTGATGTCCATGCTTTCGCTGGCCGGCATCGTCGTGGCGATCGACGCGTTCGGGCCGATCACGGATAACGCCGGCGGCATCGCCGAGATGGCCGACCTTCCCGAAGAAGTTCGTAACGTTACCGATCCGCTCGACGCGGTCGGCAACACCACCAAAGCCGTTACCAAGGGCTACGCGATCGGATCGGCCGCGCTGGCCGCGGTCGTGTTGTTCGCGGCGTTCCTACAAGAGCTCGTCAAGATCAAATGCCCGAGCTCCACGCTCGGCTCGTGCGTCGATGACGTCCACAACCTGTTCGCGATCGGCAATCCGTACGTACTGTGCGGGTTGTTCATCGGCGGTCTGCTACCGTATCTCTTCGCCTCGCTTTCCATGGAGGCGGTCGGTCGCGCCGGCGGCGCCGTCGTCGAAGAAGTTCGCCGACAGTTCCGCGAAAATCCGGGGATTATGGCCGGTACGTCGCGGCCGAACTACGCGACGACGGTCGACATCGTGACGCGTCACGCGCTCAAAGAAATGATCGTCCCGGCGCTGATTCCGGTCGGCGTCCCGATCCTGGTCGTGTTGCTGTCGGTCTTCGGAGCGCTTCCCGGGAGCACCGGAGCACAGATGATGGGCGGCATCCTGGTGGGTTCGATCGTTACCGGGTTGTTCGTCGCCATCTCGATGACGACGGGCGGCGGCGCCTGGGATAACGCCAAGAAGTACATCGAAGACGGTCACTATGGCGGCAAGGGCTCGATCGCGCATCAAGCCGCGGTAACCGGCGACACGGTCGGGGATCCGTACAAAGACACGGCCGGCCCAGCGATCAACCCGATGATCAAAGTCCTGAACATCGTGGCGCTAATGCTGGTCGGTTTCTTGGTTCGCTAGCAACTTCTCATCGGATCTTAGTCACCCTACGGGCGCCGGCTCTCGCAGCCGGCGCTCTTTTTGTTACAATGCCGGAATGACGCAGGCGCTACCACGTAGCTTGCGCGGCGCATTTTGCGCCGCCGTTATCTGCTGTGCAAGCGGCTTGCCGGCTACCGCACAGCAACAGCCGCAACCCCAACAGCAGCAGAACCAGATGGAAATGCAAATGGGGCAGCAAGAGTATTCGCAACTCTCGCAACGCGGCGCGATCGTACAGTCGTCGCCGTATTATCCGGAGCTCCAACAGGTTTCACAACGGGTGGCCGCGGTCGCCGACCCACAGTACTTCGCGCCGTTCCACTTTATGCTTATCAACAATAGCTCGCCGAATGCGATGGCAGCGCCGGGCGGCAACGTCTACGTAACGACCGCGCTGATGCAGTTCGCGCAGAATCAAGACGAACTCGCGGCAGTTTTATGCCACGAGGTTTCTCACGATATCCATCACGACGTCGTGAACGAACAACAAAAAGATCAACGCCTCCAAGGGCTCAACAATTTAGCCGGTATATTCGCTCCCTTTGGGATATTAGGAGCCGCCGCCACCGGAGCGGTTGGCTTGGGAGCGGGCGCTCAATCCAAAAGCTATTCACGTCAAGCCGAATCGAATGCCGATCGCGCCGGCGCCTACACGTGCGCGCAGGCCGGCTTCAACCCGTACGGCATGGTGTGGTTGTTCGATCGCATGGATGCGATGCCGAAACAGAGTTCGAGCGGCGGGATGTCGAGCATGGAAATGTTTGCAGATCACCCCACCGACGGACATCGTGTGGCCGACCTCGAGAGCTTGTTCAAAAGCGATCCGGCGACGTTCGGCCGTTTCGATGCAAACGAATCGACCGCCGAAATGTCGCACACCAGCGGCGCCCGCATCAAGCCGGTTCAAGGCTACGCGCAAGATCCGGGCCAACAATCCGCTCGGCCCCAAAGCGCACAGCAGCAGCAGTACGGTACCCCGCCGAGCGCGCAGCAGCCGCAACAGTATGGGACTCCGCCGAACGGGCAACAACCGCAACAATACGGCGCTCCGCCGCAGCAGTATGGAGCTCCGCCGAACGCGCAACAACCGCAACAGTACGGCGCTCCGCCGCAACAGTACGGCGCTCCGCCGAACGCACAGTATCCGCAGCAATACGGCGCTCCGCCGCAACAGTATGGAGCTCCGCCGAACGCACAGTATCCGCAACAATACCCTCAACAATACGGCGCTCCGATTGCGACTCAGCCGCCGGCTACGCCCTCGCCCTGAGGTTCCGGCGGCGCCGGAGGCGATGCGAGCTTGCCGGCGACCTCCGCGTTGTATTTGCGCGCGATCATCACGTAGCTTGTTACGATAAAGGCGATCGCGAACGCGAGCGCTCCGTCGCCGACAGCACCGCTGAGGGAGCCGCGATGCGGCATTAGCATGCGAACCGCCGAACGTAGCCCGAACGCGACCAGATAGATCACGATCGTAATCCACGACGAGCCCAAGTACATGACGCCCGGACGTTCCGTGGGCCGCACGTCGGTATGGACGCCACGCAATATTCCAAACGGAACGCCGAGGATGGCGCCGATTGCCAACGCGACCGCAACTTCCCAAGCCGGCGTCGGCGATAGCTGTTCGGCGCTGTAGATCACGAAAACGGCGACGAACACCAAGATCAACGGTTGCACCCACATCCGCGTCATGCTGATGCGTTGCGGCCGGATCGAGCGTATAGCAACGATCGCCAGCACGACGATGAACGGAATCAGTTGCACCCAGGGCGCCGGCGTGTAGTTCGATTGCATGTGACGAAGCGCTCCTCACTTCTAGAATAAAAAAACGGGAGCTCTCGCTCCCGTTTTCATTTCACGGAGACGAGATCTACTTGATCTCGACCTTCGCGCCGGCCTCTTCAAGTTTCTTCTTGATTTGCTCGGCTTCGTCTTTGGTGACGCCTTCCTTGACCGGCTTGGGCGCGC
>DASXXU010000148.1:0-6426 GCA_036502885.1 Candidatus Tumulicola sp.
AAAAGCAGTTACGGCGGAAAGCTGAGCGGACTCGGAACGCTGCTCAAAGGCGAAAGCGTTCCCACTGCAGCGCAGGCCGTCGTGGAAATTTACCCGGGAAAACAAACCACGCAGAAATGTTAATCGGGGCGGTGAAAGGCTCGCCGATCGTCTTCCGGTAGCAGATCCAAAGCCAACAACGATTGTTGCGTATCGGGCGCTAACCACGGAAACGCTTCCTGAATTAGCGCTCGATCGCCACCGCGCGGAATGAACCCGGCGACAAACGCGTTCCACTCGTTAATCTTTTCCGGCGTGGTTTGTTCTTTGACCCAAGCGGCAACTGCATCGTCATCGGCTGCCGCTTCGACCGCCGAAACGAAACGATCTTCGGAAATTCCCAACAGGTCGAGCATCCTGCCGGACAATCCTGTCAGCTTATAATCACCGAGGGTACCTCCCGGCAACGAGGCCCGGGCCTTATCGATCGTACGCGGCAGAAAGGTTATGCCGCCGGCGGATTTACGAGGAGATCTCGGCGGCCGTTCCGTGAGGGAGACCGGTGTCATAGGTTTCACATCCCCTTATAAATTGGTGCTGCGCTTCCATCCGACCAGTGAGCGACCGGGATAAAGAAGCACGACCAAGGCTCCGGCATCTTGTCCGATGAGTCGAAGACGACCGGCGAGAGACGACGATCGGCGCCCCAACTCTCTCCGGCATTCGCGCCGTCGGCCATCGGTGCAAAAACCATTACGTGCGAGTACCACGCCTTCCCGGCGTCGTTCAAGTATTGCGATTTGGACATCATGTACGCCATCGCCCCCGGCGCTGGGGTCGGCAGTGTGTGGGCGTCGATTGCCGCCACCACGTGCGTTTGAAGCTGCGATCTGCTCGCACCAGCCAGCACCATCTTCGTCCGATCGTAGGTATATGGAAGCACCGTGCGCGCCGCCGCCGCGTTGTAGCAGATCGGAGCACGCATCTCAGTCCCCCAAAAGTTCGAGGCTGCGAACGGCTGCGTCCAGCCGCGTTCGACGATGCAAACGAAGCCGTTCTGACCTCGTATGGCCGCGGTATAGCCGTGTGTTCCCAGCACCATGACCGTCGCGTGCTGAGAAATCGACGCCGGGGCGGCGCTGCGCGCGAGCGCGATCTCAGCAATAGGGCTCATAAGGTATTGCGAGAGGGGCGCCATCGCATCGCCTGCGGCCGCACCCATAATTACAAAAACGCCTGTCGCAAGAACGCAAACGCGAACCAGTTTCATGGACGAACCCTCCATCGGTTTCCTGATACTTGGCTAACGCGCCAGCGCTGGTTTTGCTACTCGGAAAGCCACAAATTGTCGAGCCGAGGCTCTGCCGGCCTACGCGGGCACGCGCGCGGCGACGATCGGGACCATCCAAACCGCGTAGCCATCGGGGTCGCGGATGTTTTCGATCGACGCATCGAAATATCGGCGCGCATCGGCGGCCGAGACGCTGGTACGCTGGCCGATGGCTTCCGAGTAACCGTCCCGCCATGCCTGCATAATCGATGCGAACGTTTCACGATCCGTTCGCACCGTATCGACCACCACGTAATCTATGGTGATATCCAAAAAGCCGAGCTCGCGCAGTAACGTAAACGTGTCGCGTCCGATGTGATTGTTCGTTTCCGTCGCCTTGCCAAACTCCGCCGGAACGCGCGTCCAAAAGTCGACCGGATTGGGCGCATACCGATTCTGAAAGTGCAGCATGCCATAATCCTCGGGCAGCAGATGTAGATACCCGCCCGCGCGTGTGACGCGTGCCAGTTCCGCGATCGCTCGCTCCGGATGTGGGATCGATTGCAACACGTGCCGGCAAACGGTGAGATCGAACTCATCGTCGGCAAAGCCCAGTTCGAAAATGCTGCGATGCTCGAAGGCAACGCGGGGCCCGAACTTCACATACCGGCTTCGAGCCAACTCGAGGTGCGCGTCGATGATGTCGACTCCGGTGACGTGCGCGTCCGCAAACAGCGATGCCAATCGCGAGGTAATCTCGCCGGTTCCGCAGCCAGCATCCAAAATGTAACCGTTGCGAGCGATTTTGTAGCGTTCGAAAAACTTCGCTTCTTGCGGCCAAATCGCCCGAGCTTGTGCGTCGAGGTTACGCACCATCGACTCGTCGGCCATTTGTTCGCCGTGCGGGTTGAGATCGGTCACGTTAGAGCGCGCTCGATCACACGAGGGCGCCCATGCGGTCGTCGCGCCGGTGAATCGGACGTTCGGTCGCGGACAACGGCGTCCCCGAACCACCACGAGATTTCGCGACGACCTCCGCGACGATCGAAAGCGCCGTTTCGGGCACCGTGACGCCGCCTAGATCGAGGCCTGCCGGCCCCTGGATGCGCTCGACTTCGTCCGCTTCGAAGCCATCCGCCAGCAATGCGTCGCGACGCGAACGTTGCGCGCGACGGCTACCCAACAAGCCGACGTACGGGGCGCGGCTTCGAAGCCCGCAACGCAGCGCCGGCAAATCGATTTTCGGATCGTGCGATACGACGAGCAGCGGCGTTTTGTCGTCGAGCAGTCGGGGCAGCACGTCGTCGGGCCATTTGACCAGGATCTCATCCACAGCTTGCAGACGCTCGGCCGTGGCGAACGCCGCCCGCGGATCGACCACGATGGTTCGTACGTCCAAGCGCTGCAAGAACGCAGCAATTTCGTTCGCCAAAACGGTCGCGCCAACGATTACGCAAACGCGGCGCCGTACAACGCACAAACGAAACGTTTGCGCGATGCGGTCGCGTTCGTACGAAATGTCGATCTCGGAATCCACCACACCCGCGCAAGCCGATCGGGCGAACTTGTCGAACCCCAAAACCGGCCTCCACGTTACAACCTCGAGACGGCCGCCGCAGCCGGTACCGCCCGAGATTAAATCGTCGCCGCTGAGATCGATCTGCAATAGTCGCGAGATGCCATCGACTGCGGTCAAACGAGCCGCTTCGACGATATCGGATTCGTAACAGCCGGCTCCGACATCGCCATCGATGCCTCCGTCGATCGAAACCGCCATCGACGTTCCGATCTCCGCCGCCGCCGCGTCCTGCCGGGCGACCAGCGTTGCAAGTGCGAACGGCAGGTTTGCGCGCCACGCATTCAACGCGTTCGAAAACACCTCGCGCACGCTGGAGCGGTTATTTCTCCTCAGGCTGTTCGAGTTCGCGGCCTTCCAGTAGCGGGAGCAGCGTTTCCGCTTGCGTGATCAGCTCCTCGCCGGAAATCATGTTGGTTGCGTCGGCGTCTTCGATGCCTTCGCGTAGCTGGCCGATCCGATCTTCGACTTGCGATTCCGGATCGTTCGAACGTTCGCTCATGAATGTATGCTTCCCCGATTATGAAAAGGCTACGGGGCGACACCTGCGTGCCGCCCCGTTTCTAAGGACCGATTGCCGTTATTACGGCTTTAACTTGAAGGCTTTGTCGGTGTGCGGTGAACCCCAGCCGCCAGGACCGGAATAATTACCGTACTGCTTCGTTCCGGCGGTGCATAGGTAGCTACCGCTGCACGAACCGTCGGATCCCTGAATGATCGGGTAGAGGTGCTTCTGAGCGGCCTTGCCCCAGAAGACTTGGCCGCCATTTTGCGTCGTCGCCTTGCCGGCTTCGCCCATAATGCCCGCGGTTAGCGGAGACGAGATGCTCGTCCCGGCGACCGTGCCCCAACCGCCTGTCGGGTAGGTGTCGTAAATAGCCACGTTGGCAGCAACCGCAGAGATGTCGTCGGCGGTGCGGTTTTTGCAACCGGGATCATTCTGCCAGCTAGGCTTGGGCTCGCGAGAGCAACCGCCGCCCGCATCCGGCCAGATTATTTCGTTGAAGCCGCGCTTGCCCTTCGCGCCGCTTAACAGCACGGTTCCGCCGACCGCAACGACGCTGGCGTAGCTGGCCGGATAGTCGATGCCGTAACCGCCGTCACCGGCGCTGGCAAAATACGAGATGCCCTTTTGACCGAAATCCGATACGGTCAAACCGCTACCGCTAAAGCTATTGCTGATCACGGTCGCTCCGAGCTTGGCAGCTTCGGCTTCAGCAGCGCTAAGGTCGGGCGAGTTGTTCGTGTTGGCTTCTACCAAATAAATGGTGCAGTTCGGACAACTAACCGACACCATCTCGATGTCTAGGTCTTCTTCACCACCCCAATCGGCGTTCGGCGAGGGATAGTTGCTCTGCTGGCCGGTCTGGTTGTACTTCCGGAAGTTTGCCTTCGGAATGCCAAAATACGAACGGTATGCCGCAAGATCTGAAGCGGCGTTCGGATTGTCGAACGCATCCACAAGCGCGACGATCGTGCCCTTGCCGCCGGTCGGCTTGAGCCCATACGCCTGAAGGAGTTCCGGCTGGGTGATGCCGCTGATGTTCGGGTCGATTTGCGGCCCTACGAGCAGGTCGCATTGCGCTTGATTTACACGGCTGCCATTGCAGGCGCGGTGGTAATCGGACAATTTGAAATCTAACGAGCCTGCCTGACGTCCGGACGCCGGAGCGTAGGTGCTGCCTGCCGCGCTCGTCGACGGAATCGATCCGCTATTCGAGCTACAGGCCGCGATCGCGAACGTCGCCGCAATTGGCAACGCGCGCTTCATGAAATGGTTCACAAGAGACCTTTCTGTCCTAGCACATATGTGTATGGGAGGGGACCCGGTTCTTCTCACCGCGGAAGAAGGAGCCCTACCGTAAGGGCGGCGACGAGCCGGCGTGCAGCGGGCCTTCCGCCGCCGGATGGTGGAGTAATGGGATCGCGCTGATCCCGGCCGCCGTTCGTATGACGGAGACGTCGTTCTTGAGGGCCGTGACGGCCGCGTTATCGCTCGGGCAATCAAGATCCGGGGACGTCCATCCCTGCCATTGCACGTGGGTCGACGTGCCGAACGACACACTCTTCATGCAGCCGCCTTCTGAAGGCGGCGCGGTTTTGGCTGCCTTGATGTCGCCAAACAACGAGCCTACCTGCTTTGCGGAAACGGTAAACGAGTGTGCAGCGCTTTGTGCCACGCCTTGGCGATTCTGCATGATGGCGGTCGACTGTCCGTTCGAATGCACGGTAATCTTGAAACCCGACGCATTTGTCGAGCCTGAGTTAACGATAACTGCGACTTGATCGGCGGGCGTCGTAGCGAGCGCGACGCCGGCGGCGGTCACGAAGGCTACGCCTAAACCGATTGCGACCGCGGTGTATAACGGTATGCGCGACACGTTAGAACGCGTCCATTCCGTTGGGCGATCCGAGGCCGGTCGGTCCGTCGTAGCCGGCGCCGGCGTAACAAATGTAGTGCACGCTTGAAGCGCATCCGCCGGTGACCGGCGCGTAGAGGTTGTTGCCGCTGGTGATGTCGTAGAAATGCGTTCGATTTTGCCACAGACGTTGCGGTGCGTTGATCGACGCGCCGTTCCCGGCCTTACCGAAGATGCCCGCGATGATCGGCGTCGACGCGCTGGTGCCACCGAATGCGGTCCAACCCCCGTAGCCGGTGAAATATACGGCTACCGGCGTCAACACCGACGCTTCGGCTGCGACGTCGGCTTCGGATCGGTTGTGACACCCCGTATCGTTCTGCCATGCCGGCTTCTTAACGATCGTGCTGCAGCCGCTACCCGTTCCGCCGCAACTGCCGCTGCAAACTTCGTCGGCTAATTCGTTCCAAACGGTTTCGCTCCAGCCACGCGCATTGTTTGCACGTGCGAGCAGCGTTCCGCCGACGCAGACCACGGTCGAAAGCGAACAAGGCTGCTGCGGCCCGCCGCAATCGGTTAGTCCGCCGCCCTGGTCGCCGGCTGCGGCAACGAAGACGTGTCCCGCGGTGGAGAACGTCGGATTCGAAGCCTGGCCGCCACCATCACAACTTTTCGCCTCGCTGATGCCGTACGAGTTGCTGATGACGATCGCACCCTGTTTGACCGCTTCGGAAACCGCCGCATACAGATTGCTGGTCGAGTTGTCGTTGGCCTCGATGAGCAGCAGGTGACACGACTGGCACATCGCCGACGCCATATCGAGATCCAGCGCTTGTTCTCCCGACCACGACACCTTCGGAACCGGCAGCGTGGTGCCGCCGTTCTGGTTGCGAATCACCAAACATCCGTTTCCGGTCGTACACTGTCCCAACTTGTAATACGTGCGATACGCTGCTAAATCGGAGGATGCTCTGGTGTAACCATACGCATCGACGATAGCGATCCTCGTCGGTTTTCCGGGCGGTATGTTATATGCGGAAAGCAGATCGGCTGGACCGTAGCCCGCGTGGGTCGCGTCCGGGTTGAGATCGTTCGCGCGCAGATCCGAACGCTCGAGTGCGAAACACTCCATGCGGCCGGCCTGGTGTTCGGGCGGGCACAAGCGATTGACCGCGCCGGCGTGCAACAATGGAATCTCGCCGTCACCTTGAGCGCCCATCGCCGCGACGCCATCCGATTGC
>DASXXU010000149.1:0-7914 GCA_036502885.1 Candidatus Tumulicola sp.
CGTGAGGACATCTACGTGCGAGTCGGGGTCATCGACCTCGATTTGCGGGGCGTTGCCGGCGGCCAGCGGTGCAATCGCGGCAGGAGTGAAACTCCCGCCGTTATGCACCGGAAATCCGTGTGGGCCGCGCAGAGCGTACAACCCGATGCCCACGATCAGCACTTCTACTGCTACGAGCATCGCTACAATCGAGGATCTGCTGGACATCGTTAGATGCGCGGGCCCCAGCCGGTGAAGGTCGGGCGCAGTGCCTGCGCGGATTCACGCTCGGTTCCCCGTACCGCCGAGCGGTTGGGATCTGAGAGGAGCGTGTTCGGGATAATCGCCATTTTGGGTTTCTGCCTCCGTAGTGGTGTCTGCCCTACCTACGGCCCGGCGCCGTACTTGTTTCGATTCGGCCGCTACGGCTCGAAACGAAACAATGGCCCTCGTGCGCGCGTAGTTGAGACGTGCCGGTACTCGCGGAAGCCCCGCCGGAACGCCGTATGACGACGAACGATCCGGCGGACGGGGAATTGGTAACGATGACCCTACACGGGCACCCGGAAGCATTCGCCACGCTGGTGGAACGCTACGACCGGGCCGTGTACCATCTCGCGTACCGCACGATGCAAAACGTGGAAGACGCACGCGACGCAACCCAGGAAGCATTTTTCAAGGCATTTCGCAGCCTGCGGACCTTCAAGCCCGGCGCGAAGTTCTCGACCTGGATTTTTGCAATCGTCTACCACGCATGCTGCGACCGGCTCGACCGCCGGAAGCGCTACAGTAATGAAGAGCTGCCGGAACGGGCGGATGCGACCCCCGGGCCAGAGCAGCAGGCGATCGATCTCGACGAAGCCCGGCGATTGCGCATCGCGATCGACCAGCTACCCGAGAAGTATCGAACGGTGATTACGTTGTACCATTTGCAGGGACGTCAGTACGAAGAGATCGCCCAGGTACTGGGGCTCCCGATGGGTACTGTAAAGACACACTTATTTCGGGCGAAGGAGCACTTGCGGAAACTTCTCGCGAACACGGAGGTAACGGAATCATGACATACGACAGCAGCGACGAGCTCGACCGAGCCCTCTTCGCGCTCCCGCTAGAGGAGCCGCCGTCGGAGCTTCGTGGGTCGATCCTTACCGCGACCGCCTACCGGCCGGCCCCGCCGTTCTCGGCCTGGGAAGCCATCGGCCTCGGAGTGATCTCGGCAGTGACCGTTTGGCTGTTGGCCGTCGTCGCGATGGGTGGCGCCCCGCTCTTCTTCACAACGCTCGGCACGATCGGCCGCTTCACGGCCGACGGCTTGTCCAATATGTACGCGCTCGCTTGGCTTGGCGCCGGCGTCGCGACCGCGCTGTGGCTCTCACTTTTCACCTCTTCACAATCTATCTCGCTGTTGCGGCAAAGGTTCGACGCCCAACGCGGTCGATAAAACGGTTGCATGGAGAAACCGGCGGACCGGCAACCGTATAAGATTCTAGTCATCGAGGACGACGCGGCGATCAGCCGCGTGCTTCAACTCGAGCTAGAACACGAGCGCTACGAGGTCGACGTGGCCCGCGACGGGCTGAGCGGCCTGGAAAAGGCGCTTAAAGAGCCAGACCTCATCGTTCTCGATTTGATGATCCCGCGAATGGACGGCATGGAAGTGTGCCGCCGCATCCGCGCCAAGAGCACCGTTCCGATCATCATGCTCACCGCGCGCGACCGCGTGCCCGATCGCATCGCCGGCTTAGATGTCGGTGCCGACGACTACGTCACCAAACCGTTCTCGACGCCGGAGCTATTGGCGCGAGTGCGGGCGCGCCTACGCGAGCGGTCGCCACAATCCAACGTCATCGAATATCGCGACGTCGTTATGGATCGCGACCGCCACGAAGTACATCGCAGCGGAAAACCGATCTCGCTGACGGCCAAAGAGTACGCGCTACTCGAATACCTGTTGCTGCATCGCAACAAGGTGCACACGCGCGACGAGCTCTTCAACGGCGTTTGGGGAAGCGACTTTCTGGGCGACTCGAACTTGATCGACGTCTACGTGCGCTACTTGCGCGGAAAAATCGACGACGGCTTCGACGACAAACTCATCACGACCGTACGCGGCGTCGGCTACACCATAAAAGACTAATGCCTCGCTCGGAGGGCGCGGCATGTCGTTGAAATGGCGCATCGCGTTATCCTACGCTGCGCTTTTGATCGCAGTGCTGATTTCGACCAGCGGCATCATCGCCTGGCGCTTCAACGGCATCTTGTACGATCAGTCGATGAACAGCGTGTCGGCAACGATGCGCGCGATCGTGCAATCGGCCGCCCAGTCCAATCCGTTTTCGGTGCAGGGCAGCTCGGCCGCAAGCCTGCAGTTTCTCTTTACCAGCAGCAACCTGGCCAACTGGAGCTCGCCGAGCAGCTTCGTACAGGTCGATTCGGCGGCCGGCTATCCGTTAGCCAAGACGGCAAACCTCGGCGATTCCAACGTTCCGCCGAATCCGGAGATCTCGGCCAAGCGCCAGACCGAATTCCGTAACGTCACGATCGACGGCCGCCCGTTCTTAGTGGAAGATCGTTACCTGCGCGAAGGCGACAGTTCGGCCATCGTGCACGTTGCCGAACCGCTCGACGCGTTGAATCAAACCTTTGCGCGAGCGCGCGAAGCGATCGCGTTGGTGCTGGTTTGCGCGGCGGTCGCGGTCGTGCTGTTCTCGGTCGTGTTGGCCGCGCAGATCACGACGCCGATCAACGAACTCTCCGACGCGATGCGCAAGATCGGGTCGGATCGCCTGACGCGCCAACTTCGTTGGACGCAACGGCGCGACGAAATCGGACGCCTCGCAAGCAACTTTGACGATTTGCTGCAGCGCCTGTCGGAAGCGTTCGCGCGCGAACGGCAGTTCATCTCGGATGCTTCGCACGAGCTCAAGACGCCGCTAACCTCGATCAACTCCAACGCGCAGATGCTGATGCGCTGGGGCGATCGCAATCCCGAAGTGTTGCACGAAAGCTTGGAAACGATCGCCAACGAGAGCGCGACGCTGGCCGATATGGTCAACGGCATGCTGACGCTGGCCAAGGCCGACCGCGGGGACGACATCCCGAAGGAGCCGGTTTCGCTGGCCCAGGTCGCCAGCGAAGTGACCAAGCACGCGCAATCCCGCGCCGAAGAGAAGGCGCTGGCGCTGGATTTTCGTTACGACGGGACCCCCACGGTCTTGGGCGATGCCGGACTATTGCGCCAGCTGGTTTCGAATCTGGTCGATAACGCGCTGAAGTTCACCGAGCGCGGCGGGGTCGACGTGCACGTCGGGAGCCAGGGCCAGAACGCGTTCGTCGAGGTGGCCGATAGCGGCCCGGGCGTCCCCGAGGAAGAGTTGCCGCTGGTTTTCGACCGGTTTTACCGGGCCGATAAGGCCCGCTCGCGTACGGTGCCCGGCACGGGCCTGGGGTTGGCCATCGTCCGGTCCATCGCCAGGGTCCATAACGGCGAGGTCACGGTCGGCCGTTCCCCTCGTGGGGGCGCGCTTTTTCGCGTACAGCTACCGGCCATGGCCGTACCATTCACCGGTCCCTCATGATGCTTTCGATTGCCGCCGGATACAATGGACTCGTGTCCGAACTCCGCCCCGGCCGCTGGGGCAAGCTTCTCGTCTTCGCAGTGTTCTGCTGGGCCGCCGTGCCCGCGGCCGCTGCATTTGCGGACCAGAGCGTGCCGGTCGGGACCAATCCCATCCTCAACGTGCAGCTCGACAGCGGCACCTTGAACGTTCGGACCTGGAACCGTCCCGACGTGAGCGTGCAAACCGATGGAAACGTCGACGTCCGCCACGTTCCGGCCACTTCGGTGGATGGCGACCTTCCGCACCAGTACACCGCTTGGTCGCAACACGTTTCGACGGCCAACGGCGACGTAACGCTGCCCGAAGAATCGTTCGTTCTGCCGCGGCTACAAGGATCGTCGCACGACGCGGTGGTCGCGCACGGAAGCGGTAACACAACCATCATGGTGCCCCAAGGCACGGCGTTGGTGTCGGCCCACGTCGGCACCGGCCAATATAACCTGAGCAATTATCACGGCGCGTTCATCGCGCACGTCGATAACGGCGGCATTACGATGAATCACGTCAACGGCAGCGGCTATGCCGAAGCCGTCAACGGTCCCGTGCACGCCAACAACTCGACCTTCGATCGCCTGCGCGTACGCACCGCGACCGGCAACATGCTGTTCCGCGGCTGCACGTCGCATCAGATCGACGCCAGCAGCCAGTACGGCTCGATCGTTTACGACAACGGATCGTTTCAGCCGGGCCTGGCGCGGTTCGAAACGGTGCATGGAAATGTCGCGCTCGGCGTTCGCGGCGGCGCACAGATCGGCGCGCACAGCGGTTCCGGACATATCGTGTCGAGTTTCCGAGACGGCGCCCAAGTGCACAACGGTGCAAACATGACGCAAGCTACGGTGCGCGGGGGCGGCCCGGTGGTTACCGCCGACAGCAAGAACGGCACCGTGTACCTGTACAACGGATCGGTGCGAACGCACCCGCGCATGCAAGCCGAGTTGCGTGATTCGCAGGCGTTGCCGGCCGAGTCGCGTGCGGCGTCGCAAGCACCGATGCGCGCATACGCTCCGGCAACGGCCGCTCAGCGATACGCCGCGCCGTCGATGCCGCGCTACCCCACGCCGCAGCAACAAGGATACCCGCAGCCGCGCTACCCGCAGCAGTATCCGCAACCGCAACCGCAGCCGCGCTACCCGCAACCGCGCTATGCGCCGCCGAACGCGTACCAACAACAACCGCCCGCCGCGCGCAAAGCCGCACCGCCTCCCGCAGCGGCTCCTAACAATGGAAACGGAAATGGCGGAAACGGAAAACGCGGCGGCGGCAATCGCCAGCAGCCGCCCTACCGCTAAGTTCCTAACGCTTCTAAAGCGCTACCAAGTCCCGACCGGCGCTGCCGGCGACGCCGCGATTCCGGCGTATCCCCACCTTGCCGCCGGCGCCTCCGCGTTATACACCAGTTTGCCCGACGGGTAATCGTAGAGCTGAAACTTTTTGCCGCTCATGTCGCCCGCGTAAAACTGCTTACCGTCGGCCGTGAACGAAAACTGGAACATCGACGGCAGGTTTTGAATCGACGCGCTGGGCGTGGTCGTTCCCGGCGGGTAGATCTCCATGGTCGACATATCCGCGCCGCCGGCGAGAACGTCTGCGACCAAATTGCCGTTCGGATCGATGGCCAGAGCCAACGGATCGACGCTCTGATCGATCGGCTGCATCGCTCCCTTACCGTGCACGAACTCTCCGATCCCAGAGGTAAATTTGGCGCCCCCGTAGCCGACGAACACGTTGCCGGCTTTATCGACGGCCATCGCTTGCGGATACAGAATGGTCCCGTCGGATAGCTGGCGCGTCGGTTTCGTGCTTCCGTTTTCGTAGATCGCGATGCTCGCATAGCCACCGCTATCCATCGCTTGGAAAACGTAGAGCGTCTTCCCGCGCAACGAAATATCGAACGGCGTATACGCGGTTTCAAACTTCTTGTCGGGTTGATTGGTACCCGGCGCGTACTCGTACACCCACGTCGTATACGAATTTGCGAAAAACAGATTTTGGTGCCCGTCGATTTGCAGTGAGTTCTCGAGCCCCGGGTACAAACTGAACGAGTACAGCGCGGTCTTGGGGCGCTTATCGCCGCCTGGATACACGTAAACGAATCCGCGCGATGTCGGAGATACGTACACGACCGGGCCTTTCCACGGCGCGTGATTCGCTTGAACGGCGGCGCTCGTGTCGATCGACGGCAGCGAGGCGGACGAACAACCGGCGACGGCTAACAGGGCCACGCCCGTGACCAGGTGACGCATACAATTCTCCTTGCTGCCCGATTCTACAGCAAAAATTTTCGGAGCACTGCGACATCTAGCTTGAACGTATGCTGCGGCAGTACCGCTTCCTGATGGTAACCGCACGCCTGAAAGAATTGCTGAGCGTCGCTAGCGGCGGGGACCAGCAGCGTCATCTTATGGCAGTTGTAGTAGTTCGCAACATCTTCGCTGGATGCGAGCAACGCGCGGCCGATACCGGTATAACGGTGCCCCGGCAGAACGGCAATACGTTCGACGTGCGCCAGCGACGCGGCGATTCGAATCGTCAGCGCCCCGAGGGTTGCGCCGCTTTCAACGGCGGCGAAGTCGTGCGTCTGTTCGTGCCAGATCACCGAGAATCCGTACAGCTCTTTGAGCAACGCACGCTGGTGCTCGGCAAAGAAACGCTCCGTCGTAACGTCGTCGGCACGAACGATCTCAACCGGCAGAAGCCGCCACCTCGGTATCGAGATCCAGCGACAAACCATCGTGTGCGGCGATGACGCGCGAGCCAAGCTCGTCCTCGAGTTCTTGCGCCAGCCGTCGCGGTTGCGCCTCGAGCATCTTCGTTCCGAAGTGCTGGAAGACGGTAACGCGCGGCCGCACCGCCTCTACCACCGAACGGGCGCCCTCCCACGACAGATGGTCGACGTTGGGCGCATCCCGGTAGAACAGCACGTTGACGATCAATACGTGGGGCGCGAAGGCGGCGTAATCTTCGGCCAGCTCGTCGAAATATCGTCCGCAAGGTAAATACGCCACGCGCAAATCGCCGTAGGTCAACAGCACGCCATACGTCTGCACCGCGTGATGGTGCGCCCGCGTCGTGCGCAGCTCGACGTCCTCGATCGGGTACGGCCCGGCGTTCGGCTCGAGACGTACGACCGCTTCGGTATAACGCTGCGCGTAGGGTAACACGACGGCGCCGTCGTCGAACGCATCGACCGGCGCGAGAACCTGGCCGCGTTTGCGAAAGCCGCCCGACGTCATGGCTTCGATCATCGCGTTGACGTCGCCGGAGTGGTCGAGGTGCTTATGCGATAGGACGATGCCGTCGAGTTCGCGCGGGTTACACGGCGGAATGTTCGAAAGCGCGCGTACTAACGCGCCGGGACCGGGGTCGAGGTGCATCTGCGTCGTGCCGAACCGCATCCACATGCCGGCCGACGAACGCAGTTGGCGGGCGACGACAAATCGCGCGCCACCACTGCCCAGAAAGAGAATCGAAGAACGACCGGCGATTCGGTCGACCGGTCGCATACCGCCGTGTTTGTACGATATGCGACCGCTACCCTGTGGCGCCGCGGCGCCGCGTTACGTCAGAACGGGGAGTTTCGAGAACGTTCCGCCGAGGACGGCGGCCGACGGGCGTCCGAGCCAGCGTTCCAACACCGTCGCGTAGACGCTGCGGAAATCGGTGCTGAACTTCACGTTGCCCATGTTGGTATTGCTGAGATCCGGATTGCTGCCGTAAACGCCGCCTTTGACGCCGCCGCCAATCATGAACAGCGGCGAAGCCTCGCCGTGATCCGTTCCGCGCGCGCCGTTCTCTTCGATGCGGCGTCCGAACTCGGAGAAGGTGAGCGCCAGCACGCGCTTGTCGTTGCCGTGCGCCGCCAGGTCGGTGTAGAACGCCGACATCGCGTCGGAAAGCTGTTGTAGCAAGTTGTTCTGCGTGGCAACTTGATTGACGTGCGTGTCGAACGAGCCGTGCGAAACGTATAGCACGCGCGTACCGATGTTGCTGCCGATGATCTGCGCCGCCAGTGCCAAGCTCTTACCGATCGGCGTTGAGGGATACGCGGCCTGAGTTTTGTAGCCGCCGATTAAGTGCGGCAGCTCTTCGGAACCGCGTTGCGCGTGATCTTCGATCTGCATCACGTGGCTGAGATACGGCGACTGGAACGGCACCGTGCGGTCGTGTACTTCGGCCGAAAACGCGGTGCGGGCGAACGGATCGCGATCGGCCGCCATTCCGTACTGATTCAGGTTGGCGATCGTCGGGACGTCGACGCGCTCCGAAACCATCGCTTCGGGCAGCACTTGCGAAATCGCCACGCCCTTGAACA
>DASXXU010000150.1:0-7842 GCA_036502885.1 Candidatus Tumulicola sp.
GATATGCAAAGGTTCCGGCCGCGCGCGCGATCGTAACGACGCCTTCTTCGAGCGGCTGGCGCATGACCTCGATGGCGCTGCGTCCGAACTCGGGAAGCTCATCGAGAAATAACACGCCGTGATGCGCGAGCGAAATCTCGCCGGGCTTCGCGAGCCCTCCGCCTCCGACCAGTGCCGTTTGCGAAATCGTGTGGTGCGGATATCGAAACGGACGCGTTCGTACGATACCGGTATCTCGCAACAATCCGGCGACGCTGTAAATCTTGGTGACATCGAGCGCTTGCGCGTTCGTCATGGGCGGAAGAATCGACGGCAGTCGACGGGCAAGCATCGTTTTTCCGCATCCGGGCGGTCCAACCAGCAGGACGTTGTGGCCGCCGGCTGCGGCGATCTCGAGTGCGCGCTTCGCCGCGAGCTGTCCCCGAACGTCGAAGAAGTCGCCGTCGCGCGCAACCTCAATCGACGCAGAGGAAGATGGGGAACGCGTGCAGCGCCATTTCGAACCGTTTCCGCCGAGCACCGCAACCGCATCCAGCAGCCGAGCGACCGCGTAGATCTCGATTCCGTCGACCATCAACGCTTCGTCTGCGTTCGCGTCGGGCACGATGAGCTTGCGAAATCCAGCGGCGCGTGCGCCTAGGACCATCGGTAAGATGCCGTTGACGGTTTGCAGCGATCCGTCGAGCGCGAGTTCGCCAAGCGCGACGTACGTCTGCAGCGCGTCGCGGTCGACCTGTTCGTCGATACCGATTAGCGCAAGCGCGATCGCCAGGTCGAACGCCGGTCCGGCCTTGCGAACGTCAGCGGGCGAAAGGTTGACGAGCAGCCGTCCCGCCGGAAACGCTAGACCCGAGTTGAAAATCGCCGAACGCACTCGGTCCCCGGCTTCGCGTAACGCGCGGTCGGGCAGCCCGATGATCGCAAACGCCGGCGCGCCTGCGGAACTGTCGGCCTCAACGCGAACGACGTAACCTTCGATGCCGAGCATCGCTGCCGAAAACGCGAGCGAAAGCATTCAAAGATACCACTGCGCGCTCGCGCCGTTACCGCAAGGGGTTCGAAAGAAAGAAGCGAGCCATTTCGAGGCTGGCGTTGGGACCTTGCGCATCGGTGTGCGATCCCGCGGCGTTTCCACCCGACCACGCATGTCCGGCGCCGTGCACGATCCATCGCTCGAAAACGTTACGCCCGGCCGAGTCCGTATGAACGGTTTTCGTATACTGCCGTCCGCCTATCGTTTTTCGCGGCTCAGCCCGTTCGGTAAAGGACGGCGCCGAAAGTTGGTCGGCGAAGCGCTCGGCGTTGCGTTTGTTGACCTTCGAATCGCGATCGCCGTGGAAGACGATGGTTGGGATCGGCACACCGCCGCTAATGCGCGTTTTACCCGGGTGCGAGCGCCCGCTCTTCATTGCGGCGAACGCCGACGAAACGTCGTGCGCTAAACCCGGCGCGATTCCAGAGTGAACCCCAATCGCGGCGTATAGATCCGGATACGCGGCACCAAGGACGGCGGCGGCCGCACCGCCGGCCGACATGCCCGCGACGTAAACGCGTTCGCGATCGATTGCATATTCGTCGATAATCTCGCGTGTGATGCCGGCGACGATCGAGGGCTCGCCGCGATCGCGTTGTTGGTTTTCGGCGGTAAACCAGTTCCAGCACCGTTGCGGATTTGCCGACGCCGGTTGCTCCGGGTACGCAACAAAAAACGTCGCCTGCTCGGCCAGTTCGTTCATGCGCGTCCCCTTCGCAAAATCGTCGACCGATTGCGTGCAGCCGTGCAGCATCACGATCAGCGGACACGCCGGTCCGTGATAGCCGCTGGGCACGTAAACTTTATATCGGCGCGATCCGGCAGCGTTGCGATACATCTTGTCGATGAACGTTCCGGGCATCGCCGCCGGCGCGGTGGCTGTGCCGGGCGCGTGGCGGTCGACCGGCGTAGTCGTGCCGGAGAGGGTTGCTTGCAGCAAGCTCGTTGCTTCGCCGAGGTTTCCGGCGCGGGTTAATTCGGTCGCGGCAAGGATGTCGCGATATTGGAACGTCTTCAAAATATGGCTTTCTGGGTTAGGAGAGGCGGTCGGAAAGAGCAGCTTTCACGGCGGCGCTGGCTTGCAACGCGCCCAAAACGGAAATCGATGCGATGGTCGAGCGTGCGAGTTCCGCGCTCACGTCGTTCGCGATCCGAACTAGGCCGAGAACGCGAACGTTCACGGTTTGCCCCGCGCGCTGCAGTTCTTCCAGAAACTCGCGGCTGTAGTCGTGCAATCCGAGGTCGAAGTTTTTACGCGCGACCGACTTGGCCACGGCTTCTTTGTGCTTATCGAGATGGTTGCGAATAGCGGTACGGATAAAATCCGTGCGGTTGGCGTAGAAACCGTCCGCAACGATCAGATCGATCTGTCCGAGGTCCACGTATCCGAGATTGATCGTGATTTTCTCGGAATCGCCGCCCTTGGGCGTTCTGGGGTCAAGGTTCGCCATCCACATGGATGGTACACGGATGGCGGCAGACGGTCAAGCCCCTGCGGTTAGAACCCGCCGCTCTTACGAAAGCCCCTCGAGTAAGGCAACGATGTCGTCGATCGCTTTGGTCGCATCGATTTCAATAGTTGCGCCGGCGCGCAGCAACGGCTCGACGGTGTCGAGATAGTGCAAGATCAGAGCCCGTTCTCTGGGGGACTTGCCATACGGGTTGTTCGTGCGAATGGCGACCCTCGCGAGAAGAATATCGGCGGGTGCGCTCAGTAGGGCGATATGGTCGAATCGATCGTAGTAAACGCCCTGGTTCGACTTGCAGCCGGTGACGAATAGACTGGTATCGCTGTGATGAGCGAGCAATTCGTCCATCGCACTCTCGCGCCATATCCAGTCCCGGCTTCCATCCGGCAGGGTTACCCAACGGCTCCAGCGGTCGTCGTCGGTGTCTACGACACGATGCCCGCGTTCCCCGAGAACGCGCAGCACGGTCGATTTTCCCGTACCGGACATTCCGGTGATAAGTACCTTCGGCATAACTACATTTTCAACGAGAGGCAACGATTCGCTCTAGACGAACGTCGGCCCATACCTTCGAAGCAGCTTGCATAGGGTGACGCTGTAGATGTTCGTCCGACTCTGTTGCGCCGTCGCCGTTGTAGCACTTGCTGTGCTGACCGGCTGTTCGGTCAAAGACGATGAGGCTGCTAAAGCACGCTGGGCTGCCAGTTATAAGTATTCGTGCCTTAAGAATGCAACGGCCGCCCATCTAGATGAATACGGTACGACCTATTGCCGCTGTGAGGCGGAGAAATATGTCGCTACCTTCAGCGCGGTGCAACTGGCGCTGATGTACATTCCGGGAACGCTGCACGAGGCGGGCCGAGCGATCGACAAACAGTGTGGAATAATTGCTGCCGCGCAGATTCGGTACGACCGCATGATGACCGCAATCGGCGCGCGAAACGGCTACGCCGCCATCGGCTACCTGGCCCGAAATTTTGTAAGCGTTCAGCTCTGGGGTCGAACGGAAAATGCGAACCAGATGGTGACGCGCATGGTCTCGCTACCAAAGGATGTTTTCGAAGCGACCATCATTCATTCGGCGCGCGAGGCCGGCAAAACCATCACGGTCGATCGCTCGACGTTCGAAGGTTGGCCGGAGATCGTCAACGGCAAAAAGGAAAGGCATTCGATCTACACCACGTTCGAAGACACATGGATCGTCGGTGCCGGTACCATGCTTTTACAACGAAGCGCGACCAAATCGGTGGATGCGTACACTAATGGTAAACTCGTGGCAAGTCTAAAGGCTAGCTCGTGATTTCCCCTCGTTAGAGAAAGAAGGCAAATATGCGTTCGTTTCGGGTTGTGACGTCGCTGTTAACCGTTATCGCGGTGGTTATCGCGTTTTCCGGCGCCCGCGTCGCGGCGTGCACGCGCGTGTTATACGTGGGCGACAATGGTTTGGTGGTTACCGGGCGCAGCATGGATTGGAAAGAAGACATGCAGTCCAATATCTGGGCGTTTCCGGCCGGCATCTCGCGCGACGGATCCGCCGGACCGAACTCGATTCGTTGGACTTCGAAATACGGCAGCGTGGGCGTCTCGGGGTACGAAGCCGGCATTCCCGACGGCATGAACGAGCGCGGCCTCGTTGCGAACATCCTGTATCTAGCCGAAGCCCAGTACACGCCGCCCGTCGCCGGCAAGCCGAACGTGTCGATCGCGTATTGGGCGCAGTACGCGCTCGACAACTTCGCTACGGTGGACGAGGCCGTTACGGCCTATCGCAGCGAGCCGTTCAATCTCATCGCGCCGGCACTGCCCAACGGCGCGCCGGCCAGTTTCCACCTATCGCTGTCGGACGCGACTGGCGATTCGGCCGTGCTCGAATACGACAACGGCAAGCTGGTCATCCATCACGACAAGCGCTTTAAGGTGATGACCAACTCGCCGACCTACGATCAGCAGCTGGCGCTCAACGCATACTGGGAAGGCATCGGCGGCCTGACGTTCTTGCCTGGGACGAACCGCGCGGCGGATCGTTTCGCGCGTGCGTCGTTCTTGCTGAACGCGATACCGACGAAGCTCGATCCCAGCTACATCGCCGGCGTCCCCAACGGTTCGTACGCGTATCAGGCCGTCGCCGGCGTGATGAGCGTCGTGCGCGCCGTTAGCGTCCCGTTAGGAATAACGACGCCCGACCAACCGAATATCTCGTCGACGATTTGGCGTACGGTTTCGGATCAAACCGATCGCATTTACTATTTCGACTCGGCGACACGCCCGGACACGTTTTGGGTGTCGATGTCGAAGTTGGACTTGCGCCCAGGTCAAGCGGTGCGTAAGCTCACGATCTCGGGCGGCCAGGTTTTCTCGGGCGAGGTAGCCGGCGAAATGCAAGAAGCGAAGGCGCTTACGTTTCTTCCCGCACCGCCGCCGTAAGGTCGTCCAGGCGGTCGTAGCTCGTCGACATGCCGTCCGTCATGCCCGACCCCAACGCGCCGTCGCGTAGTTCTTTGGAATCGAACTGGATGGTGATGACGAATGCGGTGCTGCCTGCGCGGGCTCCGAAGGTAGTGGTTACCACCGCCTGCCCTTCGCAGCCATCCATACGCTCGACGGTGACGATGCGATTGGGAGCGTCGATCTCGCGAAACTCACCCTGCACGCCGAACTCCGTGCCGTCGTCGTCGTTGCGCCAAACGTAACGGTACCGGCCGCCCGTTCGCAAGTCGATCTCGCATTGCGGCATCGACCATCCGGGCGGCCCTAACAGCCATCGTTTCACGTGTTCGCATTTCGTGTGAAATTCGAACACTAAGTCGGGCGGCGCATCGAAGCTGCGTTCGACGCGGATCTCGCGGTCGGTCGGCGTGGTGACGGTGACTTTGTCAGGCATTGCGATTCCTTTACGTACGTTTGCGCTTTTTGAGTTCGTCGGCTAACAGCAGGTCCAAGCGCTGGTAACTCGCTTCCCAGACTTGCTGGTAATGCTCGATCCATTTGGCCGCCTCGGCGACCGCGTGCGTTTCGATGCGTGCCGGCCGCCGTTGCGCATCGCGGCTGCGGCGGATCAGGCGGGCGCGCTCGAGCACTTTGAGGTGGCGCGAAATCGCCGGCTGGGTAATCGAAAACGCTTCCTTGAGCTCGTTGACGCCAGCCTCGCCTCGCGCCAGGCGCTCGAGGATCGACCGGCGCGTGCCGTCGGATAGTGCGAAGAAAATGGCGTCGAGTCGCGCCGCAGCGGCAGATTGCATAATGTACTAGTTATATAACCGATGCATTATATAAAGTCAAGCCGGACCAGTTTGAGGCTGGTTCGGGCGAGCGGAATGTGCGGTCGTGCGTTGGAATCGCGCCGGATGCACCTGACGTCGCTCGACTGGACGATCATCGTTGTCTCGCTCGGCGTCACGTTTCTACCGGCGATTCTGCTAGCCAGACGCGCCGGGCGGAACATTACCGAGTTTTTCGCGGCCGGCCGGCAGGCGCCGTGGTGGTTGATCGGCATCTCGCTGGTCGCAACCACGTTCTCGACCGACACGCCGAACTTAGTCACCAACCTCGTGCGCGATGGGGGCGTGGCCGAGAATTGGGTCTGGTGGTCGTTTCTGTTGACCGGGCTCGCGACGGTATTTTTCTACGCGCGCCTGTGGCGGCGCAGCGGCGTCTTAACCGACTTGGAGTTCTACGAACTACGCTACGCCGGAAAAGCCGCCTCGTTCGTGCGCGGATTTCGAGCCATTTATCTCGGGCTGTTCTTTAACTGCGTCATCATCGCGACCGTAAATCTCGCCGCGGTGAAAATTGCAGGCGTGCTGTTCGGCTGGCCGCGTTTGGAAACGCTGCTGATTTTGGCTACCGTGCCGATCGTTTTTGCCGCCACCGCCGGTTTGTGGGGCGTGATGGTGACCGACATGATCCAGTTCTTCATTACGATCACCTCGGCGTTTGCAGCGGCGTACTTCGCGATCCACGCGCCCGGTGTGGGCGGATTGCACGGCCTGATCTCGCACATCGGCGCGACGCATCCCAGCATGCTGTCGCTGTTGCCGAACTTTTCCGACTGGCCGACGGCCCTGGCGATATTCATCATCCCGTTAACGGTTCAATGGTGGTCGGTTTGGTATCCGGGCTCCGAACCGGGCGGTGGAAGTTATGTGGCGCAACGCATGCTGGCCGCGCGCACCGAATCCGACGCCGCGTTCGGCACGCTTGCGTTCACGGCGATGCACTACGCGCTACGCCCGTGGCCGTGGATCATCGTGGCGCTCGCATCGACGATCGTGTATCCGTCGCTGCACGATATCGCGACGCGTTTCCCGCACGTCGCCCCGGATTTGATCGGCAACGATATCGCGTATCCCGCGATGCTGGTGTTCTTGCCGGCCGGTTTTGCCGGGTTCATGGTCGCCGGACTATTCGCCGCGTATCGCTCGACGATCGAAACGCACTTGAACTGGGGAACGTCGTACCTCGTGCACGACTTCTACCAACGCTTTATCCAGCCGAAAGCCTCGCAGCGCGAGCTCGTGCTGATGGGGCGCATCGTTACCGTCCTGCTGATGGCGGCCGGTGTGGGATTCTCACTGTTTCTCGACACTGCCAAAAGCGCGTTCGATCTGCTGTTATCGATCGGCGCAGGCACCGGATTGATCTACTTGTTGCGCTGGTTCTGGTGGCGTATTAACGCCTGGAGTGAGGTCAGCGCGATGGCCTCGTCCTTCGCGGTGTCCTTGGGCTTTTTCGTGGCGGGCAAATACGGGCACCCGGTCGCGGATACGACGATTTTGCTATGGACCGTTGGGGCCACGACGGTCGTGTGGCTCGGCGTCACGTTCCTTACGGCTCCAGCGCCCGCGGCCACGTTGGCCGCCTTTTACGCCAAGGTCCGGCCCGGCGGCCCGGGGTGGCGCGCCGTTCGTCTTGCCAACGGCTTGCCGCCCTCGCCCGACTCGCCGGCCCATGCGCTGGTTGGTTGGGTTTTCGGTCTGGCCGCGATCTACGGGACGCTGTTCGCGACCGGACAATTCGTCTACGGACACGTCCTCAACGGCGTCATTTGGGCGGTCATCGCCATCGCCGCGACGACCGGACTATTTTGGGCCGGTGGACGACTTTGGACGTCGGAATCGCCGAATTTGCCCTAATTCTCCACAGAATGCACAAGTAAGTGTCGCACATTGTGGACAACGAAGGCCAAAATTCGCCATCTGCCCAACCTCCGGCTTGGCAATTTCGAACGCAGAAGGAGAAGCTATTTTGACGTATTTGCGCGCGGCCGGGAGCCTCGCATTGCTCGCATCTTTGATGGCTTGCGCGCACGGCGGATCCAACTCATCGAGCTCGCCATCGTCG
>DASXXU010000151.1:0-4602 GCA_036502885.1 Candidatus Tumulicola sp.
GGGACGCGCGTCGCTTCGATCGAGAGCGGGGGCAGCGTGCAGATCGGCCTGTTCGCGCGCGGTCCGCTATGAAGCCTCGAGTGCGCGCGCCGGCAGTTTGACGGCGCGCAGCTCTTCGAGCAACTCGGGCGCGGTGATACCGCGCGTCGGAGATCCCGAAGCGGTGACGAGCACGCGCTCGCGCGCGCGCCCCAGCGCGTAGGCAAAGGCCTCGCGCTCGCGCCGGTAGTATTTCTCGGCCGCTTTATTGGCGGTTACGTAGTAGCTAAACTTTGCGGTGCGGGCAGCGCGCGCGTCGCCGACGTTTTCGCGCGGGACCACGCCCAAACGCGGGCTCATCAGAAAGTTGTCGGGCGCATACCACAGCGGGAACGATCCGGGCCGCACGCCGGCGACGACGACCCGGTCGAACTCGCGACCGCGCACCGCATCGATCGAAGCTACGCTCACGCAACCGTTCGGATCGGAATCTTCGCACGATTCCAAATCGCTGGCAGCGCGCAACCGGGCGAAGTCCAACAGGTCGAACAGCGTTGCGGCGGCCGACTCGCGTTCGAACGCGTGCAGCCTGTCGAGGAGCCGGCGCAACACCAGTTGTTGGGCTGCATCGCGCGCCGAACCGGCGCGGCCTTCGCGCGCCAACGCCGCGCGCCAAATCGTCCGCGCGAACTCGTCGATGCCGGCGTTGCCGATCAGCTTGGTCCAGGCTCGACGCATCTCGCGAAATCGCCGTAACGTCGCAAGCGTTTCTTCGGGTAGATCGGCGTCGCGGTCGCCGCGCACGACGTTCCAACCGAGCCGCAGATCGCGTTTTGGATCCCAACGGCTCGCGCGTTCGGTCGGCGCCGCTTCGGCGTCGAAGGTAAAAAGCGGCGTTTGCGGGTTGGCCGGTTCGGCGCATAGTACCGCAAGCGAAGCATCCGAGAGACCCAGCGCGGGATTGGACAGCGTGCGCAGCAGCCACTCGTGGCGGAACGGGTCGTACGCGTTCCAGAGCAACGCCAACGCGTCGAGCGCACGCCGGTCGGCAAATACGTTGACGTCGCCGAGCGTTGCGACGGGCACGTCGCGATCGAGCAGCGCGTCTTCGTACCGCTCGACGTGGCGCACGGATCGAAACAACACCGCGATGCGCTGCGGCGGCGTTCCGGAATCGATCCATTCGCGCACCCGCTGCGCGATCGCCACGGCTTCCTCGCGCACGGTTTTGGTGCGCAGCAATTCCAACTCGTCACCCGCTACCGGCGCCACCGGTTTTCTCAGAGCTGCATTTTGTGCGGCCAAGAGCGCCGGCGGGGAGCGAAACTGCTCGATCAATTCGATCGAATCCGCATTCGTAACGGTTGGAAGCGTGCGGCCGGCCAGCGTAACGCGGTCTAGGCCGTCTCCGAACAGGGCACGCAGCAACGCCAACTCGCCAGGGCTCAGGAGTTCGGCATCGTCGACCAATGCGAACCGCTGCCTGGGAACGTTCGAGCGCGCGGCTTCGGCGCGAAGTTTGCCGGTGGCGATCGCGACGGCGTCGCGTCCGGTCATGCGTCCGGACGATTGCGTCGAATCGACGTAGCGGCGGTAAAGTTCGCCCAGGATTTTTACCAAATCGACCTCACGGCGGTATTGCCGCTGTAGCTCGGGCGCATCCACGTTGAGCGAATCGTGGTAGTCGCGTTTGAGGGCAGAAAGCAGACGCGGGTCGACGAAATTCGGCGGCCGTCCGTAAAAGTCGGTCGCGCCGGCCAACGCGCGCTGCAAGAACTCGTCCGGATCGACGGCTTGCTCGCGCAAACGCCGGATCAAACGAAACGCCGAGTTGAGAAAGCGCGCGGGCGAACGCAAGCCTGGGATCTCCGGGTCGAGTTGCTCCTTCGAGAAGTTGGTCCAATCCATTGCGAACAACGGTTCGCACGCGTTTGCGAACGCCCGTTCCGCCTCGACATCATCGACGATTCGCACGCCTTCGCCCGCATAGCGGAGCGCCAGGCGCGCGAAATCCGAACGGTCTCGTAGCACGAGGAGTTCGAGCTCCGCAAACTCGGCTCGTAACCGTTGCGCGCGTCCTTCGAGCGCGAAGCTTTTCCCGCTGCCGGACGGGCCGGACAGGAGCACGCAGCCGTGCGCGGGCGCGTCGATCGCGCGACGTTGCTGGTCGCTCGGCGAGATCGAGTTCATTGACCGAACCGCGCCGGTTCGGGCGGCGGACGGTGTGCGCAGGCGGTAACGTACGCGCAGAACGTGCATGCCGACGGATCGGCCGTTTCGTCGAAGCGCTGGATGCCGTCGCCGGACAAGCGCTGGCTCAAATCGATCATTTTCGTACGCGCGCGTTCGAGCTCGATCGTTCCGATGGTACCGCGCGCCGATTTGGTGCGGTCCTCGGGCGGATCGCCCGGAACGACTTCCAACACGATGGGACGCACGTCGAGGGTCGCATCCTTGAGCGGAAGCAGTGCCAACCGGGTAACACGATCGCCGGCTTCGGTTCTGGCCCAATAGTAAAACGGCAGTTGGAAATCGTGCATGGTGCGTACTTTTTCACGATACTCGGCGGCCGATAGTGCGATGCTCCCGGTTTTGTAATCGACGACGCCGACGCCGCCGGAACGTGCGTCGCGGTCGAGGCGGTCGATGAAGCCGACGAACTCGTGGCCGCCCAGATCTAGGTTTGCCGGGACCTCGCGCCCGATGACCTCGAACGGTGCGACGCGCTCCTGCAGCAGAAGCCAATCCACGTAGCGTTGCGCGGTGCGAGCGGCGCGACGCACTTGTAGTTCGAATTCCACCGCCGTCTCAAACCCGGAGCGGTTGCGTTCGAAAGCCCAGCGAATCGATTGCGCGATGCGTTCGCGCATCTGCGCTTCTTGCGAAGCGGCCGGCCGTGGAAACTCGCCGTGAAACTCCTCTAGTGCCAGATGAAACGACGTCCCGTAGGCAGCCGCCGAGGATCCGGGGTCTTCGATCGCGGCGCAAGAGTAGCGGTAGAACCATTTGCGCGAGCACTCGACGTACGCGTTGAGCGAGGACGCGCTGAAATGACGTTTTCGCGGAACCACGCCGCGCGGCGTTTCGGGCGTCCCGGCAACGCACAGATCGAACGATGCGCCGTTCGAGCGTGATTCGACGTCCACGGGCTCGTCGTAGGGCAACGAAAAGATTTCGTACACGAAATCGGCGATCTGCTCTTTTGGGTGGTCCGGTGTGGTCGTCCCGCGCAACTGCCGCAGCCGCGCACAAAACGCTGCCGCGGACTCCCGCTCGGCAGCGTCGACGCCCAGCTGCGATCGCTCGATGGCCTCAAAGGGATCGTCGCTGCGCTCCGCCAGCTTGGCATACGCGGCAGCCGTGTCGTGCGGAACCTGCGAGAGCGGCGAACGCAGCAGCGAGAGAAAGCGCGACCGGTCTTGCGTGTCGCACCACGCGACGGCATCGTCGACGAACGCGCGAACGTACCGGGGATCCATAATTCAACGTATGACTTTCGGGTCGCGCAAGGCGACCCTGCACGCTGTGTATAAGCCGTCGGACGTGCGGCGAATCATCGTCGGAATTAGTGGCGCGAGCGGCAGCGCATATGGGTACATGGCACTGCAAGCGCTGCGCTCGGTCGGCGGCATCGAAACGCATCTCGTGCTGACTGATTCCGCGCGCCGGACGATCGAACTCGAAACGGACATGAGCGGCAGCGATTTCGAAGCGCTGGCCGACGTAGTGCATCGCGACGACGATCTGGCGGCGGCGATTTCGAGCGGCTCGTTTCTGACCGACGGAATGCTGGTCATCCCGTGTTCGATGAAGAGCGCCAGCGCCATCGCCTATTCGCTCAATTCAAATCTCTTGGTGCGAGCCGCCGATGTGTGTTTGAAAGAGCGCCGGCGGGTCGTCCTGGTCGTGCGCGAAACGCCGTTGCACGTCGGCCATTTACAAACGCTGGTGCGCTTGGCCGAGATCGGTGCGATCATCTTGCCGCCGATTCCGGCCATGTACGCCAACCCGCAGAGCGTCGACGATATCGTCGCGCACACGGTCGGCAAGTCACTGGATCAATTCGGGATCGCGAACCAGCTATTTAAACGCTGGCGTTCGTAGCGCCGGCCCCGCGAATAAGATCGCGGGCCAACGCGACGTCGCCGACGCGGTCCACGTTGACCGCGGCATCGGCGTAGGGCGAGACGATCGCGCGGACTTTCGCGCCGAGAATTCGGCCGGCTCGCTCCTCGGCTAGCGCGATGGTCAAGCGGCCGAGCGCGAAGCGCAGCAACACGTCGTAGCCGAAGATCGAGGCCAGTTGCAGCGGCCGTTTTCGAGCCGCACCCAACCGTTCGATCAATTGCTCCAGCGCCGGCAGCGCTCTGGGTTTGAGCGATGCCAACCCGGCACCGCAGAACGTTCCGTCGCGCAAGCGCGCCCACGTATGCGGAACTTGCGGAAAACGCGCCTCGTGCGTGCGGCGATCGACGCAGCCGTAGCCCGCGTCGGGATCGCACCCCAACACGCGTTCGACGAAATCGTCGACCGCCGCCGGCGAAAGTACCGGCAGATCCGACGTAACGATCAGTACCGAATCGCCGGGCGGCAGGCCGGCTAAACCGTTTCGCAAGCTGTCGG
>DASXXU010000152.1:0-16577 GCA_036502885.1 Candidatus Tumulicola sp.
AAACCGGCCGGGATACGCTTTTCGGGGCCGGCGAGAACGCGGTTCATGCCGCGCGAGCGGCCGTAGTAATCGAAGAGATCCCACCACATCGGCGAGACCGCGGTGGCCACCCCGGCCGTCTTGCACGCTCGCACTTGCCGATTGGCTTCTTCCGGATCGTACACGCCGAATACATGGGCCAGATCGTAACCTCGCGCGTCGGGATCGAGGGTGGTTACCAGATCGACGGTTACGCCGTCTGCTTCCAGCGCGCGCTTGGTGAACGACACCTGCGTCATCGCTCCGCCAACCTGCGCAAACGCATGCGGATGGGCGACGAACAAAACGCGACGCGGTGTTGCCGGTCGAACGCTCACAAGGCGCCCAGCGGCAAGGCGCGGATCGAATCCGTCTGCGGCAAGAACATCGTGCGACCGATAACGATCGGCGGAGCCGAAGTAAACGGTTTGTCGAACGCCAAGGCACGCAACGTTTTGCCGCTGCGCTCGTCGACCGCGTACAGCACCCCGGATGTATCGCCGGCGTAGACGCGTCCGTTCCACACCAGCGGGCTCATCTTAACGGAGCCGCTGGTCACGGTCGACCACAAAACTTTACCGTCCGCGGTGCGGAACGCGATCAGCTGATTGGTCGCTGGAAGCGATTGAAAGAGCGTTCGATTATCGTACGTTCCGGCGATGGCGCGTTCGTTCGTTCCGACGCTGGAGTAGAATCCTTGGTCGCCGACGTGCCGCCATCGTAGTGCGCCCGAGGCTGAGTCCAGCGCCACCACGTCGTTGTAGCCGATCGCCTCGCGCGGCCCGATCGGACCGTCCCTAACCCCCTCGACGAACACGCGGCTTCCGAAAACGGTGGGCGTGCAATCCGAATTTCCATACGGCGTGGACCAAACGCGTTTTCCCGTACGCCAATCGAGCGCGACGGTTTGATTGCCCAACGGGCCGAAATGGTTTTTTTCATCCTTTGTCGTCACGAAATACACCAGATCGTTCCACACGACGGTCGACGCCATCGAAACGTGGCCGGGAAGCGGAGCTTCCCACAATCGTTGTCCGGTATCGGCGCGAACCGCGGTTGCCACGCCGTCGCCGGTTGCAAACAGGAGCATACCGTCGACGTATGCAGCCGACGGCATCGACTCGCCGGCGGTTGCGTACTTCCAAGCCAATCGTCCGTTGTCGGCGCGAAACGCGTACCAATGGTTCCCACCGCGCCGGCCCCACATCGGCATACCATCCGCGCCGGTCATGACCGCGTTCGTGCCCGAACCTACGAACACCAAACCTTGAGCCACGATCGGCGTCGACATCAACACATCGTCGCCGCGCGCCTTCCAAAGAATGCGCCCGTCGCGCGGGGCGATCGCGATGAGTTCCTTGGCGAAATCTACCGCAAACAGCCGCCGTCCGTCGTATGCCAGACCGCCGTTGATTTTACTATGCAGATTGATGGTCCACCGCACCGAGGGAAACGCCGCCGGCACGATCGCGTTGTGCGTCGAATTCATTTGATACGTCGTCCACGGGTGCTTCGAAGCAACCGGCGGCGCGGGCGCAGCGCAGGCCGCGAGAACCACGCACGCCGCTATCCCGCTAAAGGTAGAACGTTTTCCCACGTTCGCCTAAGCGTTACGAACGCGAATTTGTTCGAGCAGCTCGCGTTTGGTTTCGGGCACGGCTTTCCAGACGAAGACGATCGTCACGATACAGATCGCACCGTACGTCCAAAACGTCGCGGTTCGCCCGAGCCGCTCGACCATCGTCAAGAAGAATTGCGATACGAGAAAGTTTCCGACCCAGTTGGCCAGCGTCGACACCGACATGCCGATTCCGCGTACCCGCAACGGAAAGATCTCCGAAATGAGCAACCATACGATCGGGCCTAGGCTAAACGCGAAGCAGCCCACGTAGACCATCATGGAAACCAACGCGACGTCGGCCGTCGCGCCGGCGGGGCGGCTGCCTGAAAATGCCAAACCGAGCGCCGTCAACGCCAACGTCATGCCGGCCAATCCCAAATACAACAACGGCTTTCGCCCGAGCCGGTCCACGAAGAAGATGGCAACCAGCGTTAACACGACGTTGACCGTGCCGACGAGCGCTTGCGCGAGGATCGAAGCGGAGGCCGAAGCGACGCCGGCCATTTGAAAGATCTGCGGCCCGTAGTAAATCACGGCGTTGATGCCGGTAATCTGCTGCAATACCGCCAGCGCGACGCCCACGAACAACGCGAATCGCACCGACGGTCCGAACAGCGCCGCAAGGCCGCCGCCGGTCGTTTTGAGGCTGTCGGCGATGAGCCGTTCTTCTTCGGTCGCAACGGCCGGCGTGTCGGCGATGCGGGCCAACTCTTCGCGTGCGTTACGATCGCGGCCGATCTTAAACAAATAGCGCGGCGATTCGGGCATGAAGACCATTCCACCGATCAGGATCAACGATGGGATAACCGCAAAGCCCAGCATCCAGCGCCACGCGCCGTTATGCGCGAAGGCGTAGTCGACTACATACGCGCCCAAAATTCCAACCGTGATCGCGAACTGGTATAACGAGACGAGGGCACCGCGCACCGAAGGCGGTGCGACCTCCGAAATGTACAACGGCGCGACGACCGAGCTGAAGCCGATCCCGATTCCGACGACCAATCGCCCGGCCAGTAACGCACCTTCGCTCGGAGCGAATGCCGACAACAGCGCGCCGACGAGAAAAACGAGTCCGGCGCAGAGCAGCGTCAAGCGCCGGCCGATCGCATCGGCTAACGCGCCGGTCACGGCCGAGCCGGCGATGCAGCCGAGGAGCACGACGCTGATGGTAAATTCCTGGGCGCGCGTATCCAGGCCGAAATCCCGGGTGATGAACAAGATCGCGCCCGAGATTACGCCCGTGTCGTAGCCGAATAATAATCCGCCGAGCGCCGCGACCGAGGCGACCAGCAGAACGTACGGCCTCATAGCAGGGACCTCCGAAGAAGTCGCTGCGCGGATCGCAACTCCGTTGCCCGCAGGGTTTGGCCTAAAACCGCCATCTGCGGCGTCGAAGGCTCGGGCATAGACTCGTTGAGTATACTTCCTCGCCTTCTTCTAACACCTGACGGTTTTGCGGCGCAAACGATCCGTACATGGACTTCTTTGGAGGTCCCTCGGACGGCAGTTGCGGCAGTTTGACGAACGCTCCTCCCGTCATGGACACTGAAGCCGCCCTCGAGTATGCGCGCCGGCACCGCCTCGAAGCCCTCGTCGTCCAGCAAGGCGGAGAGGTGATCGCGCAAGCGTATGGCGACGGATTCGAACGCGACACGCCGCATAAACTGTTCAGCGGAGCGAAAAGCTTTTGGGGCGTCGCTGCGGTCGTCGCGCAATCCGAAGGACTGCTCTCGATCGACGAGCCGGTTGCGGCCACGCTCGAAACGTGGCGTACGGATCCTTGGAAGCGGCGCGTTACGTTTGGCATGTTGCTGTCTCTTACGGCTGGACACGGTTTCGGCGGATTAGGTTCGGCCGTGCCGGCGTTCGAACGTGCGCTCGAGGTGCCGCTCCTCAACGAACCCGGCACCACGTTTACCTACACCGGGATTTCATTGCAAGTTTTCGGCGCAGCCTTCGCACGCAAGCTCGCGCCGCTCGGGATGACGCCGCAGCAATACTTGCAGGCGCGCATCCTCGCGCCGGCTCGGGCACCGGTTGCAGCGTGGCGCAGCTTGTCCGACGGAACGCAGCCGCTGCCGACCGGCGCGTCGATGAGCGCTGCGGCATGGCTCGCCTACGGACGGTACGTGTTGGCGCACCGCGCGATGTTTGAGGAATGCTTTCGCTCGGGCCGCGTTAACGAACGTTACGGTTTGGGCTGGTGGCTGGAGGGACCGCACGACGACGGCCCCGCCGATATCTATTACGCGAGCGGTTCGGGTGGTCAGGGTTTGTATTGCATTCCCGAGCTCGATGTAACGGCGGTGCATTTCGGCGCCGGCGGATCGTACAAACACGACGCAATGCTGCGCCGCTTACGCTAGAAAGCTCCCAGACCGTTGGGCGAGCCGTTTCCCGTGGGACCATCGTAGCCGGGACCGGCATCGCAGATATACGTGTTGCACTTGCCGTTCTTTCCGCTCGTGATGTCGTTGAGATCGCCGGCATTCGCGTACAGTGACTCCGCGTAATTCATCGACGTCTCGTTGCCGGCCAGCGCGTAAATCGCAGCGACCAGCGGGCTGGCCGCACTCGTGCCACCGAAAATGACCCAGCCGGGGAGTTTGTACGTGTCGTAGACCGCAACGCCGGTCGCGGGATCGGAAACCGAAGACACGTCGGTTTCGGTGCGTCCGGTACATCCGGTGTCGAGTTGCCACGCCGGCTTCTTGACGTTCCTGTTGCACTCGCTGGTCGAACCGGCCCACGCGGTTTCCGTCCAACCGCGCGCGTTGGTTGCCTCGCGCAACGTCGTGCCACCAACCGACACGACCGTATTGAAACCGTCAGGAATGGTCGCCCGCCGTTCGTATCCGGTGTCGCCGCTCGCAACGGTGATGATGTGTCCGGGATGATCGAACGCTTTGTCGTACGCCGCGTCGCCGTAATATCCCCAACTGTTGCTCACGACATTTGCGCCCAGTGCGATCGCGGTATTCTCGGCCGTGTTCCCCGAGGAACTCGCTTCAACCAAAAGGATGTGGCATTGCGGGCAACCTGCCGACGCCATATCGAGGTCCAGCGAGATTTCTCCGCTCCAACCGCGGCTTGGCTTGGGAAAGTGCCTGGGGTTTCCATTTTGATTGACCTTGCGAAAGCATCCGTTCTTGGTCGTGCAAGGCGGCAGATCGTACTGCTTTCGATACGCCGCGAGATCGGATTCGGCGTTCGGATCGTCGGTGAAGTCGACGATTCCGACGGTTTGTCCCTTCCCGCCGTGCGACGGTAAGTCGTACGCCGAACGAAGGTCGTCCGGGCCGTAACCTTCCGGCTTCTCGCCGGCCGGAACGACCTTTCCGGCAAATGCGCCGGCGTCGGTGCGATACAACGCGCGACATTGCGGCGCCCCGGGAATGCTCGCGTCCGGCGCGGGGCACGCGGCCGAGACGTTCGCTTCGAGCGCGTACGATACACTGGTCGATTGCGTTGGTAAGGAACCGATCTCCGGCGTGATGGAAGAAGATTGCGACGCGCATGCCTCTAGCGCGAGAACGGCCAAAACGGCCGGTATCGTCAACAGCTTCATGGCGCGGACCTTCGACCGTCGGCGGAATGCCGCCCGGCTGCCTTGTAGTGCGGCACGTTGACGTTGTACGCCCACCATTGCGACAATCCGATCGCTGCGCACATCGCGAGGAATGCCAGCGTTGCGACGATCGTCCAAAAGCGGCGTCGTTGTGGGGAAAGCGGACGGCGACTCACCCTCCCGCCATTTTTGTCTCAGGCTACTTCTTCCCGGGAGGCGGGTGCGCCGGGAAGCCGGAACCACGGGCGATGCTCTTTCGTCCCTCCCGCATCGCGGCTTTGGCCGCCCTGCTCTTCGGATGTTTCTCCGGACCGGCGCTAGCCGCCAATGCTCCGGTGAAGGCGACCCCGGCCACGGTCGCGGTTTATGCATCGGTTCTGCATCACTTCAACCCGCAGTTACCGCGCTGGCAAAGTCGCGATCTCGCGCGCCGCGTGTTGACCAACGCCGAACGCTGGCGTCTCGATGCAAACATGCTGGTTGCCGTCGTGAGCGTTGAATCGAGCTGGCACACGCACGCCGTCTCGCGCGCCGGTGCCATCGGTCTGGGACAGTTGATGCCCGGAACGGCAGCAATACTTGGGGTAAACCCATCCAACCCAGCGCAAAATCTTTCGGGCGCGGCCCGCTATCTCAGCGGCTTGCTGCAGCGCTTCGGACGCAGCCATTGCGATCTCGTTTTCGCCGCGTATAACGCGGGCCCCAAAGCGGTCAGCGAATACGGCGGCATCCCGCCGTTCGACGAAACGCAACATTACGTCGTTCGCGTCATGAATGCATGGAAGCTGCTCGCGCGTACGATTCGCCTGCCGGAACAAGAGCAATTGGCCATCGCGCACGGCCCGGACTTGGATTATTGGCTGGACGGCTCGAGCGTTAGCGCCGTGCGCTAAGCTTCGCGTTCTTTCAGAATCGTATCGATGGCCGCGGGAATTTCTCGCGGCCCTTGTATTTTCAGCGGGATCGCGCCCGCGCGGACGGCCGCTTCCACATCGCTCTCCCGATCGCCGATCACCACGCATCGCTCCGGCCGTACCCCCATCGCTTGCGCGGCATCCAGAATCAAGCGCGGTTGGGGTTTGCGGCAATCGCAACCATCCTGCGGCGCGTGCAAGCAAACGAAGAATCCGGCAAACGGACCCAGCAGTTCGTCGACGCGGCGGTTGACCGCGTCGACCTGTTCGCTGCTGATATATCCACGGCCGACGCCGCTTTGATTGCTCACGACGGCGACCGGAATCCCGGCCGCACGTAACCGGTCGAGCGCGTCGCGCACGCCGGGTTCGATGGTGACGCGGTCCGGATCGCCGTTGAACGGAACGTCGACGATCAGGGTTTCGTCGCGGTCGAAAACGACCGCGGCGACCTCACGAAACCGGGACGTAAACGTCCGCGCCGCTCTCTACGAACTCGCGCGACTTTTCCTGCATGCCGCGTTCGGCGTACTCGCGCACCTCCTGTGTGATCTTCATCGAACAGAAATGCGGGCCGCACATCGAGCAGAAGTGCGCCACCTTTGCGCCGGCTGCCGGCAACGTTTCGTCGTGAAACTCTCGCGCGGTTTCGGGATCGAGCGAGAGCTCGAACTGATCTTCCCAACGAAATTCGAAACGCGCCTTGGAGAGCACGTCGTCCCAGTGGTGGGCGCGCGGATGACCCTTGGCTAAATCGGCCGCGTGGGCGGCAATCTTGTAGGCGATCACGCCGTCTTTAACGTCCTTTTTGTTGGGCAACCCCAAGTGTTCTTTGGGCGTGACGTAACACAACATCGCGGTGCCGAACCAGCCGATCATCGCCGCGCCGATCGCGCTGGTGATGTGGTCGTACCCGGGTGCGATATCGGTGACGAGCGGCCCGAGCGTGTAAAACGGCGCTTCGCCGCACACCTCGAGCTGTTTATCCATGTTCTCTTTGATCAAGTGCATCGGCACGTGGCCGGGACCTTCGATCATCGTTTGCACGTCGTGCTTCCACGCGATCTGCGTCAGTTCGCCGAGCGTTTCCAGCTCGCCGAACTGCGCGGCGTCGTTCGCGTCGGCGGTGCAACCCGGGCGCAAACCATCGCCGAGCGAAAACGCGACATCGTACGCTTTCATGATCTCGCAGATATCTTCGAAGTGCTCGTACAGAAAGTTCTCACGATGATGCGCCAGGCACCACTTGGCCATGATCGAGCCGCCGCGCGAAACGATGCCGGTAACGCGTTTTGCGGTCAGCGGAACGTATTGCAACAATACGCCGGCGTGAATGGTGAAGTAATCGACACCTTGTTCGGCTTGCTCGATCAACGTGTCGGCGAACAACTCCCACGTTAGATCCTCGGCTTTGCCGCCGACTTTTTCGAGCGCCTGATAGATCGGCACCGTCCCAATCGGCACGGGTGAATTGCGCAGAATCCACTCGCGCGTTTCGTGGATGTTTTTGCCGGTCGATAGATCCATCACGGTGTCGGCGCCCCAGCGCGTCGCCCACGTCATCTTCTCGACCTCTTCGTCGATCGACGAGCTGACCGCGGAGTTGCCGATGTTGGCGTTGATCTTCACGAGGAAACGGCGCCCGATAATCATCGGTTCGCTCTCGGGATGGTTGACGTTGGACGGAATAATCGCCCGGCCGCGCGCGACCTCCTCGCGAACGATCTGCGGATCGAGGCCCTCGCGGATCGCGATAAATTCCATTTCGGGCGTAACCTCGCCGCGCCGTGCGTAATGCATCTGCGAGACGTTGGCCCCCGGTTTGGCGCGCCGCGCCGCCGGCCGCTGCGGAAAACGCACTTCGTCGAGTTGCGGCATCGCTTCGCGGCCGCGACGATACGTCGACGTCGGACGATCGAGCGTAACGGTGTCGTTGCGCGCTTCGATCCAGCGTTGTCGCAACGGCAACAAACCCGCCCGGATGTCGGTTTCCGCGGACGCATCCGAATACGGGCCGCTGGTATCGTAGACCGTGTGCGACGTTCCGTCGGTCAGGGCTATTTCGCGCATCGGGACCCGAACTGACGGGTCGCTGCCCTGCACGTAGACTTTCATGGTTCCTCCCTTCGCCGGCATTACCCGGATCAGGTGCTTGCGGTCGGCATAGTGCCCTCTCAGCCCGCCTGCGCGAGCTCCCGCTGCGGTGGTCGCTTAGACACACCACGGCAGAGTCATCCCTGGCAAGGGTTTGTCTCTAAGCACGCAAAGGGTTGCCGACGATGACGACATTCGCGCCCGATCCGGATCCGATCGAGACCCAAGAGTGGCTGGACGCCATGCGCGGCGTGCTCGCCGCCGAAGGGCCCGACCGCGCGCGCGAACTTATCGGCCGCTTAGTCGATGAAGCACGTCGCGGCGGCGCGCTCGTTTCGCTCGGCCTCGAAACACCTTACGTTAATACCATCGACGTCGGCAATCAACCCGAGATGCCGGGAGACCGCGAGCTCGAGGCGCGCCTGCGTCACTACGTACGTTGGAACGCGCTCGCGATGGTCATCCGCGCCAACAAGGTGAGTTCGGAGCTGGGCGGACACGTCGCCAGCTTCGCATCCGCCGCAACGCTCTATGATGTTGGCTTCAACCACTTCTTCCGCGCGCCGTCGGAGAGCTTCGGCGGCGACTTGGTCTTCTTGCAAGGTCACTCCGCGCCAGGCTTCTACGCTCGCGCATTTTTGGAAGGCCGCATCGACCAAGCGCACCTGGACCGATTTCGTCAAGAAGTCGACGGCAACGGTTTGTCGTCGTATCCGCACCCGTGGTTGATGCCGGATTTCTGGCAGTTCCCGACGGTCTCGATGGGCCTGGGGCCGATCATGTCGATCTATCAGGCACGCTTCATGCGTTATCTAGGCGATCGCGGTCTCATCGATGCCGCCGACCGCAAGGTGTGGGCGTTTCACGGCGACGGCGAAATGGACGAGCCCGAATCGCTGGGCGCGATCTCGTTGGCGGGACGCGAAAAACTCGACAACCTCATCTGGGTGATCAACTGCAATCTGCAGCGCCTCGACGGCCCGGTGCGCGGCAACGGCAAGATCATTCAAGAACTCGAGCGCGTGTTCAAGGGCGCCGGTTGGAACGTCATCAAAGTGGTTTGGGGCAGCAAGTGGGATCCGCTGCTGCACCAAGATTCGACCGGACGGCTGGTCAAACTGATGACCGAATGCGTCGACGGCGACTACCAAACGTTCAAGAGCCGCAACGGGCGCTACGTTCGCGACGAATTCTTCGGGCGCTATCCGGAAACCAAAGCGTTGGTCGCCGATTGGACCGACGACGAGATATGGGCGCTGCAGCGCGGCGGACACGATCCGGTTAAGGTGTATGCCGCCTATCGCAGCGCGGTCGAGCATCGCGGACAACCGACGGTCGTACTCGCGATGACCGTCAAGGGATACGGCATGGGCGCCGCCGGCGAAGCGCAGAACATCGCCCACCAGGCGAAAAAGATGGAGCTCGAGGCGATGCGCGCGTTCCGGGATCGCTTTACGATTCCGATTGCCGACGCCGACATCGAATCGGTTCCGTTTTACAAACCGGCAGACGATTCGGCGGAAATGCAATATCTGCGCGAGCGCGTTTCGGTGCTCGGACAAGTCCCGCAGCGCCGTCGCAAATCGGTATCGCTTCCGGTTCCCGAGTTGCAGGCGTTCGATTCGGTGCTGCGGGGCACGGGCGAACGCGCGATCTCCACGACGATGGCGTTCGTGCGCATCTTGAATACGATCGTGCGCGACCAAACCATCGGACCGCGCGTCGTGCCGATCGTCGCGGACGAATCGCGAACGTTCGGTATGGAAGGCATGTTCCGCCAACTGGGCATCTACTCGTCGGTCGGCCAACTGTACCATCCCCAAGACGCCGAGCAGCTGATGTGGTATCGCGAAGACAAGCTCGGCCAGATTCTACAAGAGGGTATCAACGAGGCCGGCGCTTATTCGTCCTGGATCGCGGCCGGCACGTCGTACTCGACGCACGACTTGCCGATGATTCCGTTCTACATCTTCTACTCGATGTTCGGCTTTCAACGCATCGGCGATCTCGCGTGGGCGGGCGGCGACAGCCGCAGCCGCGGCTTTCTGTTGGGCGCAACGTCCGGCCGCACGACGCTCAACGGCGAAGGCCTGCAGCACGAAGACGGCAGCAGCCAAGTCGCCGCGTCGTTCATTCCGAACTGCGTCAGCTACGATCCGACCTACGGATACGAACTAGCCGTGATCATCGCCGACGGATTGCGGCGCATGCTGGTCGATCAAGAAGATGTCTTCTACTACATCACGCTGCTCAACGAAAACTACGCGCAGCCGGCAATGCCCGAAAATGCGCGCGAAGGCATTTTACGCGGGATGCATCCGGTTCGTTCGGCGTCGAGCGATGGCAAAGGACCCTGCGTGCAACTGTTCGGCTCGGGAGCGATCCTGCGCGAATCGCTGGCTGCGGCCGATTTGCTCCGCGACGACTGGAACGTCGATAGCGATGTGTGGAGCGTCACCAGCTTCAATCAAATTCAGCGCGACGCGATCGAAGCGCGCCGTTGGAATTTATTGCATCCGGGTAAGAAGCCGCGCCGCTCGTTTATCGAAAGCTCGCTCGAGGGCAAGCGTGGGCCGGGTATCGCATCGACCGATTACGTTCACGCGTTCTCACAACAGATCGCAACGTTCGCCGGCCGGCCGTTCGTAACGCTCGGCACCGACGGCTACGGGCGCAGCGATTTCCGGCGCAAGCTCCGCGAGTTCTTCGAAGTCAACCGGCACTTCATCACGCTGGCGGCATTACGTTCGCTCGCCGACGAGGGTTCGGTCGACCTCAAGACGATCGAAAAAGCCATCAAGAAATACGGGATCGATCCCGAAAAGCCCAACCCGATTACCGTTTGAGAAAGGGTTTGCGTTGAGTCAAACGATCGAGGTACGCGTTCCCGACATCGGCGGATTTAAAGACGTTCCGATCATCGACGTGCTGGTCAAACCGGGACAAACGATAGCAAAAGACGCACCGCTCGTCGTGCTGGAGAGCGAAAAAGCGTCGATGGAAGTGCCCTCCAGTCAGGCCGGCGTCGTCGGCGAGATAAAGGTGCGCATCGGCGACACCGTTTCCGAAGGGTCGGTGTTGTTGACGCTGTCGGGCGACGGCACTTCGGCCAACGGCGCGATCGATTCTGCCGCAACGCAAACGGTCGCACCGCCGGCTCCCCAACCGGTGCCGTCGTCCGCTCCGCAAGCGCAGCCGCAAACGGTTGCGCAACCCGCGCCGAGCCCCGTAAGCGCACCCACGTCCGCCGCGCCCGTTTCGAGTTCGATCGCGCATGCGAGCCCGGCGATCCGGCGCTTCGCCCGCGAGCTTGGCGTCGCGCTGGACGATCTGCGTGGAAGCGGCCCGCGCGGGCGCATCACCCGCGAAGACGTGCAATCGTATGTTAAATCGAAACTGGAGTCGCGCGGTGGCGGCATCGGGATCGGCGGTTCGTTGCCGGCGTGGCCGCGGGTCGACTTCGCACAGTTCGGTCCGGTCGAACGCGCGCCGTTATCGCGAATTAAAAAGCTGTCGGGTCCGAACCTGCACCGTAATTGGCTCAACGTTCCGCACATCACCAACTACGATCGCGCCGACGTTACGGATCTCGAAGCGTTCCGTGCGCAGATTAATGCCGAGCAAGGCAAATCGGGCGGCGCGAAACTAACGATGTTGGCGTTCCTGATCACGGCGTCGGTTGCGGCGCTCAAACGCTTTCCGGACTTCAATTCGTCGCTCGACGGCGACGATCTCGTTCGCAAAGGCTACTACAACATCGGGTTCGCGGCGGACACGCCGAACGGGTTGATGGTTCCCGTTCTCAAGGACGCCGCTAGCAAAGGATTGCTCGACATCGCGCGCGAGACCGCCGAACTCGCGGCCAAAGCACGCGACGGCAAACTCGGGATGGGCGATATGCAGGGCGGAACGTTCACCATTTCATCGATCGGCGGGATCGGTGGCACCGCGTTCACGCAAATCGTCAACGCACCCGAAGTGGCGATTCTCGGCGCGGTTCGCACGTCGGTCGAACCGATATGGGACGGCGAGGAGTTCGTTCCGCGGACGATGTTGCCGATCAGCGTGAGCTACGACCACCGCGTCATCGACGGCGCGGGCGCCGCTCGTTTCTTAGCCTACGTGTCGTCGCTGTTGGGAGACTTCAAGCGAGTAGCACTCTAACGGGTTATGGGAAGTAGCGCATGGCGACCCGGAAGGCGGCATTTGGCTTAGTACTTATTTAGGCGCGCTATCCTTTGTAGTTACGGGGCCGCTCGTAGGCGCGGCAATCCTGCGCAAAAGCGGCCCAGCGCATCCTTCGCAAATGCTACGCTCCGCTTTGCTCTTCTTCCTAATTTGCTTACCAACGCTTGCATTTCAAACCTTCGCAATCGCCGTTTCGATCGTGGCCCTTTTCGAGCCGCATTTGTGCGAATGGCACGATCCCAGGCTCTTTCTCAGCCTGGGGCTCGGCGCTTTCGGCGCGTACGCGGTTGTATACGTTTCTTTGGCCTACTTGGCGAGACGGGGCGGATCGGCGTTCACGTTTGGAACTGCCGTAATCGCGTTAGCCTTGGCGTGGCATGGCTCAGTTGAGCGATGCCATGTCGATCGAAAAGCGATACTTCACGTCGGATTTTAGCAAACGTTCGTAGGCATCGTTGACGTCTTGCATCCGGATGACCTCGACATCCGACGTGATGCCATGCTCGCCGCAGAAATCCAGCATCTCTTGCGTTTCGCGAATTCCGCCGATATTCGAACCGGCGAGATTCCGCGCGCCGTGCAACAAACTGAAGGCCGATACCGCCAGCGGCTCCGGCGGCGCGCCTACCAATGCGAGCGTCGAATTCGGCGCGAGAAGCTCGAGATACGCGTTGATGTCGTGTTGCGCCGAAACGGTGTCGAGAATGAAGTTGAACGTTCCGGCATGCGCTTGCATCTGCCCGGCATCAGCCGACACGACTACTTCGTCGGCACCCAGACGTAGCGCGTCGTCTCTCTTGCCCGGCGACGTCGTGAAAACGACGACGCAAGCGCCGAATGCTTTCCCAAACTTGACGCCCATGTGCCCGAGGCCACCGAGCCCGACGATTCCCACCTTCTGCCCGCCGCTCACCCCCCAACGCCGCATCGGAGAGAACGTCGTGATCCCCGCGCACAACAGCGGCGCGGTGCCGGCCAAGTCGAGGTTCGCGGGAATCCGCAGCACGAAGCGTTCGTCGACGACGATGCTTTGCGAATACCCGCCGTACGTAATGCCGTTGAGGTGCGCGTCGGGCGAGTTATACGTCAGCACCATGTTAGGACAGTTGTTTTCGTAGCCTTCGCGGCAATAGGCGCACGTGCCATCGGAATCGACCATGCAGCCAACGCCGACGATATCGCCGATCTTGTAGGCGTGCGCATCGGACCCGATGCCCGTGACGCGTCCGACGATTTCGTGGCCGGGTACCACGGGATACTCCGTACCCTCCCATTCGTTGCGTGCGGTATGGAGATCGGAGTGACAGATGCCACAGTACAAAATCTGGATCTCTACATCGTTGGATGAACGGGAGCGGCGCGGAATCGTGGTTTCTAGAAGCGGCGACGAAGGGCTCGCCGCCGCATACGCTTTCACACTGTTCACAGTACCCTTGAATCCGCTCGAGAATGCGTTGGATGCAGGCCGCCGCACTTGTGGCTCGTAGCGTTATTTTTCGACGGCCACCGTTCCGAGCGGTTCGTCGAATTTTCCTTTGAGAACCGCGATTGGGGCACCGCCGGCCGGATAATCGTACACCTCGCCGCCGTTGTTACCCGCATCGGCGCAGAAGACGATGCCGGTAGCGATCCAAGTTTGCGTACATTCGATTGCATGCCCTAGGGTAACCGTATCCTTCAGCGTCGCCCTCGTCCCGTCGATGGCGTACCGGTACATCTTGTTGGCTCCGAGGTCGGTGACCGCGAGGTACGTGCCGTCCCACTGCACCGACCCGGGGAACTCCGGCAGGTTGCTGGTTACGATGGTTTGCGGTGTCGCGCTACCTTTCGGAATCTCATCGAGTTGAAATCTTTGGGCGCTCGTCAAGCCGTCGAAGAACAAATTTCCCTTGTCATCGTATCCGTCGAAGATTTCTTCAACGAGCGGCGTTTTGATATAGGTACCCGTGCCCGCTGCGTTCTTAAAAATGACGACGTCGCCGGCACGCGGGCCACGTAACAGCCCAACCGCCAGATCACCATTCGCGTTCATGGCGCAGCTCGACGGCTTGTTACCACGGATGACGGACAGTGTTTTGAGCAGCTTCGAAGGGGCTTCGTACTCTGCAATCTGATGCGAACTCGCGACGATCCAAAGGATCTTCTTACCGTAACCGTAGAGGACGTTGGTGCAGCCCTGGCCGCCCACGTCTTTCACCGTACCGATCTGATTGTCGCCGAGCGGGTAGTCAAAAATGCTGGCGTAGCTGCCGTAATCGTTAATGATGTAGTCGAAGTACTTCGACTTCACCCCGGCGGCCGGTTCGGAAACGATACCGTTGAACTGTGCGGTTGAAGGTGCGATCGCCTGGCCGCCCGCACACCCCGAGCAGATCGCCAAAGCGAGCAAAGCGGTTTGTTTCACTAGAGCTCCACGGTTCATTCTTGAGCCGCCACCACGCCAAGCGGTTCGTCGAAACTACCCGAAAAAATCGCAGCCGGCGAGCCGCCGGCCGGATATTTAAATACCTCGCCACGATCGTTACCGGCGTCAGCGCAGTAAACGACGCCCGTCGCAATCCATGTCTGCGCACAATCGCTCGAGCCTTTGAGCTTTACGGTGCTCTTTAGGGTCGCCCTCGTTGCGCTGACCGTATACCGATAGATCGCGTTCGCCCGCTGGTCCTCGACGGTAAGATACGTTCCGTCCCACTGCACGGACCCGGGAAACGTCACCGTGTTGCTGGTCGTAATCGTTTGGACCGTCGTCGTTCCCGCCGGAATCTCCTCGAGTTGAAACGGAACCCCGATGGCAGTACCGTCGAGGAACAGGTTTCCCTTGGTGTCGTAGCCATCAAAGTACTCCGTGTTCAACGGCGTTTTAATGAGCGTCGGCGATCCGCTAGCAGCCTTAAAGAGGGCGATGCCGCCTCCGTCCCTTCCGTACAAAATGCCGACGGCGAGATCTCCGCTCGTACTCATGGCGCAGCTCGATGGAAAATCTCCGCCGGTAATAGCCAGCGTCTTAAGTACCTTTTTTGGAACCTGGTACTCCCTGATTTCGCTCGCGCCCGCGACGTTCCAGAAGATCTTCTTGCCGTAACCGTGGAGTACGTTCGTGCATCCTTGGCCGCCGGCGCCCTTGATCGAACCCACTTGTTTCTTGCTCGCCGGATAATTGAAAATATCGGCATAGCTTCCGTAGTCGTTGAAGATGTAATCGAAGTATTCGGACTTCGCGTGCATAGCCACGCTCGGAAGAATCGACCCGTCCCGATGCGCTACCGACGGATTCGGAAGTATGTATCCCGCACTTACGTTCGGCGCGGCCGGCGCGACCGGCGAAACGCCGGCGCAGCCCGATCCGAACGCGAGCCCAATCAAGGCCCAGTATCGAATCAGATCGCTAACTCTCATCAGATAATCCTTGCAGCGCGTTGGTTCGCGCGTATTTCTGGACGGCAACGGCGCCGAGCGGTTCGTCGAAACTGGCACCTTAAAGCCCGACCGTAGCCTTGCGCGTCGCCTTCGTTCAATTGTTGATGATGTAGTCGGAGTATTTCGACGTGGCGTCCGTGACCACGCTGGCAAGGTCGGCACAATGCACCGTTCGGAGGTTGGGAAGCGCGTATCCGGCCGTAACCGCAGATGTTGGCGGGGATACTGCCGGCGCAGCTCTCACAAGCCGTAAGCCCACCACTACAGCGCGCTTCGCTAGATCGGTGGCGTTCATGGACGGTATCCCCTTAGTCAGTTTAAAGAATTGCTAGCAGCGGATTATTTCTCAGCCGCAACCGTGCCGAGTGGCAAATCGAAGCTGCCCGAAAAAACCGCCAGAGGATTACCGCCGGCGGGGTATTTGTACACCGAGCCGTTGTCGAGACCGGCGTCGCCGCAGTACACGACACCGGCCGCGATCCATGTCTGCGCGCAATCGCTCGCCCCCGAGAGCGTAACGGTACCGTGCAGAGTCGCCTTCGTTCCGCTCATGGTGTATTTGTGGATGATGTTGGTGTCCTGGTCGAGCACCGTCATGTACTTGCCGTCCCACTGCACCGAGCCGGGGAATCCAATGCTGTCGCTGGTCGTAATTGTTACGGCTTTCTTGCTGCCTTTCGGAATCTCGTCGAGTTGGAAAGAAGACCCGGCAAAGCCATCAAAAAACACGTCGCCTTTGGCGTCGTAACCGTCGAAG
>DASXXU010000153.1:0-2014 GCA_036502885.1 Candidatus Tumulicola sp.
ATACGCCCTGCTGGACTGGATATCATCCGGAGATCAACGTCGTTGGGCAGAGCGGCACTGGCAGCTGAGCCACTGCGTCGCTACGACTTGAACAAGGGACCGCGCAACGAATCGCGCGGTCCCTCATCGTATATCGCCAGGAAATGAGCGAGATTGCAGTGTTGGAAACGCCGCGTTTACGATTACGCGATTGGCGCGACGAGGACGTCGAGCGTTGGGTTGATATGAACGCCGACCCACGCGTTCGCGAATTTTTCCCGAGCGTCGCGACACGCGAGGAATCACTCGAGGTTGTCGAACGGCTGCGCACCGCTCTGCAGCGCGACGGCTACGGCTGGTGGGTGATCGAAACGAAAGCCGGCCGAGACTTTGCGGGCGTCATCGCGTTGCAGCCGGTCCCGTTCGAGGCAGCCTTCACGCCGGCGTATGAAATCGGCTGGCGTTTACCCGTCGATACCTGGGGCCACGGCTACGCGACCGAAGGCGCGGCCGAAGCCATGCGGTTTGCGTTCGAACACCTCGCTTTGCCCGAAGTCATCGCGATGACGGCTACGATCAATTTGCGGTCGCGGGCCGTGATGGAACGCCTCGGCATGGCGCACGATCCGGTCGACGACTTCGATCATCCGACGTTCGCCGAGGGTGATCGATTGCGCCGGCACGTCGTGTACCGAACCACACGGCCACCCAGTTGGCACTCGCATGCGGTAGGCTCGAAACATGAACGCCGCACCGCACCGCCCGGGGGAACCGGCCCAGCTCTCTAGTCCGTACGTTCGTTGCCAGGGCGACGCCGTATTCGTCGATCGTATGCGAATCGGCGACCCGGCGGCGGTCGACTATTTCTCGGCGATGTCGCCAGAGAAACGTTCGTCCGCAGCGCAAGAAGCGTTCGTCGTTGGAGCCCGCGCGCTTGCAGCCGCCGGCGGCTCGGCGACGATGTCGGCGCTCGACGAACGATTGCACGCGGCGGTGGCTTCCGCGTCGGCTCGACTGAGCGACGTGCCGGCGATAATCGGCCGCCACGTCGATGGTTTATGCGAGCATTATTTCGGGCGCGACGGCCAGCTGGCGACACAGCTCGGCGACTCGCTGCGCGACGTGGTGGCCGCCGACGTGCGTAAGCGCGTCATCGATGCGCTGGAGCCGGTCTCGCGTGCGCTCAACGTCAACGACGCGACCGGCCCGTTGGGCTCGATCGTGGCAGCGTTGCACGACGTCCGGTGCGGACAGATCGAACTGCGAGCGTCGATCGAGGGGGCGTTCGCCGCGCAACGTCAACGGAGTGTTTCGGTGCATAAGGGATACGATTTAGAAGACACCATCGAGGTGTACGTCGGCGAACAGGCGAGCCGTCTGGGCGATCGATTCGAAAACTGCTCGCGCGAAACGGGCGCGCTGCACAACTGTAAGGTCGGGGATTTCGTTTCCGTCGTCGACGGAAGCGTGACCCGCGGAAGCGACGCGCGCATCGTCATCGAGGCCAAGAGCGCGGCGGTTAGCGTGAAGAAGCTGTGCGACGAATTAGATGTCGCGATGGCGAATCGCGAGGCCGTCGTCGGGATCGGCGTGCTCGCAAACCCAAAGTCGGGCTCCCGTCCGATCGCCCTGTACGGGCCGGCGCGAATCGTCGTGCATCTGCCCGCATTCGGCGATCCGTCCTGCGATGTCGAGTACCACCGAATTCTGTTAGAGTTCGCGTACTCTGCAGCGCGCGTGCAGGCGGCCGCGTTGGTGCAAGCGGGGCCGGCCGAGTCGCTCGATGCGGCGGTTGTCGGCGAGCACGTCGACCGAATCGATGCGGCGGTGCGCCGCTTCTCGGAACTCAAACGAAATTTTACGGCGATAGAGTCGGCCGTCCGGCAAGCGCGCCAAACCGCCGATTCGGTGCGTGGCGAGATCGAGGAACTCTCGTGCGAACTGCGGGCCACGCTAGACCATCACGCCGCCCGGTTAACATCTGCATAGGAACGTTTGGAGCGAGGTCCGTAACCACGGCGGCATGGCAAATGAA
>DASXXU010000154.1:0-6505 GCA_036502885.1 Candidatus Tumulicola sp.
AGCGTCCAGCAGACCCAGAAGTCCTTTTCGACGATAGTAAAGTCCACGTTCATCGCGATCGCCCGTTCCTGAATAATTTCTCGACGCTCTTCGGCCGGGAATCGGGCGAACTTATCCATTCATGTTGTGACCTTCGGCTAGGATGCGGTCGATTATTGGGAGCATCCACGAGGGCGCGCGACGCGATCGTTGTCTGAGTTTTTTCTCAAGCCCATGCTCGTGCACGAATTCGCGAGCCTTCGCAACCTCACGTTCGGTCAGATGGGCTTTGCCGATCGCCTGAAGAGCGTCGATAATGAGCTCCGCGGGATCGGCATCGGGCGCAAGCGATCGCGGCCCAGCGGTGCGTAAGCGAATGCGCTGTCCGCCGATGTTCAGTTCGCGCGGGAACAAATCTGTCCGATAAACTGGGCGGGCGACGACCTGCGTTGTAAGCCCGAGTCTATTTGCCGCGTCGAGTTCCGGCCGCTCGATAGTGGCACCGGTCTTTCTAGCATGCGCCGCAATAATAGCATCGGGCGTCGGACTGAGGACGCCAATCCGCGAGCTCGTCCTAGGAACGTCATAATAGCCTTTGGAGAGCCGACGGATGGAACCGTCTGCAGCCATACGGCGCAAGGTCTCCCGCACCGCCCGGTCCGAGCCTAGCCGCTCGTGAACCAACTCAGCGGGGGTGAAAACGGTCCCCGGCCTGAGCCGTTGGATGTATCGTCGGATTGCCCGGGCCATGGTTTGAGCTGCCATTTGTGGCATTATACTATAGAAAAACGCCACAAAACAAGCTCGAAATTTGAAATCTTACATCACGAGGGTTCTCCCGGTGGCCATGGCTATCGGGAGGCCTCCGGTACCGCAGCATATGGAAGATGCTCACTTGAGCCCGGCTTCGAGAAAGAGAGCCACGCCTTTTGCAGCCCCGTCCCCCTCTTTAGCCCCGTTGCAAGTTGTTGGCGATACGAAGCATTTCGTCGGCAGCTTGGACGCCCTTGGCGTTGGCTTCGTACGCACGCTGCGTCGAAAGAATCTGCATCATCGCTTCGACGATCGCAACGTTCGAGCGCTCGAGCATTCCGAAGCGCACCTTGGGCGCATTGCCAGACCCGGCGTTCACGTACTTGGCTGCTCCCGATCGCGGGGTTGCCGCGAACAGCGTGCCGCCGGCGCATTGCAACCGGTCCGGCGCGGCGAACTCGGCGATTCGAATCCGGCCCGCGTTGGCAGTTCCGTGCGACGTGGTCGCGATGACACGCCCGTCTTGTCCGACCGACACCGAAAGAGCGTCGGCAGGAATGCGAATGCCGTCGAGGCGCATGCCGCCCGCGTTCCGTAACGATCCGTCGACGGCTCGTTCGAACTGCCCGTCGCGCGTGTACCACCGCTTTCCCGAATCGTCGCGTACGGTAAAGAATCCCGGACCGTCGATCGCAACGTCGAACGGACCGTTCGATTTCGCGAGCTTCCCTTGCGTGAGCAGCACGCGCGCCCCGAGCGCCACCGTTCCGACGCCGGGTTCACCGGGTGCGGCGAGCTCCGCGAAGCGTTGCACTTGTCCTTTAAAGCCGGCGACATCGGCATTCGCGAGATTATCAGCGATCGTGTCGAGATTTTGTTGTTGGGCCGCCATGCCCGTAGCGGCGGCCGAGAGTGCGACGTTCACTTCGCGCTCCTATCGAACCCGCGCCACGTCGGACGCGTTCTTCTGGCGGATCGTATCGATGGCTCCAACGACCTTTTGCGCGCTCTCGTACGAACGCGAGGCCGCCACTATACCAACCATTTCCGCGATCGCATCGACGGCGGACGTTTCGACGAAACCGCTGCGCAGCGTTGCGTCGTTCGCGAGCTCGATCGATTGCTGCGTCGGACTGCCGTCTACGACGACGTGCCCGCGTTCGTCGATGGTAGCGCGTTCGGGTACCCGGAGTGGGCCGCCACGCCCGAGTAGCGTGCGCCCGCGCGCGTCGACCAACGTTCCGTCGACGGTCCGCTCGAAGGAACCATCGCGCGTTGCGACGACTCGGCCGCCGGCATCGCGAACCGAGAAGTGGCCGGGACCGACGATCGCCAGGTCGTAGTCGCGCTCCGTTCGGCGGAGCGCCCCGCGTTGTGCCGATCGCTCCGCGTCGACGCGCACGCCGAACGGCGTTAACGTACCGCGCGCGGTGAGCTTACGAAATCCATCGCTCGTAACGTTCGCAAGATTCTGCGTGGCGATTTCGAGGCGCGTGCGAGCCGCGACCATCGCGCTGCCGGCCCAATCCAAAGCGTCCATCCCGCCACGATAGCGGCGGAGCGTTAACGCGAGATTTCTAGCTTGTTGCCGACCAGTGAATGACATTGCCGGCCAGGACCAATCCGCCGCCAAAACCCATCAGCAAGAGCTTGTTGCCCGGGCGCACGCGACCGTCGCGAACGGCCGGCGTGAGCGCCAGCGGAATGCTCGCACCCGAGGTGTTGCCGTACTCCTCGATGCTTAACAGCGTGCGTTCGATCGGAAACGGCAATCGATGGTCGAGTGCCTCGATCATCCGTGCGTTGGCGCTGTGCGGAACGAACCAATCGATGTCGTCGAGCGTCACGCCGGCGCGCCGTAGAGTCGACGCGATCGCGCCCGGTATGTTTTCCATCACCCAGCGATAGATCGACGCGCCTTCTTGGCGCACCAGTCGCGAGGAGTCGATGACACCGTTTACTTCTTGGCGCACGGCGGTGCGATACAAAAACGCGCCGGCGGTACCGTCGGCGCCGGCGTACATTCCGAAGATGCCCGGTTTTTCGGCGCGCTCGACAAGTGCGGCGCCGCCCCCGTCGCCGAATAACACGCACGTCGCGCGATCGGTGTAATCGATCGTGCGCGTGAGCGCGTCGCCTACGACGACCAGCACGCGCTCGGCTTGGCCCGACGCAACCAGCCCGGCCGCCAGATTCAAGCCGTAGGTGAACCCGGCGCAGGCCGTGCTGATGTCGACGGCGCCGACCGTCAGCGGCATCTTGTAATGCGCCTGCACCATGGCCGACAAACTCGGAAACGCGTAATCGGCGGTCGACGAACCGGCAATGATGTAATCGACGTCGCGGATCGTGTACTGCGCGTTGTGTGCGAACAGATCGTCGATCGCACCGAACGCGACCGTGCTGGCGTACTCGCCCTCGCCGACTTTGTGACGGCGGCGAATTCCGGTGCGGCGGACGATCCATTCATCGCTCGTGTCGACCATTCGTTCGAGGTCGGCGTTGGTCAATAACCCTGCCGGCGCCCAGGAACCGATCGCAGCAATGCGCGCCGGCGCGGAAACGATGTTGGTTGCGTTCACAGCGATTCGGCTACCGTTTCGGCGAACTGCGTCGTCGAGAGCGCTGCACCGCCGGCCGCAACGTCGGCCGTGCGAGCGCCGCGCGCGTACGCTGTTTCGACGGCTCGCTCGATGCGCGCGGCATTGCCCTCGTCGTTCAAACTATGGCGCAGCAGCATGGCGGCGGATAAGATCGCAGCGGTCGGGTTCGCAATGCCGCGTCCGGCGATGTCGGGCGCGGTTCCGCCAATCGGTTCGTATAAGCCGAAGCGTCCGGTTTCCGTTTCTTGGGTACCCAGGCTCGCGCTCGGTAACGTTCCGATGGATCCGGTCAGAATGGCCGCTTCATCCGATAGGATATCGCCGAACATATTCTCCGTCACGATCACGTCGAAATCGCCTGGCCTTCGCACCAACTGCATCGCCGCATTATCCACCAACAAATGATCGAGCGTAACGTCGGGATACTCCTTCGCGACTTGGTCGACGACGCGCCGCCAAAGCCGCGACGTTTCGAGAATGTTTTGCTTGTCGACCGAGGTCAAGCGGCCTTTTCGCGAACGCGCCAGTTCGAACGCCACGCGCGCGATTCGCTCGACTTCGGGAGCGCGATAGATCATCGTATCGATGGCTTCGTCCACGCCGTCGACGCGCCGCTGTTCCTTGGGCGTGCCGAAATAAATACCGCCGGTTAACTCACGGACCACGACCATATCGAGCCCGCGTACGAGCTCGGGTTTCAGCGACGATGCGGATTCGAGCCCGTCGAACACGCGCACGGGCCGCAGGTTGGCGAACAGTTCGAAATCGCGGCGCAACAAAAAGAGCGCGTATTCCGGGCGCTCCTTGAGTGGTTTACCGTCGTATTGCGGGAGGCCGACGCTCCCAAAGAGTATGCCGGCGCTTCGCTCGCACAGGGCCCGGGTTTCAGCCGGTAGCGCGCTGCCGGAGTGTTCCAGCGCGGCACCGCCGGCGAGCGCGTCGACGCATTCCACGTCGGGTCGAACTTGCTGCAAAATCCGGGCGGCGGCCGCAACCACCTCCGGACCGATGCCGTCACCGGCCAGTACTGCGACGGTTGGGTTCACGAGCGCTAATAGACGGTGATGCGGGTCGTATCGTCGCTCGGCGGTACTTCGCCGTTACCGGACGCCGGCGGAGGGGGCAGTGCCGCTTCGGATGGCTGTGCGGGTAACTCGTTCTTCTCGAGCAGCGAAAGATGCGTCGCAAGAAGGTTGCGAAACTCGGTTCGGGACTTTTCGCTCGCTTCGACGGTGCGCTGATGTTCGCGGCGTACGTCGACGATTGCGTCGTTGTAGCTGGCGATCTCGCGCTCGGCCTGCAAGCGTGCCTTCTCGCGAATCAGATCGGCTTCTTTATGCGCCGAAGCCTTCGTCTCGTCGGCGGTACGCTGCGCCAACACCAACGTGTTTTGCAACGATTCTTCCATCGCCTTAAAGTGGCTGATGCGCTCTTTGAGATCGGCGACCTCGCCTTCGAGCGCGGCTTGATGCTGCGCCCCGTCTTCGAGCGTCTCGATGATTTCATCGAGGAACGCGTCGACTTCGGTGCGGTCGTAGCCCTGCAGCGCCTTTTTGAAACTCTTGTGCTGGATATCGATCGGACTGATCTTCTGCATTTTAGCCTCGGCCGGATACGAAGTCGAGCGTTCCGTCGGCCATCATCGATTCTCGAAGTCCGGCTGCGTTAACGACGATACCGGATGGCACGATCAGATAGATCGCCTCGGCCAATTTTTGCATCTTGCCATCGATGGTGTATGCGACGCCCGAGGAAAAGTCCACAACGCGTTGCAGCAGCGCGCGATCGGCGTTCTGAAGGTTCACGATCACGACTTGCCGGTTGCGCAGCGAGTTGGCGACTTCCATGACGTCTTGAAATGCGCGCGGCGAGTAGACGCTGACTTCGGTGCCGCTACGCCGTCCTGCTTGCGAAATGGGGACGACGCGGCCGTCGGCCTCCTCTTCGTACGGATCGTCGTCGTCGCGAATCGAGAAAAACGAACCGATTTTGCTGAACATGCTCAAGCTGAGATCCTCCCACCAAACAAAGCCGTGCCCACCCGCACCATCGTCGATCCCGCACGCACGGCTTCACGCCAATCGCCGGACATGCCGATCGATAACGTTGTTCCACCTACGCGGTCAAACGTCTTGGCTGCCAGAGCAAAAGCTTCAGAAATCTCTTCGCGGTTCTGGGTGACCGGCCCGATGGCCATCACGCCTTCGAGCAGCAGCGACGGCTGCGCGCGAAGCGTTTCCGCGAGGGCGGGCGCGTCGGCCGGCGGGCAACCGAATCGCTCGGACGGCGAAACGTTGACCTGAAGCAGAACGGCCTGCCGTTTGCCGATTCGCTCCCCGGCGCGTGCCAAGGCCAGACCGGCACGCTCCGAATCCACGCTTTGCACCAGGTCGAACAGCTCCGCGATGGCGCCGGACTTGTTCGTCTGCACGTGGCCGATAAAGTGCTTTCGAACGGGCGGTAACGCACCGAATGCTGCCTGCGCCTCCTGGAGGTAGTTTTCGCCGACGTCGGTTAAACCGGCGCGAATCGCCGCTTCCACGCGCTCCAGCGGTTGGCGTTTTGCAACGCCCACCAGCGTAACGCTGCCTGCGGCTCTGCCGCAGGCTTGCAGCTCGTCCTCGATGGCGAGGCGCAGCGCCGTCAAAGCGGCGGCTGCGGCGTGCGTCACTGCGAAGCGGCAGCCGTGACCGGAACGACCGCACCTTCGGTGCGCGGACCCGGGCGCGTCGCGCAGTAGGCGATGCCGATGACGCCGATGACGATCATCGGGAGCGCATAGAGCTGACCGCCGGTGATTCCCATAAACGTGAAGTCGGGATGACGCCAGATCTCTGCGACGCTACGCGTTATGCCATATGCCGTAAACCACGTCCACGCCACCACGCCGTCTTTCGGTTTGGCGCGATAGACCAACAGCAGCAACGGCAGCGTCAACAGATCGAGCACTCCCTCGTACAACTGCGCCGGATGACGATACTGCAAACCCCACGTCGCCGTGTCTTTGGGAATCATGCACCACGCGCGGTCCGGGTTGCAGACGTTGCCCCACAGCTCGTCGTTGATGAAGTTCACGAGACGAACCAGCGTGATCCCGAGCGGCAGCATCACCACGACTTCGTCGCCGAGTACGCGGAAACGCAAGCTGGGATGTTTGCGCAAGAACAGTA
>DASXXU010000155.1:0-21580 GCA_036502885.1 Candidatus Tumulicola sp.
CCGCGGTCAGAACCTCGGCCGGATCGGCTTGATACACCGAAAACGTTACGGGCGCGCTCGAATACGTATCCAAGCGAACAGTCGTCGGCTTCCATGGCACGTTCGAATCGTTTGCGAACAACGCGAAGTACGCGTCCAAACGGTGAAGGTCGACGATCTGGCGTTCGGCGCGAACCGGTGCGATGGTCACCGCGAGCGCCACCGCGACCGCGGCAAAGGCGCGTCGAGAGAACACGCAGGCCCTTTCGCCGGGCGCGATGGCGAGCCTAGGAACCCTCAGCAACCATTGAAGAGGTCGCCGTATCGGAGGCGCTTAAAGCGGCCAGCAGTGGACGAACAACCCGTCGGAGGAAATCCGACTTCTACCCGCTGCCGGTTCTGCGGCACGCCCGAAAACGAAAGCGACGCATCGACGGTCCGGGGAAAGTCGCACGTTCAGGTCGTCATCGCTTGTGGTTCCTGCGGCCATCCATTCGCCGTCCTGTCCCGCAACTAGGAGCCATTATTGCCCGCCACGTTCGCTCGATTGAGAATTATCGTTTGCGCCAGCCTCGCGCTCGCCGTTTGTGCCGGAACCGGCGCACGCGCTGCAACGCCGTCGCCGTCACCGGCGCCACGCCGCACGATTCCGCCGCCGCCGTTTCCAAAACAGAAACTGCACGCCGAATACGTCGTCGAGGTGAACAGCAAGGGGCAAGTCGTTAAGGTCAAGTCCGGAAAAGGCACCAAGTACACGACCTTCAACGCGCAGACGTACGGCAATGCATTGCAGATGTGGATCCGCAAACAAGACGGATCGGCAGTCGTCGGCTTGTTCCGCGTAACGTACGACTACGACCCCGTGACCCATCACGTTTCGCGGTCGATCGCGTTGGTCTCCAAAGGCGGGAATTGGGGCAATCAGCCCGGCGCCGCCACCGTCATGATCGACACGGCCAAGAAAGAGTATGCGCAATCCGAAGCCGCTGCGAAGAAACAGCAAGCCGCATCGCACGCCAAGCTTCCGTCGCTGAACGATATCACCGGCCACAAGACGCCGGCACCGTCACCGACGCCTTCCCCTCTCGTACATCCGTAACAGGTCTGGCACGGCGATGAGACTCGTCACGTATCGAACGCGCGACGGGCGGTCGCTGCCCGGGGCCCTTGAGGGCGACGGTATTCGAACGATTACGACGCCCACGCTGCTCGATTACATCGCGCTGGCACCGCACGAGCGCATCGCATGGCATTCACCCGAAGCGTTGGTGCCGTTAGACAGCGTCCAGCTGGCAGCGCCGGTGCGACCGTCGCGAAACGTGTTCTGCGTCGGCCGTAACTATCTCGAACACGCGAAGGAAGGCGCCAAGGCGGCCGGACGCGAGCTCAAACTTCCCGACGTGCCGACGTTTTTCACCAAGGCTCCGACGGCGATCGTCGGACCGGACGCGACCGTACATCTGCAACGCGCGATCTCCCCCGAATACGATTTCGAGGCCGAGTTGGCGATAGTGATCGGGGCCCGATGTAAGGATGTTCCCGAAGCGGTGGCGCTGGATGTCGTATTCGGTTACACCGCGTTCAACGACGTGACCGCGCGCGATCTGCAGCGCGCACACGTCCAATGGTTTAAAGGAAAGAGCCTCGACGAATCCGCCCCGATCGGGCCGTGGATCGTCACGCCCGAAGAACTCGGCGATCCGCAATCGCTGCCGATTGCATTCCGGCTCAACGGCGAGGAAAAACAACGCAGTTCGACGTCGGAAATGATCTTTTCGATCCCGCGTTTAATCGCAGAGCTCAGTCGCGGAATGACGTTGCTTCCAGGCGACGTCATCGCGACCGGAACCCCGGCCGGCGTCGGCTTCGCTCGAACGCCGCCCGAATTTTTATCGGACGGAGACGTGATGGAAGTAGAAATCGGCGGCATCGGCACGCTGCGAAACACGGTATCGATCGCATGATGATGGTGGTCGTCGTTATAGCGATCGTCGTTGCGATCGCGTTGATCGGTGTTGGGTTATGGGCGTTATTCGATCCGCATCGCATGTCGCACGCCTACGGATTGCCGGCCGAAGGTACGCACGCGCACGGGTTCACGCAGGCGACCGGCATCCGCGACCTCGTGATCGGCGGGATTCTTCTCGCCGCCGGCGCCTGGCACAACCTTCCATTTATTGCGGTGCTCGGGGTAGCCGGCATCTTGCTTTCGATCGGCGATTTTTGGATCGCATACAACGGCAACGGCCGCCGCTTGCACCGCGCGCACGCGGGCCACGCGGCCGGAATCATCGCCTTCATCTTGGTGGCGACGATGGCGTTGTGGGCGATCAATTTATGATTCTCGCCGTACCGCGCGAAGGTTCGTCTTCCGAACACCGCGTTGCCCTCGTTCCGGAAACCGTCGCACGGCTCGTAAAGTCGGGGATCGACGTTCGGGTCGCTCGCGGTGCCGGCGCCGGCGCATCCTTTCTGGACGATGCATACGCAGCTGCCGGTGCCACGCTCATCGACGACAGCCCGCGAGCCTATGCCGATGCGGATGCCGTCATCACGGTCGGACGGCCGCCGGACGCCGTGTTGCGCGCGCTTCGTCCCGGCACCGTGGTCGTAGGCTTTCTCAATCCGTTGGCGGATCCGGGCTACGTCGAAATGCTGAAAGGCTCCGGCGTCGTCGCGCTTGCGATGGAGATGATTCCGCGTATAACCCGTGCGCAATCGATGGACGCGCTATCGTCGCAGAGCAACATCGCCGGATATAAAGCGGTGCTGTTGGGTGCGGCGGCGCTGCCAAAGTTTTTTCCGATGCTCACGACCGCAGCAGGCACGATTCCGCCGGCAAAAGTGCTCGTTCTCGGGGCGGGCGTTGCCGGGCTGCAAGCTATTGCGACGGCTCGGCGTCTCGGTGCGGTCATCAGCGGATACGACGTTCGCGCGGCCGTCAAAGAACAAGTGCAGTCTCTCGGCGCGACCTTCCTCGAATTCGATCTGGGCGCCGATGCGGAGGGTGCCGGCGGTTACGCGAAAGAGTTGACGCCAGAACAGCAAGAGCGCCAACGAGCCTGGATGGTCGACCAGATCGGCGCCAACGACGTCGTCATAACGACCGCTCTCGTTCCCGGCCGCAAGGCTCCGATTCTCGTGAGCGCTGCGGCTGTCGCGGCGATGAAGCCGGGCAGCGTCGTCGTCGACCTGGCGGCCGAAGCCGGTGGAAACTGCGAGTTAACGGTGCCCGGGGAGACGACCGTTTCGCCCAACGGCGTAACGATTATCGGCACGACGAATTTGGCCGGTACGATGCCGTACCACGCCAGCCAACTGTACTCGCGCAACGTATTCGCGCTGCTCTCGCCTTGGATCAAGGACGGTACCCTCACCATCGATCCGAACGACGAAGTCGCCCGCGGCGCGGGCGTCGCCGGCGTGGCTGCAACCGGAGGTTCTACTTGAACGACGTTTCGCATTACATCAGCCTGCTAACGGTTCTGCTGTTGGCCGTCTTCGTCGGTTTCGAAGTGATATCGAAGGTTCCGACGACGCTCCACACGCCTTTGATGTCGGCCACCAACGCGATCCACGGCATCGTATTAGCCGGCGCGATCATCGTGCTGGCGCAACTGTTCGGCGCTCCGCAACAAGGACCGCTGATGACGATCTTAGCGATCGTTGCGGTCGCGCTCGGCGCGATCAACGTCTTCGGCGGATTTGCGGTTACCGAACGAATGCTGCAAATGTTCAAGCGTAAGGACGCGGGCAAGTGACGACCGCTTCGATCGTTATCGCGTTTGCGGATCTGGTCGCCATCGCGCTGTTTATTTACGGCCTTCACGAACTGAATTCGCCGGCCACGGCGCGGCGCGGCAACCGGCTGGCGATGATCGGCATGTTCATCGCGTTGGTCGGCGTGGTCGCCTCGACCGAAGGCGTCGGATGGTGGGCGATCGCCGTCGGAACGGCGATCGGCGCGATCGTCGGGGTGTACGCGGCGCTAAAAGTCAAGATGACCGCGATGCCGCAGATGGTCGCGCTGTACAACGGCGCGGGCGGTGGCGCGGCTGCGCTGATTTCGACCGTCGAGTTTTACGTCGTGCGCGGCGGCACGATCGCGATGGACGACGTAATCGCCATCTCGCTCGTCCTGTCGGCGATTATCGGAGCGATCAGTTTCGCCGGCTCGATTATCGCGTTTTTAAAGCTGCAAGAACTCATGACCGGGCGGCCGGTGACGTACCCGGGCCAACAGATCGTCAACGCAATCGTCTTGCTGGCGATTTTGGGACTGGCCGGCTGGTTCGTCGTGACGCTCGGCGTGTTGCCGTTGTGGGCATTCGGCGTGATGATGCTGGCCGCGCTGCTGCTCGGCGTGCTGTTCGTATTACCGATCGGCGGCGCGGATATGCCGGTCGTGATCTCGCTGCTCAATTCGTTTACGGGCCTGGCCGTTGCTATTACCGGCTTCGAGCTCTCCAACACGCTGCTCATTATTTGCGGCGCGATCGTCGGTGCCAGCGGCACGCTGCTGACGATCTTGATGGGTCGCGCGATGAACCGCCCGATTACTAACGTATTGTTCGGAGCATTCGGCGCTGCCGGTGGTTCCGAGCCGGCGGCCGGCAGCGGCGGCCCGCAGCAAGTGCGCAGCGCAACGGCCGACGATGTTGCCGTGATGCTCGCGTACGCCAGCAAGGTGGTGTTCGTTCCGGGATACGGCATGGCCGTGGCGCAGGCGCAACACAGCGTCAAAGCCCTCGCGGACCAGTTGGAAAAGCGCGGCGTAAAAGTTTCCTACGCGATCCATCCGGTTGCCGGACGCATGCCGGGGCACATGAACGTGCTGCTCGCGGAATCGAACGTCCCTTACAATCAGTTGCTGGATATGGACGACGTCAACCCGGAGTTCCCGACGACCGACGTCGCGTTGGTGATCGGCGCCAACGACGTCACCAATCCGGCCGCCCGCAACGTGACCAGCTCGCCGATCTACGGTATGCCGATCCTCGATGTCGATAAGGCCGCGAACGTCGTGGTGCTCAAACGTTCGATGCGCTCGGGATTCGCCGGTATCGAAAATCCGCTCTACGAGATGCCAAACACCTCGATGCTGTTTGGCGATGCCAAAGCATCGATCGACGAATTGACGGCAGCGGTTAAAGCGCTGTAACGCCGCTAACGGCTGCCGCTCGCGGCCGCTACGGAAATGGTCGCGATAACGGCCGCGGGGCTGCTTGGACCGCCGTTGCCGAACAAGAAAACGAAACGTCATATTTCGCACCTCGTTGCGTAGCAAACGGACTGGTGACGATTCCGCCCGCGGCGTTGCCATCCAGATCGACGCTGCAGTAACCGTCCATGTCCCAGAACGTCGTACCGTTGAAGTCGATGTCGCGATGAGTTAGCTTCCAACCCTGGGCGAACGTCACGCCGCGATGCGGCTCGGTGAAATTATCGCCGTCGTTCTCGGCTTGCGAGAAATCGCCACCGGGGAGAATGCCGGAACCGCTCGGATCCGCTCGGCACAGTCCATAACTTCCCGACGCCGGGCGGCCTGCTACGGATTGCGGCGGCGAGCAAGCGGCGTGTCGCGATCGCGACTCGCTTGCCGTCGCGCTTCGCCACGTTGCGTCTAGCCCGGTCGCACCGGCGGCGGAACCGCGCCCTTCGCACGCGCGGCCCGTTTCGCGTCGCGCTTTTGCTTACGCTTTTCACCCCAATCGACCACGATGACATACAGCACCGGAACGATCGCGAGATTCATTACGGTCGAAACGATCATACCGCCTAAAACCGCGGTACCGAGCGAGATGCGCGACTGCGCGCCGTCACCGTGGGCGAACGCCAGCGGCAGAATGCCCAAGATGAACGCGATCGACGTCATCAAAATCGGACGCAAGCGCTCGGTCGCCGCGTGCGCGACGGCCTCGATCGTACTCATGCCTTGTTCGCGCAACTGATTGGCGAACTCGACGATCAAAATCGCGTTCTTTGCGGCCAAACCGATGAGCATGACGTAGCCGATTTGCGCGTAGATGTCGCTCGAGGTCTGCGGTACCAGCACCAGATGGCCGGCCAACTTCGAGTGGATGACCGTGCTGAGGATCTCGCACCAGCGGCGCACATAAATTCCGCCGACCGCACCGACCAATGCTAACGGCACCGCCATCATGATTACGAACGGCGTCGTCATGCTTTCGTATTGTGCGACCAAAACGAGGAACACGAACAGCAAGCCCATCGCGAACACCAAGATCGTTTGCGGCCCGCTCTGTACTTGTTGTCGTGCGATGCCGGCCCAATCGTACTTCATGCCCTTTTCCATCTTTTCGGTCGCGATTTGTGCGATCGCATCCAGCGCCTGACCGGAGCTCGAATTGGTACCGGGCGATCCGTCGACCTCGTACGCGTTGTATTCGTTGAATCGCATGATCGTTACGTTGGACGTCTCGGTGGTCACGTCGAGGAACTGCGACACCGGCATCATGGCGCCGTTTTGATTGGCGACGTAAATCCGCGAGAGATCTTGCGGGACGGTGCGATACTTGGTGCCGGCTTGCACGAGCACGTTGTACGAGCGGCTACCGTAATCGAAGAAGTTGACGAAGGCCGCGCCCGTCGTCGCGTCCAGGGTGTTGAAAAAGCTCGTCGGCGTCACACCCAACGATAGGGCCTTCGCGCGGTTGAACTTAGCGACGACGTACGGTCCGGTCAGCAGCGTGGGGATGTAAACTTGCGAGAGCCGTTTGTCTTTTTGAGCGGCGGCCAAGATCGAGTTGCCGACCTTATTCAGGGTCGGTAGACCGACGTTGTTGATGTCTTGGATTTCGATCGCGAAGCCGCCGGTCGAACCCAAGCCTGGAATCGCCGGCGGGTTGGCCGGCAATGCGCTAACGCCCGAGATGGCGCTAAACTTCTTGTACAACGTGTATTGCAGGTTGAGCGAGCTGTTTTCTAGGCCTTTGCGTTCGTCCAGCGGATGGAGCTGCACGAAAAGCGTCGCTTGGTTCGCGCTGCTGTTGGCAAAGCCGAAACCGATGCCCGACGTTACCGCCTCCACCTGCGGCATTTGCAGCATCATCGCTTCCATGCGCTTGACGACCGAGGTCGTTTGGTCCAGTGAAGCGCTGCTGGGTAACGTCACCAATACGTAGAGCAAGCTCTGATCTTCGGTCGGCAAAAAGCCCTGCGGCGTGATCACGAACAACACGCCGAGCAGAATAAGGCCGGCGAAGAAGATGGCGACCATGATGCGCGTGCGTGCTATTAGCTTGGGAACCAGCCCAGAATACCAGCGCTTCAACCCTTCGAGCTGCTGGTTGAACCACTTCATGAAAACGTTTCGGCTTGGCGCTTCGCTGTGGACGAGCTCGTACGTTAAAACCGGCGCGAGCGTTAACGCGGTAAATAGCGAGATGCCGATCGAGGCGGCCATCGTCAAGGCGAACTGTTGGTACAGCAAACCGGTCGTGCCGGGCAAGAACGCCACCGGGATAAACACCGACATCAAGACCAGCGAGGTCGCGATCACGGCGCCGGTGATTTCTTTCATCGCGCGTTTGGTCGCCTCGAAATTGTCGACCTTGTCGTCGACGATATGCCGCACGATGTTTTCGAGTACGACGATCGCGTCGTCGACCACCAATCCGGTGGCCAGCGTCAGGCCGAAGAGCGTTAACGTATTGATGGTGAAGTTCATCAACTTCATCGCCGCAAACGTGCCGATCAACGAAACCGGGATGGTGATCGACGGAATCAGCGTACTCTGCCAATTCTGCAAGAAGATAAAGATGACGAGGACGACCAGCAGGATGGCGATGAGCAAGGTGATGACGACTTCTTTGATCGAGGCTTCGACGAAGTCCGAGGTGTCGAACGCGATCGCGTAGTCCATGCCGGTTGGGAAGTAATGCTTCAGACGCTCCATGGTGGCGCGCACGTTCTGCGAAATCTGCAGCGAGTTCGCGGTCGGCTCGCCTTCGATCGCCAGCACTACCGCGGTTTGACTATTGTACCGTCCCGACGTGACGTAGTTCTGGGCTCCGAGTTCGACATCGGCGACGTCGCCCAAGCGGATGTATCCGCCGTTGGCTTGCGACGCGACGACGATCTGTTTGAACTCTTCGGGCGACTGTAGCCGCCCGTTGACCTTGATGGGTATTTGAAACGGCTGCGAGCCGGTCGTCGGCGCTTGGCCGATCGCACCCGGCGCCACGTCGACGTTCTGCTGTTGAATCGCGTTTAACACGGTATCGAGCGAAACGCCGTTGGCTTGAAGCTTCAGCGGGTTGACCCAAATGCGCATACCGTAGGTGCGGTCGCCGAGTACTTCGACTTGGCCAACGCCGGGGATACGCTTGAGGTCTTCGATGACGTTGATGTCGGCGTAGTTGCTGACCTTAACATCGCTGACCGCCGAACTGGTCGAGAGCATCGCTACCGCGATCGTGATGTTGCCCGAGCTCTTTTGTACCGATACGCCTTGCTGCTGTACCGCGGTCGGCAACTGCGCGAGCGTCAGATCCACGCCGTGCTGCACGTTGGTTTGATCCGTCGTCGGATCCGTGCCGAGGGCGAACGTACACGTGATCGTTACGATACCGTTGGAGCTAGAGTAGGATTGCATGTACTGCAGCCCGTCGGAGCCATTGATATTGATTTCCAACGGGGTGGTAACCGATCTGACCACGGCCTCCGCATCCGCGCCGGGAAAGTTCGCCGTGACGGTTACCGTCGGCGGCGAGATTTGCGGATATTGCGATATCGGCAATACGGGTATGCAGATAAGGCCTGCGAGCAAAACTACAAAGCTCAGAACGCCGGCAAATAGCGGACGCTTGAGGAACACCTCGATCATTACGTCAGTAAGTACGGACGAACACGCCCGCTCCCTTTGCCCGGCCTAGCTCCTGTGCCACATCCAAGCATTCCACGTCGGAACGAACGGCCCGGGATCGAAGCCGCGCAGGCTGCGGACGTGTGCGTACGTGTAATCCGCATCGAACAAGAAGAGCATTGGGACGTCGCGCGCGACGATGCCGGAGACGCGGCGATACATGCTTGCCCGCACCGATCGATCGGTCTCGATTAGGGCTGCCGACTCCAAGGCCGTGACCGAGCGGTCGCACCAGCGCATGTAGTTCGATGCACCGCCGCACGAGAGGATCGCGGAATCGTCCGGATCCGGCCCCGTGGTCCACGGTACGTAGGCTATATCGAACTGGCCGGCGGCCAAGGCTCCGGTGCGCGGCAAGAACAACTGCGCGTTCGAAATCGATTTGATTTCGACCGAGATGCCCCGTTGGCGCAACGCGGCCTGGACGGCGGTGGCGACTCGAACGCCCGTGTTGGATTCGGGAAACTGCACGTACAGAACGTCGAGCGCGCGGCCGTCTTTTCGCAAGGACCCGTCCTTGGCTCGGTGCCAGCCGGCGCTTGCGAACAGCCGGTCGGCGGTAGCCGGATCGTACGCCGGCTGCCGGATCGAGGGATCGTAGGCCCACGAGAACGGAGGCTGGATCGAATCGGCGACCGGGTAGTAGCCCAGCGTTATCTTCCGCGAGATGCCGTCGCGGTCGATCGACATTGCGACGGCGCGTCGCATCCTCGCGTCGTCGAATGGAGAGCGCGCCGTGTTGAAAGCCAGACCGGCCACGATCGCGGATGGGGCGCGCAGAAACTCGAGCGCGGCATTGGAACGCAAGGCGGCCAACTGCGACGGCGCGATCAGATTCCAATCCAGCTGCCCCGACTGCAGCATGATGAAGTTGGTCGATGGGTCCGGAGCGATCCGCACGTCGAGCGCCGTGCGCGGCTTCCCGCGCCAATACCGGTCGTTCGGAACGTACCGCAAACCGTCGCCGCGACGCCACCACGACAATCGATACGGCCCGTCGCCGACCGGCGCCGAACCGAACGGCGCCCGCTCCAGCGGCCCCGCGTTTGCCAGCAAATGAGCCGGCAAAACCACCTGCGGAACCGCGCCGTACGAAAAGTACGTGGTGGCTGCCGGCGCCCACGGACGCCGCAGGTGGAGAACCACGGTATCGGAGCCGCGGGCCACGGCCCGATCGATCAAGTCGTAGCCCTCGCGCGAGCGCACCGGGTTGCGCGGATCGAGGATCGCCTTGAGCGTGAATAGCACGTCGCCCGCCGTTACGGGAACGCCATCGCTCCATCGGAGGTTCCGTCGCAACCGGAAGATCACGGTGCGGCCGTCGGGCGAGATGCCGCCGTTGGAGCCGGTGGGGATCACCCGCAACAGGGCCGGCAATGCTTGGCCGCGCGCGTTGAAATCGACGAACGGTTCGAAAACCAACCGCGCTAGCTGTTGTTCCACCGAGGCTGCATCGGGATGGTCGAACAGCGGGTTCAGCGTTGCGGGGTCGGCGGCGATGCTAAACCGGATCGTGCCCGCCGGGGGAGCCGGGTTCGTGGAGCTGCAGGCCGGTAACCCAAGCGCCAGAACGAGGCCAAGCCACCATCTTCTTGCGCCGAACGAATCATCGGTGCTATATTGATAACGCCGAAGATTGTTCGGTATTTTGCTCTCCTTTGACGAAAATGATAGCACCGACTGAAGATCTAGACGAACTCGACTTACGTCTCCTCGACGCCCTCCAGACCAACGCTCGCTCGACATTCGCCGAGCTAGGCGCCCTGGTCGGCCTGCGGGCGCCGTCGGTCCACGATCGCGTCAAACGTCTCGAACAGCGCGGGTACATCCAGCGCTATTCGGCCCAACTCGACGCCAAGCGGCTCGGCCTCGAGCTGACCGCATTCGTCAGCCTGTATACGACACCGGACTGCGCCTACGATGCGTTTACCGCCGAGCTCGAGCGGCTTCCCGAAATTTGCGAAGTGCATTCGGTGGCCGGCGAAGAGACCTTCGTCTGTAAGGTCGTGACCAGCTCGACCCGTCACCTCGACGATCTTCTCGCCCGGCTTAAGGCCATGCGTGGGATGGCGCGTACCCGCACCACGATCGTCCTCTCGACGCCCTACGACCGCGGTGGCGTCACCGTCCAAACCGAAACCAGACCTGAGGAACCGAAATGAACGACACGCTCGCACGTCACGTTAAGCCGCCCGTCGGCCCGGACGCCTTCGATTACAAACAACTCAAACAAGGCGAGTTCTGGCGCCACATTCCCGCCTATAAAGACATCGACGAAGCGACATTCCTGGATCATCTGTGGCAGCAGAAAAACGCCGTTAAAACGGCCGATGAGCTGCTGGCGACGATCAAGGGTGTGTGTTCGCCCGAGTTCTACGCCGACGCCGAGGCTGGTTTTCAGCGCGCACCGATGGCGGTGCGCGTTTCGCCGTACGCCATGTCGTTGATCGATTGGAACGATCCGATCGGCGATCCGATTCGCCGGCAGTTCGTACCGCTCGCATCCGGCTTGCTACCGGACCACCCGCGACTTACGTTGGATTCGCTGCACGAACAAGACGACTCCCCAGTTCCCGGATTGGTGCACCGTTACGTCGATAAGGCGTTGTTTCTGCCGCTCAACACGTGCCCGGTGTACTGCCGGTTCTGTACGCGCAGCTATGCGATCGGTCCCGACACCGAGAACGTCGATAAAGTCGGACTAGCAAAAACGCCCAAGCAATGGGAAGAAGCGTTCGCGTACATCGCCGAGCGTCCCGAACTCGAAGACATCGTCATTTCGGGCGGCGACACATATCAGCTGGCGCCGCGCAACATCGAAGCGATCGGCAACGCGTTGCTCGATATCCCTCACGTGCGCCGCATGCGCTTCGCTACCAAAGGCCCGGCCATCATGCCGATGAAGATCATCACGCATTCCGAGTGGCTCGACGCGATCACGAAGATCGTCGAACGCGGACGCGGGTTGGGCAAAGAGGTCGTGTTGCACACGCACTTCAACGCCCCCGAAGAAATCACGTGGATTACCGAAAAAGCGATGCGAATGCTGTTCGAACGCGGCATCTTCACGCGCAATCAGTCGGTATTGATCCGCGGCGTCAACGACACGCCGGAGCGCATGCAGTTATTGGTTAAGCGCCTAGGCCACGTAAACGTGCACGCGTACTACGTCTACATGCACGATATGGTGCGCGGCGTCGAGGATCTCCGCACGACGATCAAAACCGCGACAGACATCGAAAAGTTCGTACGCGGCAGCACCGCCGGCTTCAATACGCCGACGTTCGTGTGCGATGCGCCCGGCGGCGGCGGCAAGCGCGACGTGCATTCCTACGAATACTACGATGGCGAGAACGGAATCTCGGTGTATGCCGCGCCTAGCGTTAAGCCGGGCCAAGCGTTTCTCTACTTCGATCCGATCGACAAACTCGCGCCGGCCGCGCAAGCGCGCTGGGCCGTCCGCGAAATCCAAGACCAGATGATCGAAGAGGCCGTGCGTAAAGCCGGCGTCGGAGACGAGCAGCTCGTCCTAGCGTAAACGCGCTCGACTCGACGCGCCCGGCATTCTTTAAAATAAGACGGAGCCGGGCGGGCGGCCGATAAAGTACGGCGGGTGGACGAGAAACGCTTTCGGATCGATCTGTACATCGCCGCCCTGGCCCTCATCTTCAGTGGCCTGGCGGCGTTGGCCGCGGCGTATCAAACGTACGTCATCCGCCAGCAATTCAGCGCTACGGTCTGGCCGTACTTGATCTTCATCTCATCGAGCAGCACCAAATGGTTCGAGTTGGATGTCAGCAACGCCGGCATTGGCCCGGCGCTGATTCGCTACGCGGAAATCACGCGAGACGGCAAACGCTTAAGCGAGGGAAACGTGCCCTCGTCTTCGCCGGCACTTGCGCAAGCGATCGTACCCGAACGAAGTTTGGCGACAAACGACGAGCGCCGAGCTCGCTCGCACGAGCCGACCGACGTGACGTCGAGCTCGATTTCGCGCGGCGACGTGATCCCGGCAGGTAGCAAGTTAGAACTGCTGCGCGTCGCCAATTCGTTCCTCGCCAAACGCATCATCGCGGACGGGCGCCGCTTCGATATTTCGCTATGCTACTGTTCGCTGCTTGGGGACTGTTGGACCAAACGTTTGTGGGATCCGTCCGACGAGCCGCATTCGGTCCGTTCCTGTCCGATGTCGTAACCCTCTTCGCCGGCGGTAACCGTGCGACGGACGGCTCGCATTTCGACGGCACCGGACGGGCGAAGCGTGACCAACGGCGCGATGCCGACCGGCTCGTGAAGGTCGCGAACGAATGAGAAGCGCCGCCCCAGCGCCTCGAGCACGACGGCGGCTTCGGATAACGCGAATTCGTTGCCGATGCACTGTCGAGCGCCCGCGCCGAACGGTACGTATGCGAACGGATCGGGCTCCCAATCGATCCAACGATCGGGTTCGAACCGCAATGGATCGCGATACAGCGACGGTAAACGATGCAAGAAAAGTGGTGCGAACAACACGGTCGTGCCGGCCGCGACGCGATACCCGCCGGTCAGTTCGACATCCTCGAACGGCTCGCGTCCGATGACCCAAGCCGGCGGATACAGTCGCAAACTCTCGCGAATGACGCGTAGCACGTAGTCGCGATCGCCGCCCGCGACCGCTTTCCCAAACCGCTCGTCGACTTGTGGATTTTGCGATAGCAGGTAGAGCGTCCAGGTAAGCAGGTTTGCGGTAGTTTCGTGTCCGGCGGTAAAGAGCGTCATGACCTCGTCTCGGATCTGGCGATCGTCGGGACGATAGCCGCTCTCCGCATCGCGCGCGTCCAGCAGCATCGAAAGCGCGTCGCCGGTATCGACCGGATTCTCGCGGCGGCGCGCGATGATTCCGTAGATGATGTCGTCCAAGGTGCGCTCGGCCCGCTCGAAGCGCTTGGTCGACGCCAGCGGCAAATGCCGGCGCAACTCGCCGAACGGCATTAACACGTACGGAAACTCTTGCATCATATCGCGCAGTGCGTCGCTTACGCGCTGCGTCGACTCGCTCTCGTCGCTACCGAAGAGCGTCGTCGATGCTATCCGCAGCGTCAGCCCCGTAATCGCCGCGTGGACGTCGAGCGCTTGGCCGGGTACGATCGATGCCGCAAACTCGTCGGCGGCTTGCTGCATCATCTCAACGTAGCGCGCGACGCGTGCACGGTGGAATGCAGGCTGCACGATGCGGCGCATCTGCCGGTGCAGCGGCTCCTCGCTGGTTAGCAATCCATCGCCGAGCAAATAGCGCAGCATGCGCGTGCCCATCGATTTTCCGAACGCGTGTTGTTGCGTGACGAGGATGTCTTTGATGAGCGACGGCTCGTTCACGAAGACGTAACGCCGCCACGGCAACGAGAAGGATGCGATGTCGCCGTATCGCTCGGCTAGCTCGCCCAGAAACGTGGGGAATCGTAGGAACGGCGTCGGAAATAATCGGCGGAACGTTTCCCATTGCGATGGACCGGGGATGCGAACGCTCATCCGCCGGCTAGCTTGGCTTTCTTGCCCGCGGCAGCGAACCATGCGACGATTTTCTCGCGATGATCGCCTTGAATTTCGATCGAACCGTTTTTTGCGGTTCCACCGGTACCGCAATGACGCTTGAGCGCCTTCGCGGTCTCGTCCAGCTCCGCATCGCGCACGCCGGTGATGATGCTCACCGTGCTCGCGCGTCGCTTCGCTCGCGCGATTCGGATGACGCCATCGTCCGGAGCGCCTGGGCGCACGATCGCGCGGGTTTGATAGCGCACGCCACGCCTTTCGGCAGGCGCGGTTCGCGAAACTGCCGTACCGCCGAGCGTGCCCTCGCGTATCTGTATCTTTCTCGGCAGCAGCTCGGGGAACGGCGACGAGTACCTTCGCTTGGCCGCCGGCGTCGCACGCGCGATCGTGGCGCACGGACACTCGATCGTGTACGGCGGCGGTCGTGTCGGATTGATGGGCGCACTGGCCGACGCCGCATTAGATGCGGGCGGCGAAGTCGTCGGCGTGATTCCAGAATCGCTCGAACGCCTCGAGGTCGCGCATCGCGGCCTAACCCAATTGCACGTCGTCGCGAGCATGCACGAACGCAAAGCGTTGATGGCCGCGTTGAGCGACGCGTTCATCGCGCTCCCCGGCGGCATCGGAACGCTCGACGAGCTGTTCGACATGCTGAGTTGGCGACAACTCGGCGTACATGCTAAACCGATCGGGCTGCTAAACTATCGCGACTTCTTCGATCCGTTGATCGCGCAACTCGATGGTATGGTCGCGCAAGGTTTCGTGACCCGGCATCACCGGGATCTCCTGATCGCGGCTACCGGCCTGGATGATTTGCTACTCCGAATGCGGATATGAGGGCGTTCACGTTCGGCTAAATCGCGCTCTTACCAACCCGCGGGCAGCGTCATGTCCAAGGTCTTAACCAAGAACGCGTAGATGTCGGCGGTCGAATCGAGGCTTTGCGAGAGCATCGTTCCGCCGCCATGGCCGCCTTTTTGTTGCACGCGCAATAGAATCGGCGCGCTACCGGATTGCGCCGCCTGCATGCGTGCGGCGAACTTGAAGCTGTGCGCCGGAAAGACGCGGTCGTCGTGGTCCGACGTCATAACCAACGTCGGCGGGTACGCCGTGCCCGGCTTGATGTTGGCATACGGCGAGTACTTGTAGAGCCAGTTGAAGTCGGCGTTACCGCACGACGAACACCCATATTCCGGTATCCATGCGTTACCGATGGTGAACTTGTCGAAACGAAGCATGTCCATCACGCCGACGCCCGGAACCGCCGCGCCGAACAGTTCCGGACGCTGCGTTTCGACCGCGCCGATCAACAAGCCGCCGTTCGATTCACCCTTCACCGCAAGCTTGGGCGTCGACGTGTACTTGTTTGCGATCAGATATTCGGCGGCGGCAATGAAATCGTCGAATACGTTTTGCTTGTTGCCGAGCATACCGCCGTGATGCCACGCTTCGCCGTATTCGGAGCCACCGCGGATGTTAGCGACCGCGTAGACGCCGCCCATTTCGAGCCACGTCGCGATGCTCGTCGAGAAATACGGCGTCATCGGGATATCGAATCCGCCGTAGGCGTACAGAATCGTGGGAGCGGTACCGTCGAACGTCATCCCCTTGCGATACGAGATCATCATCGGCACCTGCGTGCCGTCCTTGCTCGGGTAGAACACTTCTTTGGTTTCATATTGCGACGGATCGAAGGATAAGCGCGGCTTGCGATACACGGTGCTCGCGCCCGTCGCGATGTCGTACGAATAGATCGTGGTGGGCGTCGTCCAACCGGCGTACGAGTAGAACGTGGTGCGGTCGTGCCGGAAGCCGCCGAAACCGTTGGCGTCCCCAAGCCCGGGGAGGGAAACCTCGCGAACGAAACGCCCGGCGCGGTCGTAAACGCGGACCGCCGAATGCGCGTCCTCTAAATACGACAGGATGAAGCGCCCGCCGACCGATGACACGTTCGAGAGCGCAAACTTCGACTGCGCGATGACCGTCTTTACCACGTCCGGGTGGCGAACGTCGATCGCGACGAGCCGCGTGTTGGGCGCGCCCATGGTCGTCGTGAAATAAAATACCGGCCCGAAATTATCGACGTAACCCCACTGCGCGTCGTTCTTCCATAGCAGTTCGTGAAATTTATGCGCACGATCGTGGAGGTCGACGTAGCCGATCCGATTATTGATCGACGTGGTGTCCGAAGTGGATAACACGACGTAGCGTCCGTCCTCGGACACTTGGGCGCCGTAAAACCAGTTTTTGTGATCCGGACGATCGTAAAACAGCGTGTCGGAACTCTGCGGGGTTCCTAAATGATGCAGATAGACCGACTGCCCCGAGAGTGCCGCCTTATAGGTTTGCCCGGCCGCCGGCGCCGGATACCGTTCGTAGTAAAAACCGCTGTCGTCGGCTAGCCAAGAGACGGCTGCAAATTTACTCCAGACGAGTTCGTCGGAGAGATCTTTCCCGGACGCGATATCGCGCACGTGCCACGTCTGCCAATCGGATCCGGAGTTCTGCGTCGCGTACGCGAGCAGTTTGGCATTCCAACTCGGCGTCTCGCCGCTAACGGTGGTCGAGCCGTCCTTCGACATCGTATTCGGATCGATCAAGACGCGCGGCGTACCGTTCAACCCGCGCGTGGTGTACAGCACCGACTGATTCTGCAAACCCGAATTGTACGTGTAGAAGTATTGGTCGCGCATATGAAACGGCAGGCTGTAACGCTCGTAGTTCACCGACGACTGCAGGTGGGCTTTGATCGTGTCGCGCTGTGGGATCGCGTCGAGGTAGGAACGCGTTAACTGCGCTTCGGCAGCCACCCACGCTTGGGTTGCCGCCGAATCGATGCTTTCGAGCGGGCGGTACGGATCGGGTACCTGCGTTCCGTAGTACGTATCGACGGTGCCATCGGTCGGCGGCGTCGGATACGTCAGCCCAGATGGCGACGCAGCCACCGAAGGGGCGGCGGATTCGACCGAAACGATCAGACAGGCCGCAATAGCGGCGCTCGCATGGCGAAAAAACGGCATACCGGCCGGTTCCTTACGACCCGTGCGCTCCTCCTTCGGAGCGGTAACGTTACTCGCTCAGCGCGGTCGAGACGATACGTTCTTGTTCGACGGCGTGCTGGCCGGCGTACCCTTCGCTGGGGCTGGCGCGATAGCCACGGCCGATATACTCGATATCGAACCCGTCGCGCTTACTTTCCAGCAAGCGGCGACGCACGAAGGCGCGCGCGCCCATGTTCTTCGGCTCTTCTTGAACCCAAACGATCTTCTTGAGATTGGGATACGCTGCGATCGTGCGGTTGATATCGGCCGCGGGCAGCGGGGCCAACAACTCGATTCGCGCGATCGCCGTTTTCTTCAGCGATGCGTATCCGGCGTGCGCGACCAGATCGTGGTAGATCTTGCCGCTGCACAGGATCAGGCGCTCGATGGCGTCGCGCGGCAGATCGCGCGGGTCGTCGATGACCGGCCGGAACTCGCCATTGGCCATCTCGTCGAGCGAACCGGACGCGGACTCCGCGCGCAACAGCGACTTCGGCGTCATCACCACCAGCGGCACCGCTAACGGCGAGCGAGCCTGCAACCGCAGCAAATGGTAGTAGTTCGCCGCGTTCGACGGATACGCGACGCGAAGATTGCCCTCGGCGACGAGTTGCAAGAAGCGTTCCAAGCGCGCGCTGGAATGCTCGGGGCCGCCACCTTCGTAACCATGCGGCAACAACAACGTCAGGCGCGTCGTCTCGCCCCATTTTGCTTGGCCGGCGGCGATGAACTGATCGACGATAATCTGTGCGCCGTTGAAGAAATCGCCGTACTGCGCTTCCCACAATACCAGCGCCTCGGGCTCTTGCGTGGAGTAACCGTACTCGAAGCCCATACACGCATATTCCGACAGCGGGCTGTTGTGGATTTCGAACGAAGACTGGGTGCCGGATAGATGTTGCAACGGAATCCACACGGCTTGTTGCTTGGAGTCGTGAAAGACCGCGTGCCGGTGGCTATACGTTCCGCGTTCGGTGTCTTGACCGGTAAGGCGAATCGGCGTACCGCCGGTCAGCAACGACGCGAACGCTAACGCCTCGGCCGTCCCCCAGTCGACGATCCCGCGCTCGGCGGCGGTCGCGCGACGACGGTCGAACTGTTGCGCGAGCTTGCGGTTCAACGTAAAATCGGCGGGAGCTTCGGTAAGGCGATCGTTCCACGCTAGCAGTTGCGCGCGATCCACCTTCGCGAGCTCGGTGCCGTCGAACGTGTTGCTGCCCGACATCTTGCGTCCGCTCAAGTGCGTCGCCAAAATGCCTTTAACGGATTTACGCGCTTCGGTCAATCGCGCGGCGACGTCGTCGGCCATCGCCCGCGACTGGTCCGCCGTCAGGACGCCTTGATTCACGAGTTTGTTGGCGAATAGTTCGCGCACCGTCGGATGCGCTTTGATCTTCTCGGCCATATGCGGCTGCGTGTACGCCGGTTCGTCTTGTTCGTTGTGACCGAAGCGGCGATAGCCGATCAGATCGATTAAGACGTCGCGTCCGAACGCCCGGCGGAAATCGACCGCAAAGCGCACCGCGGCGATGCATGCGTCGACATCGTCGGCGTTAACGTGCACGATCGGCACGTCGAAGCCTTTGGCTAAGTCGGACGCATAGCGCGTGGAACGCGCGTCGGCCGCGTCGGTCGTAAATCCGATCTGGTTGTTGGCGATCAGGTGCACCGTGCCACCGGTCGCGTACCCGCGCAACGATTGCAGGTTGAAGACTTCGGAGACGATGCCTTGTCCGGTGAATGCGGCATCGCCGTGAATCAGAATCGGTACCGCGCGGCGCACCTCGTGCGGCGCCTCGCCCTGCGAGTGATCCGTTTGCAGGGCGCGCGCACTGCCTTCCACCACCGGATCGACCGCTTCGAGGTGGCTGGGGTTGTGCGCCAACGTAACGCCGATGGATTTACCTTTTGCCGTAACGTACGTTCCGGTCGCGCCGTGATGGTACTTAACGTCCCCCATAACGTCGTCGTCGCCGAGCTTGCCGCGATACTGGGCGGCTTCGAATTCGGTCATCACTTCTTCGTACGGGGTGTTGACGACGTGCGCGATGACGTTAAGGCGGCCGCGATGGGCCATACCGAGCACGGCGTTTGCGATCCCGTCGTCGGCAAACATATCGAGCATCTCTTCGAGCATCGGAACCATTACGTCCAAACCTTCGCCCGAAAACGTCTTCTGCCCTAAAAACGTTTTGCGTACGTATCGATCGAACGCATCGACGCGCGTCAAGCGCCCGAGCACTTCGATCTGCCCTTCCGGCGTCAGCTTCACTTTGTTCTTGCCGGATTCGATGTAATCGCGCAACCACGCTCGCTGCGTGGCGTTCGAAATGTGTTCGATCTCGTAGGCGATCGTCGAGCTGTACGTTTCGCGCAGACGCGGCAACACGTCGCCAAGCGTTTTGCCCGGAACCTTAACCTGCAGCACCGAGGCGGGAATCGCACTCTGCATGGCGGGCGTCAAACCGTACGTTTGCGGATCGAGCGACGGATCGCCGACCGGATCCGTCCCGAGCGGATCGAGGTTCGCAGCGAGGTGTCCGTGGCGGCGATACGCCGAAACGATTGCCATGCCCGCGGCAACGGCACGCAGCATTTCGTCCGAGGGCGGCGCGAGTAGCGCTTCTTGCGCGGTTCGCGGCGCGCTCGGGGTAGCGGGGACGGCCGCGGGTTGCAAATCGTACGCTTCGAAAACGCGTTGGTACAATTCGTGACGGCCTTGCAGCAGCTCGTCGACGTACTTGAGGAACTCGCCGGATTGCGCGCCCTGCACGACGCGATGATCGTACGTGTTCGTCATCTGCATGATCTTCGAAACGCCGAGCTGTTGCAACGACTGCACGTTTGCGCCGGTGAAACCGGGCGGGTAACCGATGGCGCCGGCGGCGACGATGGCGCCTTGGCCCGTCATCAAACGTGGCACCGACGCGACCGTTCCGATGCCGCCGGGATTTGTCAAGGTGAACGACGCGCCTTGCAGATCGTCGGCTCCAAGTTTGTTATCGCGCGCTTTCGCGACCAACTCTTCGTACGCACGGCGAAAATCGGCGAAATTCAGCGTCGCGGCGTTCTTGATCACCGGTACGACCAAAAAGCGACTGCCGTCCTTGCGTTCGCTATCGACCGCCAACCCCAAATGAATGCCGGCCTCGATGCGTTGCGGTGCGCCGTTTTCATCGCGGCGGAACGAGTACGTAACGAACGGCATCTGGCGCGCGGCGCTGACGAGCGCATATGCAATCAAATGCGTGAACGAAATCTTCTCGTTTCGACCCGCGGCGCGCAACGCTGCATTGAGCTCCGCGCGTCTCGCGTCGAGCACGTCGACCGCAATCGTTCGGAAACTCGTCGCGGTTGGAATCGTAAGACTTTGATCCATGTACGAGGTCAGCGCCGCGGCCGGGCCGCGCAACGGCGTCACGATCGCATCGGCCGGAATCGGTAGGGCCGCGGTGGGCTGCGTTCCGTTCGATGAAGCCCGGCGGCGCGCGCTATCGGCTTGCGAGAGCACGTCGCCGCGCAAGATCAGCCCATTCGGTCCGGAGCCCCGCACGAGCGACAGATCTACATCGAGCCGCCCGGCCATGCGCCGGGCGGGCTGATCGGCCGGAGCATTGTTGCGCACCGGGGCAATGCTCTCGGGAGCGGCCTTCGAGCTTCGCGGGGCCGCTGGGCTCGCCGGCGCCGCAGCGTTTTTCGGAGGGGCGCTTCCGGCCGCATCCAGTTGCATCAACGGCGCGCCGACCGCGACCGTATCTCCGGCTTTTACATCGATGCGTACGATGCGACCGGCGGACGGTGCGGGTACCTCAACATCGACCTTATCGGTCGTCACTTCGACGAGGATGTCGCCCTCTTCGACCCAATCGCCGACCAGCCGGCGTACCTCGACGACGGCGCCTTCGGTCACCGATTCGCCCATCTCGGGCAGGGTAACGTCGACCGGCACCGGTTCGCTAGCGATGACCGCAGACGAGCCGTTCGACCCCGAACCCGCGGCCTGACCGTTGGTGCGCGACGTGTCGATCTCGGCCAAAACGGCGCCGACGGCGACCGTCTCACCTGCGCCCGCCAGAATCTGTGCGATCACGCCGGACGCGGTGGCGGGCACTTCGACATCGACCTTATCGGTCGTGACGTCGAC
>DASXXU010000156.1:0-1848 GCA_036502885.1 Candidatus Tumulicola sp.
CGGCTGATTCTTCGGTACGATTACGAACGGGATGCCGTAATGCGGGTTCTGTCCAAAATCGGGATGCAAATTTCCGGGCAACGCCGCGATGTAGGCGTCGGAATTTGGATCCAGCGGGTACTGCGAAATGTCCGTGTTCCAAGGATTGTTCGTGGGAAAGATTTGGCAGCCGCCGACGACCGGAGCATCCCGTCGTATCGACGGAAGTTGTGCGGCCGGCGCTTGTGGCGGCGCGCTCGAGAACGAACATGCGGCAAACGTGGTGCAAGCTACAGTCGCCGCGACCAATTTCAACATGCGTTACGCTCCTCACCCAAAAGAAGGTAGCGAATGGGTTCGCGAACCGATGTCGTGAAGCCGCTTACCGCGCTGCTTTCCCAAGCATTCGTCGCGTTTGCGATCGAGTGCGACAACGCTTTTGAGGAGCGCGTGCCGCATCGAACGACGCTGGAAGGCGACACCGCTGACGAGCATTTGCCATGGCTGACCTCGATCGGTATGTGGGCGCTGTATCTGCGCCACATCGACGACGATGGGACTACGACCCGCGAGTTCGCGCGCCGCGCCGGACTATCCAAAGAGGCCGTGCGCAACGTGCTGGTTCGCGCGATCCGCTGGTGGGGTTACCTCGATATCGTGCCGCCACGGGACGAGCCTAGCTCCGAAAAGGCGAGTTGGGTGCTGCGAGCTTCAATGGGTGGCCGCGCGGCGCTTAGCGCCTGGCGCACGCTGGCCGAAGAGATCGAATGTCGCTGGAAAGGGCGCTTCGGATCCAGCGAGATCACGGCGCTGCGGGCTGCCCTGGAGCGTGCCGGCGATCGGCTGCGCGCCTTCGCACCGTACTTGCCGGTCGGCGGTTACGGGATGCGTGTCGGCGCCGATCGTAGCGCTCCGTTCGATACGCCTTCGCCCCTGTACGCTTTGCTTGCGCGATTGCTTGTCGCTGCGGCCGAGTCGGTCGAAAACGACTTGACGCTTTCTATGGCGATCGGCGACAACGTCGTGCGCGCGATCGCACGAGAAGAACTGCCAATACGCGACCTTCTGGCTGAGACCGGCGTTTCGCAGCGCGCGATCGCGTCGTCGATAACGTTCTTGGCGGCTAAAAAGCTGATCGCGCAAACGCGTCGCGGACGTTCGCCCGCGATCGCGCTCAACGATAGCGGAGTCGAAGCATGGTCCGCCTTCGAGAGGCGCCGCGATGCGGTCGAGAACGACTGGCGCGAGCGGGTAGGGGTAAGTGAAATTGCCAAGCTGCGCGGGCTGCTCGAATACATCATCGATTCGTGCGATGGCGTGGTGTCGTTACTGGGTACCGGGCTGATCCCGCCATCGAACGGCTGGCGCGCTGCGAGCGAATACCGTCGTCAGACCGAAGCGTTCGTAACGAATCCGGGGCGCAATCTCCCGCAATTTCCGGTGATCGCGCACAGAGGCGCTTGGCCCGACGGCAGTTGAAAGCGTCGCCTACGCCCCGGCTTGCGGTTTATAGGTTCCGAAACTCCACATGTGTCCTTCGGGATCGCGCACGCCAAACTCGCGCGAACCGTAGTCGGTATCTTGAAGTTCGCGGATGATGTCGGCGCCGGCCGCGGTTACCCGCCGGTATAGTGCGTCGATCGATTCGGCGTCGTCGAAGGCGATATACGTTCCCGCGCCGATGCGTTCGGCGATCGAAGGGCCGCGGGCGTGATCGCCGGGCTTAAGGCTGCCCAGCATAAAGAGATTGCCGGCGATCTCGAGTTGTGCGTGCGCGATCGTATCGCCCTCGCCCGGGTACACGACGTTTTCCGTGCAGCCCAAGACGGATGTGAGCCACGCGATGGCGGCGCGCGCGTTCTCGTATCG
>DASXXU010000157.1:0-6216 GCA_036502885.1 Candidatus Tumulicola sp.
GCCGAGACCCGTGGCTACCGCATCGTCATCGTAGACCTCCCGGCCGTGCTCCCGGTCGTGGACGCCGCCCTGCTTGCCGACAAAGTGGATGGCACGGTCCTGGTCGTCTCGGCCGACACCACCGGAACGCGGTCGACGCGCGAGGTCATCTCGTACGTCAAGAGCATGGGGATCGACAACCTTCTCGGTTTGATCGTCAACCGGGTCCGGCGCGAGTCACCGGGCGAGAACGGGTACTACCTTACCGCCGCCGCTCGCCCGCTTGCTTTGCGATAGAAGCGGCGCTTACCAGACCAACCGCGGCCGCCTTCTAAGGAAGCGGCCGCGAAAAAATTCCGCCTGCCCCGGCGGCTTTCCAAGCAGGTCACTCAGCCCCAATTTAGTACTTTTGTACTAGAAATAGCCCCCCACGCTCTGAAAAAGGTGTCAAAAAGTGGATTTTCTTCTCGCATTTTTGCTCGCAATCGTTCAACCCAATGACACGCCCGGCGGACCGATCCCGGTAGCAGCAGCAGCAGTACACAGTGCCGATACTCCCGGTGGACCGATTCCGACGGATACCCCCGGAGGACCAATCCCGGTAACGATGCGCTAAACGATTCGCTTCACACTTTCGTTCTCTCATCAAACCCGCATAATACCTGGGGAATGCTTGAGAGGTATCGTTTGGTATGAAGTGTAAGCGGTTTGGCAAGCAAACTTCAGAGCACCGAATGCGGAGACGCCGTTTAGGAGCAGGGAGTTAATTTCGTTTGGTACCGCTCCAGTTTTACAGCCAGGGTCGTCTCACCGAGTTCCTAGAGACGACAGCTCGCTCGTCTAATTTTGCAGAACGCATCCTACGCGTACGCGCGTTGTTGCGACTGCAAATGGCGAAAGATGCTCTCGACGAGATCGTCGAGCTTCGGCCAACTACTTCCGACGAGGACGCGCTTCTGCACGCCCTCGAATCGGTGTGCCATTCCGCATGCGGCCATGTCGACATGGCTCGCAGAGCCCTAGGCAGAATTCGTCCGCGAGAACTACCCCCTGAGGTTCAGTTCGAAATCGCGAACGCGCGCTTCACCATCGGCTGGTCGCAAAAATCGGCCCCGGTGATGGAAGCTGCACTCGCCTCGGTCGACGTGCGCGAGGAGCCGTCGCTCTACGGTTTGTGGCTGCTACGCCGCTCGTGGCTCGCCTCGGCGGAGGGACGCTTCGCGGAGCAACTGGGCTGGCTGCAGCAAACCTGCACGTTCGTGAGCGATACGCCCGGAGCGTATGACGCCTACGTGCTCGCACATGCAACGCAAGCGCTCGTCCATCTCGTTCGCGAGATCGCCGCGCCGGACGCATATGCATTCGCCCAACACGTAGCCGACACGCTCGAGTGGACCGACGATCTAAAGGAACAGCACTTTCTGACGCTTCGCGGCTTGGCGTGGGCCAGCGCGCTGCGCGGATCGCACGAAAAGGCGCTCGAGTATTCGTACGCCGCACGTGACCTGGCACCCACGCCGTTGTGGATCACCGCTTGCTACGCCGATCAAGCCTATCTGGCACGCATGGCCGGCCAGCAAACCAGCGCCGACGCGATGTTGCGGCATTCGATCAAGAGTTCGCTCGTGATGAACTGGAACACGGATACAGAGGAACGCATCGCGCTGCTGAACCTCATCGAACTCGCGGCCGATGAAGATAAGGAAGGCGCCGAACGCCTTCTGGCCGTGTACGACGCGATCGAAACCCCGCTCGCGCCGCGCCTCGCGCTGGCGCAAGACGGCCGTTTAGGCGCAATGGAAAACTACGTGCGCGCGACCCTGTACGCTTCGTGCGGGCGCCGGCCCGAAGCCATCTCGCTACTGCGCGATGCCTTCCCGGTGTTCCAATCGATGAAGTACGGTTGGCGCGCGGCCGCAACCGCGCTGCTTCTGCATTCGCTTACCGACGAGCGCACCTGGCTACAGAACGCCAGCGAAGCGATCGCCGACTTCTCCGAGAGCTCGGTCGCCCGCGATATCCAACGTCGCGTTGCCGAACTCGACGACACGCGGCTCGAATCGTTGACCCGCGCACAACGCAAAGTCTTCGACTTGCTGTGCGTCGGTATGAGCGATAAGGCGATCGGCGAAACGCTTGGAATCTCGCCCGACACGGTCAAGAATCACGCCGCCCGCGTGCGTTCGACCTACGGCGTTCGTTCGCGCGCCGCGCTCATCGCGTCCGTCCACCAAAAAGCCAGCTAAAGAACCTCGACCTTCCCGGCGACGGCGAAGGCATCGCGCACGACGTCGGCTACACCGACGCCGCGATAGGCATTTCCGGTCAGCCCGATCGCTCCGAGCGTCTGCGCTCGCGACTCGATCGCCCGCACGCGTGCTGCGTGACCGAGGGCGTACTGCGGGATCGCCCGCGGCCATACGACCTCATGCCACGATTGCGGGGCCGCCTCGATTCCCAACACCCGCCGCAAGTCCTCGCGTACGATCGCGCGTGCGGTTTCGGCGTCGCACGTTGCCGCCTGCGGATCGAATGCGCCCCCGAGGAACACGCGAAAGTACGCGACGTCCGGCGGCGCTTGCGACGGGAACAGCGACGACGTATAGAGCGCGCCGAGAATTCGCACCCCCTGTCCGCGCGCGGCGAGAAATCCGAACGCATCCAGATCGCCCGGCACGTCGGCGCGTGCGAACGCGATGCCGGCCACCCGCATCGGCACGTATTCGATCCCGCGCAGCAGGTCGCCGAGCGCGCCGTCCACCGACTCCAGTAAGGCCGCGGTTACGTCGGCCGGCGTGGCCAGCACGAGCGCGTCGAAGCGTTCGTCGCCGTCGCCTTGCGAGCGTACGCGCCAGCCCGCACCGTCGCGTGCAATCGACGTTACCGTCGTGTTGGTGCGCAACCGCTCGCCCAAACCGTGCATCAACGCGTCGCTCAAGGATTGCATGCCGGCGGGAAAACTGGTGAGCGTTCCGGGCGAACGCCGCGCGCGCATTCCGGCGCGCACGATCGATCCGTGCTCGCGCTGCAGCTCCAGCAAGCGCGGGAACAACGCTCCGACGCTCGTTTGCGTGCTGTCGCCGGCGGTGATGCCGAGCAACGCGGTCGCAACGATGCGGCGAGCGACCTGCTCGCCGAAATGGCGGCGAAAGAATGCATCGACGCTTTCATCCGGATCGGTGTCCTGCGGCCGCGCGAACACGTCGCGCAACGCCGACAACTTCGCAAGCGGCGAAACGAGTCGCGTCGCGAGCGCTTGCGGAGGTTTCGACGGAACCGCATGCAGACGCCCGTCCCAATAGATGTATCGTTTTGCTGCCGAAGCGGCCGGCACGCAGCGTTCGCGCAATCCGACCTCGTCGACCAGTTGGCCGATTTCGGGCGCATTGCTTAAGAAACCGTTTGGCCCACAATCGAAGACGAAGTCCTCGAAGCGCTCGGAACGCACGACGCCGCCGGCTCGCCCGGCCGGCTCGTATACCACGACGTCGTGCTGCAAACGCAATCGCCACGCGACGCTGCAACCGGCCAAGCCGCCGCCGACGACGGCAATCTTCATTCGACCGCGATTTGCGGCGTGAGGCAAAGCTTCGCCAACGCGTCGATCCATGGCGGTTCGTCGTTCAAACACGGTATGTAGGTAAACGATTTTCCGCCGGCGTCCAGGAACGTTTGCCGGCCGCGCATGTCGATCTCTTCGAGCGTTTCGAGGCAGTCGGCAACGAACGCCGGGCAAACGACGGCGATCCGTTCGATGCCGCGTTTCGGCAGTTCGGCCAACTCGAAATCGGTGTACGGACGAAGCCAACCGCCGCCCAGGCGCGACTGATACGCCAAACCATGCTCCTGCGGTCCGAGCCCTAAACGTTGCGCCAGCAAACGCGTCGTGACGATGCACTGATGGCGGTAACACGTCGCATGCGCCGCCGACTGCAGATCGCAGCAATCCACCGAGCTCAAGCAATGCTTGCCGGTCGGATCCGTTTTACGCAGATGCCGTTTCGGAATCCCGTGGTAGCTGAACAGCACGTATTGCGCGTCGCCGACGGCGGGCGCCATCCGCGCTTGCATCGCGTCGAGGTAACCGGGATCGTCGAAGAATGGCGGAACGAAGCGATACGGGATGCCGCGCTTTCGTAGTGCCGCATCGACCGCATCCTCGACCGTCTTGGTCGAGGCCATCGCATACTGCGGATACATCGGAACGACCGTGAGTTCGTCGACACGCTCGCACCGTTCCAACAGCGCGTCGATGCCGTTTTCGATCGACGGCTGCGCGTAGCGCATCGCCAATCCGACGGGCACGTCGATGCGCGCTTCCAACGCGGCACGCGTGCGCTGCGAGATCACGATCAACGGCGAACCGCCCTCGGTCCAAATTTTGTCGTACGCTTCGGCCGACATCGCCGGCCGACGCGGGAGAATGAACCCGCGTACGATCAGCGCCCGAATCGGAAACGGCACGTCGATGACGTACGGGTCCATCAAAAACTCGTCGAGGTAGCGGCGTACGTCGTCGTGCGCGGTCGACGCGGGCGAGCCGAGGTTGACCAGCAGGATTGGATTGGCGCTCATTTGTCTAGCGGGTTCTCCGCGAACCAGTCGCGCGGCTGCAAAAAGGATGCGAGTTCGGCTTCGCGGCTGCCGGGTTGCGGACGTTCGTCGTATGCCCAGCGTACCTCGGGCGGAAGCGACATCAAAATAGATTCTGTGCGGCCACCACTCTGCAACCCAAACAGCGTTCCGCGGTCGTACAGCAGATTGAACTCGACGTAGCGTCCGCGACGCAAGCGTTGAAACGCGCGCTCGGCGTCACCGTACGGCTCGCGCGAGCGGCGTTCGACGATCGGCACGTACGCTTCGACAAATGCCGCGGCGATGTCGCGCATAAACGTAAACGCCGCATCGAACGAAAGCGGGCGCTCGAACACCGTTCTCGAGCCGGCCGGCCCGAATCCGCGTTCGTCTAAGTAGTCGTAAAAGATGCCCCCAATGCCGCGCGCTTCGTTGCGATGCGGCAGCCAGAAGTACCGGTCGCACCAGGCTTTAAATGCCGGATAGTATCGCTCGTCGCTACGGTCGCATGCAGCCTCGAGCGTGCGATGAAACCGGCGAACGTCGTCGAGGTATGGATAGAACGGCGTGAGGTCGGCGCCGCCTCCGAACCACCATGCCGAGATCGAACCGTCGGCCGCGCGGGTTTCGAAATAGCGCACGTTGCAGTGCGCGCTGGGCGCGTTGGGATTGCGCGGATGCATCACGACGCTTATGCCGGCTGCGAAGAAACCGTGACCTTCCAGCTCGGGCCGTTGCGCGACCACGCTAGCCGGAAGCTTCGCGCCCGTTACCACCGACGTATTCACGCCGCCCTTCTCGAAGGTTGCACCGTCCGCGATCACCCTGGTCGAACCCGAACCGCCCAACCGTGCCCCACGTTCCGCGCCCCAATCGTCCACGGCAAACGCAACGTTGGGCTCTAGGCGCCCGAACGCCGCGCACATTTGCGCTTGCGTATCGTTGACGAATTGCGCGACGCGATCGCGCGCGTCGCTAGCGTTCGCGTTCATCTCGGTCGTAACCGTGCACGGTTTCGATCAGCAATCGCACCGAATCCAGCGGCGTTTCCGGCCAAATGCCGTGGCCCAGATTGAAGACGTGCGCGCCGCCACGTCCGTCCTCGAGCACCGTGTGCGTTTGCGCGACGATGGTTTCGCGATCGGCGAACAATATTGCGGGATCGAGATTGCCTTGCATGGTGCGCGCGAGACGCGTACGCGCCTCGCGCAAGCTCGTGCGCCAATCGACGCCCACGATCTCCGACGGAATTTCGTCGATTGCATTCAACAAGTGCGACGCGTTGAGGCCAAAATACGTCCGCACGACGCCGGTCGATTCGAGCGCGCGCATGATGCGGGCCGCGTAGGGTACGCCGAATTCACGAAAAGTGGCCTCGTCGTGCAAACCCGCCCAACTATCGAACAGCTGCACCGCGTCGGCGCCGGCTTCTATTTGCATGCGCAGATAATCGATCGTTAGATCCGTCAGCGCGTCGAGCAAACGGTGCAACGTTTCCGGCTCGGCGCGCAGCAGGCTACGAAATCGCTCGAAATCCTTGCTGCCGCCTCCTTCGATGACGTACGCAGCCAGCGTCAACGGCGCCCCGCCAAAGCCGATCAGCGCGACGTCTGCGGGGAGGGCCCGGCGCACGAGGCGTAACGTTTCGCCGACGAACGGCGC
>DASXXU010000158.1:0-8863 GCA_036502885.1 Candidatus Tumulicola sp.
CGAAGTGCCGGCGCAAGGGACGCTCGCCTAGGTAACGTCCACCAAATCGTCGTCTTGCCCGACCGGCCGGTCGCGTTTTGCAGCCGCCGAGCGAAGCATTACGATCGCGGCGTAGATCACGACGATCACCACCAGCCAGCGCACCGCGACGAGCGGTAACGATTTTACGATGTACGCGGCGATCAACACGCCCGGGATGCCGCCGAACATCAGCCCCAGCGCCGCGCGCATCGAAAACGCGCGATAGCGAATAAATCGCAAGCTGGCAAAAGGCATCAGGAACGCGCAAGAACCCATCATGATTGGAAACGCCGCGATCGGGTTCATCCCGAGCAAGCTAATCAGAATCATGCAGGGCGCGTACATTCCGATTCCGATCGTCATCAACGCTCCCAAGATGAAGCATACGACGATGCCGACGATCAGGCGCGTACCGGTTAGGCCGAGCGCGGTGCCGCCGGCTAAACCAAAATGGCTGCCCTCGAGGTTGCTCATGATGAACAGCACCGCGGCGGCCACCAGCGCGACGCCCATTCCGATTTGCACGAAGCGTCGCGGAAGTTGCGCGACCACGCCGGCTCCCAACCACGCGCCGGCTACCGCGGCCAGGATCAGCGCTATCAAGGTTACCGGTGCTACCGAAACGATCGTGATGAAGATGGCCGCTTCGACGATCGTAGGGATCGTGTGGCCGACGTTGAGCGTTCCAGGTATCTGCTCGTCGGGCACGAGCTTCCACAACTTGAACATCGAGGTGGTGGGGGCGAACGAACCGATGCCCAGCGTATCGAAGAAGTTCGTTACGAAGCCGATCGCCGCTTCGATCGGTTTTGGCCAACCGGCCCGATGCTGCGGAAGCGCACGCACGAGCGCGACGATAATGAGGACCGCCACGACCGCCAAAGCCAGATGCAGAATGAGTTGAACGCTCATCGAGCGCCGTTATACTTTTATCGCTGTGCGGCCTTCAGAGGCGCAACTCCATGAACGTGGCGTTATCGTAGGCGACGGGATAGCACGGCTCGCACGTCGCGAACCCGATCGAGGCGTACAGGCGATACGCCGCCGGCAGCTGGTCGCGCTCGGTATCCAGCACGACGCGCTGGTAGTCGCCTTCGCGACAGAAATCAATCGTCGCCGCCACGAGCGCGCGGGCCGAACCGGTCCGCCGGTACTCGGGCTGCACGTACAGCCGCTGCACGATGGCCGTATGCTCGTCAAATCGTCGAACGGCAATACAGCCGGAGGCGATGCCATCGTGCAGCGCGATAAATGCCGCGTTGGGTTCGCTATACGACGCTTGGGCCGAACGGATGTCAGGCTCGGGCCCGTGTCGCAGCTCTTTCGGAAGACTCCGTTCGTATTCGATCAGCAGTTCGAGGAGTTGTTCGAAAGCCGGCGCTTCTCGAACGCGCACCACGGCCGAACTCGTCACGCGCCGGTCAGGAAGCGTATTCGCGAACCGCGGCTGCGTTAAAGTACGCGGCGCGCGGGTGATGGATCACGATCGCGGCCGTCGATTGCTCCGGCACGAGCGCGAACGCGTCGGTCAACGAGACCCCGATACGCGACGTTACGTCCAGCAACGCGAAAACGTCGCGGTGTTGCGATAAATCCGGACAGGCTCCGTATCCCCACGAGTACCGCTTGCCACGCTCGGGTGCGAGCCCAAGCTCGGTCCGAACGCGTTGATGGGTCAGCTCGGCCATCGCCTCGGCGGCCTGCACGGTAAATCCATGCAGAAAGTACGACTCGCTATAGTCGCCCGCATCTTGCAGTTCGTTGATGCGCTCCGACGCCTCGGCACCGATCGTAACGACTTGCAGCGCGACCACGTCGGTCGCTCTCCCATCATTCGGCTCGCGCAAATAGTCGGCCAAACTCAAATGCTCGCCACCGATTTGTCGTGGGAACGTGAACCGCGCGAGCACCTTGGCCGAATCGTTCGGATCGTAGATCGCGACGTCGTCCCCGCTGCCGCTCGCCGGGAAGTACCCGTAGGCAGCGCGCGGTTGCAAGATCTCGCCACGTTGCGCTCGTTCGATATACCGCTGTAAGCGCGGCTCGAACTCGTCGCGTAACAGCCGGTCGTAGGCATCGCCCTTGGTATTCGAAGCGCCCCACGATAAGCGAAACAGGCTGCGCTTATCGAAGCGTGGCCACAACTTTGTGAGATCGATCGAATCGATCGTGCGCGCGCCCCAAAACGGCGGCGTAGGAACGTCGGCGAGCTCGTTCTTTACCGCCGAAATTCGCGCGGTCGTGGGGGCAGCCACCGCCGGACGCGCGCGTTGCGTGAGCGCGGCGTCGCGCGTGCGTTCCAAGAGTTCGTCCTTGCGCGAACCGCCGCCGGTCAACGCGTCCATCAGTTCGAGGCCTTCAAACGCGTCCTTTGCGTAGAACAACCCGGGCTCGAAGAATCGCTTGCCTTCGTCGAGCAAGGCGATGCGCCGCCCGAAGTCGCGGTTGATCGCGGCGCCCCCCACGATCACCGGGAACGACAAGCCGCGGGCATCTTGTTCTTGTACGCAGATCGGCATCTGTTTGCTGGTCGAAACGAGCAGTGCCGAGAGGCCGATCGCATCGGCGCCCACCTCGACGGCCTTATCCAGGATAACGTTGATCGGCACTTGCTTTCCGAGATCGACGACGGTGTAGCCGTTGTTGGAAAGGATCGTGTTGACGAGATTCTTGCCGATATCATGCACGTCACCGAACACGGTTGCGATCACGACCGTGCCTTTGGTCGAACCTTCGCGTTTTTCTAGAAACTGTTCGAGGTAACCGACGGCCTTCTTCATCACCTCGGCGGATTGTAAGACGAACGGCAGGATCAGCTCGCCGCGCCCGAAGCGGTCGCCTACTTCTTTCATCGCCGGAAGCAAGACTTCGTTGAGCGTTTCGACCGGCGTACGTTCGGCCAACACGGCGTCGATTTTCGACTCGATGTTTTCCTTGCGCCGTAAGAGTATGGCGCGATGCACGCGTTCGGCCGGCGTCGCATCGATATCGTCGTCGACCGCAAGATTTTTTTGTGCGGTTCCAGCATCGCCCGCAAAACGCTCGATCAGTTGCGCCAACGCGTCGGGCCGGCGATTGAAGATCAAGTCGTCGCACGCTTCGCGCACGTCCGTTTCAAGTTCGGGATACGGCGTGATGTCGTTCGGATGCACCAGCGCCATATCGAGGCCGGCCTCGACGCAATGGTGCAGAAAGACCGAGTTTAACGCGGCGCGCGTGCTCGGCGCCAGACCGAACGACACGTTGGATACGCCCAGCGACGTGAGAACCCCGGGCAGCTCGCGTTTGATCGCGCGAATACCCTCGATCGTTTCAACCGCCGACGTAAGAAACTCGGCCTCGCCGGTTGCCAACGTGAACGTCAGCGCGTCGAAAATCAGCGCGCCGGGTGGTATACCGTACTCGTCGACGACGATCTCGTATATTCGGCGCGCTACGGCGAGCTTCGTTTCGGCGGTCTTGGCCATGCCGGATTCGTCGATCGTCAGCGCGATCACCGCGGCACCGTGCGTCACCGCCATCGGCAGCAGCACATCGATCTTCGAACGCCCGGCCTCGAGATGCACCGAATTGATCACGGCACGCCCGGGGTCGCTCTCGAGCGCTGCTACAACGGCAGACGGCTCGGTCGAGTCGATGAATAACGGCGCCGGGGTCGATTGCGAAAACCTGCGCACCAGCTCGCGCATCTGTTCGACTTCATCCGGCCGTTCGGTGAGGGCGCAGCAGATGTCCAGCGCGTACGCGCCGCCCTCGACTTGTTCGCGCGCGACCTCGACGATCGCGTCGTAGTCGTCGGCCAACAACAAGCGTTTGATTCTGCGCGAGCCCTGTGCGTTAATTCGCTCGCCCACGACGAACGGGCGTGGCTGCTGTTCGAGCTCGACGGCGGTCATGGCCGACGCGACCGCCTGCGGGCGGCGGTCGTCGCGCGGCGACGCCGCCGGCAAGACGCGCCGCGGGCGTTCGGTCAACTCGTCGACCGCGCGGCGCAGTTCGACGATATGTGCCGGCGTCGTTCCGCAACATCCGCCGATGACGTCGACGCCGAACGCGACGAAGTCGCGTAGCTCGCGCGCCAACTGTTCGGGCGTTTCGGGGTAGATCGTTTCACCGGCCGGTCCCATCAGCGGCAAGCCGGCATTTGGAATAACGCTGACGCGGCAACGCGAACGCTCGCACAAATACCGCACGGAATCGCGCATTTGCGATGGTCCGGTCGAACAGTTCAATCCGATGACGTCGACCGGCAACGCGTCGAGCGTCGCGGTGACGGCTCGGATATCGGTTCCGAGCAGCATCCGTCCTTCTTGGATCAACGTCGGCTGCGTTTGGATCGCGACCCGGCGCAACCCGCGCTCGAACTCGCGTACGATGCCGCTAATGGCGGCCTTGAGCTCGAGCATGTCTTGCATGGTCTCGAGCAGCAGCACGTCGACGCCGCCTTCGACCAACGCGCGTGCCTGCTCGCCGTAGATATCCGCCAACTCCGCGAACGTAATCTTCGATAACGCCGGGTCGGAGGATGAGATCAACATTCCGGTCGGTCCCATCGACCCTGCGACGAAACGCGGCCGCTCCAGCGTGCTAAATCGATCGCACGCGGCGCGCGCGATTTCAGCCGCTCGGCGATTGACTTCGGCGGTTCGATCGCCTAAGCCGTACTCGGAAAGCTTGAGCCGCGAACCCATAAACGAATCGGTTTCGACGACGTCGGCGCCGGCCTCGAGATACGCCGTGTGGATCGCTTCGACAACGTCGGGGCGTTCGAGCACCAGCGCTTCGTGACAACCGAGACGATCGTTCCCGCCGTAATCGGCCGGCCCGAGCTCCATCGCCATGAGCTGCGTACCCATCGCACCGTCGAATAACAGTACGCGTTGTTCGAGCGCGTCGAGGTATTTGCTCGAGAATGTCGCCGGCATCAGGATACGCTTTCAAAGCCGCGAGCGCGAATCGCTCCGACCGGCCGTCCGGCCCAATTCGAAACGGCAGGTTCGCCGAACGATTGCAGTTTGGCAAACGTGGCATCGTCGAGCGCGCCCAGGGCCCGCAGCGCGGCGACGGTTCCGGGGCCGCGGGCACGACCGTTACCGTCGATCACTTTCGAGGCGTAGCCGGCGCCGCGGCTCACGATGCCGACGCCGTGAACGCCTTCGGCTCCGCCTTTGCACACCAGATCCGCACTGGTTTGCATGAGCACCGTGTCGAGTTGGTTGGTTCCCGATACGAACTCCGGGTTTGCGCGCATCGCGTCGGCTACGACGACGAGCGCGCGCGCATCGTCTTCAATCGCATAGTTGGCGGGGTCTGCGAGGCGCGCGAAGGCAAGCGCCGCGCGCCGCAAACTCGTTGCATATACGGGGATGCCGCACCCGTCCACCCCGATCGGCCAGGTCGATGGATCGTCGTCGTGAGCCCGCGCGCAAAACGCTAAAATTTGCTGTTGTGCGGGATGATATAGCTCGAGGTAGCTGGCCGTATCGGCGCCCAGCAGTTTGGATAACGCCAAAATGCCGGCGTGCTTTCCCGAGCAGTTGTTGTAGATGGCCGTCGGGTCGGTGCCCGAGCGAATCATCGCGCGCGCCGACGCCTCGTCGAACGGCAGTTGCGGACCGCATTGCAGCGCCGATTCGGTCAAGCCGATTTTGGCAAGGATCGAACGCACCGCCTCGATATGGAACGGCTCGCCGTAATGCGACGCAGCCATTACGGCGATCTCGGAAGCGCTGAAACCAAACCGCTCGACGGCTCCGGCTGCAACGACCGTTCCGGCGATAAACGGTTTGGCCGACGAACGAAGATAGATCGGAACGTCCACGTCGCCGCGCGACAATAGAACGCGTCCGCGAACGTCGACGGCACACGCGGAGACCCGATGCAGCGATTCGATCGAATCGCCGCGCGTGACTTCAACGCTCAACTGGAGATCAGACCAGCGCGGGCTCGACGACCACGGCTTCCTGTTCGGCAAAGACCGGGTTGCTTAAATACCGTTCGCCGGTGTCGCAGCCGATCGTGACGATCGTCTTGCCGGCAAACTCCGGACGCGCCGCTACCTGCAACGCCGCCCATACGTTCGCGCCGGCCGAAATCCCGACCAACATTCCCTCTTCGCGCGCCAAACGTCGAGCGGTTGCGATCGCATCCGCGTCGGTAACGCGAATTATTTCCTGGTACACCGACGTATCGAGAATCGACGGTACGAAGCCAGCACCGGTGCCTTGAATCTTGTGCGGTCCGGGCTTTCCACCGGATAGCACGGGCGAAGCATCCGGCTCGACCGCGATGACACGGATACCGGCTTTGCGCTCCTTGAGGACCTCGCCCGCGCCGGTAATCGTACCGCCCGTTCCAACCGCGGCGACGAACGCGTCGACTTGTCCGTCGGTATCGCGCCAGATCTCTTCGCCGGTCGTACGGCGATGAATTTCAGGATTGGCCGGATTGTCGAACTGTTTGGGCTGAAAATATCGCGACGGCGACGCGTTGAAAATTTCTTCGGCCTTGCGAATCGCGCCGGGCATCCCCTCGGGTCCAGGCGTTAGCACGACCTGCGCTCCGTACGCCTTCAAGAGATTGCGACGCTCGATCGTCATCGTTTCCGGCATCACCAGGATTAGCGGATAACCCTTGGCTGCCGCGACGAACGCGAGGGCGATGCCGGTGTTACCGCTGGTGGCTTCCAAAATCGTGGTGTCGGGACGCAACCGTCCATCGCGCTCCGCCGCCTCGATCATCGCCACGCCGATCCGATCCTTTACCGAACCCGCGGGATTGAAAGACTCCATCTTCACGAGCACCGTTCCCGGTAGCCCGCGGTTCACGCGCGGGATCTTTACCAGCGGCGTGTTGCCGAACGTATCGGCGAGATTTTCGTAGATGCGTGCCATGGTATAGCTGTAGACCTCTCCCCCCGACCGGGGCGTTGCACTTCCGCACCGGGGCTTTGCGTCGCCGTGCGCCTAACCTCTCGACGATGGCGCGTAAAACTATAAAATGCCGCAAAGCTTGGATTTTGCCGGTCGCCGCGATGCTGGCGACCTTTGCGGTACCGGCTGGAGCCCAAACGCCGCCGACCCAAGCACAGGCGCTGGCCGCCATACGGGCTTTCGCGCCGGTGGCGATGGAGCGGCAAGGGACGCCCGGCCTCTCGGTCGCGATAACCAACGCCAACGGCACCATCGACACCATCACGCTTGGCTACGCGAACACCGATGCTAAAACGCCGGTGACGCCGGACACGCGCTTCGCAATCGGTTCGATTACGAAATCGATGACGGCGCTCGCGTTGATGCAACTGTACGACGCGGGTTCGTTGCAGCTCGACCAGCCGGTGCGACGTTACTTGCCGTGGTTTCGCATCAATTCGGGCGGCAAACCCGTGCTCGTGCATCAAATCCTTTCGCATACGGCCGGCATCCCCGACGACTACGCCTCGCAACCGGCCTATCGCTACAACGTCGTCTCGCTCGCAAAAGCACGCGTCTTGTTCCCGCCGGGCACGTCGTGGTCGTATTCGAACGACGGCTACGACACGGCCGGAACGATCCTTTCGACGCTCGACCGGCGTCCATGGAGCGATTCGGTGCAAGCGCGCGTGTTGGATCGCATCGGAATGACGGCGACGTCGCCGGTGTTTACACCGCAAATGCTTGCAAGCGCGGCGCTTGGATACCAATGGCGCGACAACGATCGGCCGGGCACGCTGCATCCCGCGCTGGTTCCATCACCGTCGATCGATTTCGTCGACCCGGCCGGTTCGGTGCTGGCGACACCCGAGGACATGGCACGCTACATGCGCTTCTTCCTCAACGGCGGGCGTACGGCCAACGGGAACCAACTGATCTCGCAACGCGCGTTCGACCGCATGACGCACCCGGATCGGCTTAACAACGGCAAACCGGCCGGCGCGGCCGAGCCGGAGTTGGCCGAAGCGCCGCAGTTTTATCGCCAGTATGGATTCGGTCTGTCCATCGAGAGCGATGGCGGCGACCGGGTCGTCGGACATACGGGCGGCGTGTCCGGTTACACCGCCTGCACGCTCATGAATCTCACGCGCGGATTCGGCGTCGTCGCGATGGCGAATCTCGTCGAAGCGCCGTTACATCCGTGCGCGATCGTCTTGTACGCCATGCAAGTGCTTCGCGCGCAAAGTCTCGGGCAAGCTTTGCCTCAACCGCCGACCGCACCCGACCTGCGACACGTCGACCGTGCCGAACAATATACCGGCACCTATTCTTCGGCGGGCGGGCGTCGATTTTCAGTCGCCGAGTCCACCGGCCAGCTCTCGTTGACCGATGGCAACGAAACGGCCGCGCTGTACCCACGCGGTGACGACACGTTCTGGGTCGATTCAAAAAACTTCGAGCTTTACGAGTTGAACTTTGGACGCGACCGCAACGGCCGCATCGTCGAAGCCAACTACGGATCGGACTGGTACGCGAACGAACGGTACGCCGGACCACGAACGTTCTCGCATCCGGCGAGTTGGGACGCGCTCGTGGGACGATACGAGAACGAATTTGCAGCATTGCCGACGACGGTAACCCGGGTACTGATCGTTAAGAACCATCTTACGCTGGATGGAACGGCTCCGTTGACGCCGCGTTCCGACGGCACGTTCTCGCTCGGTTCTTCGATCGTCCGGTTCGACGCACGTGCCGGAACGCAGCAACAACGCATGTGGGTCGACGACACCCCGTTGTACCGAGTAGAGCTTCCGTAGGGTTCTGTGCGCGGGTTCGCGCGCGTAGCGCAAGCGATCGGAGAACGATCCGGAACGAACGAGAAGGCGGCCGTCCTCGCGGAGTATCTACGCGAACTGCAAGACGCCGATCTC
>DASXXU010000159.1:0-11726 GCA_036502885.1 Candidatus Tumulicola sp.
GCCCGGAACGCTGTACGTCGATCACTACGGCATCCTGTACCAATATGCGCTGCCGCTGCAAGCCGGCTCGAGACCGATCCAATCGTTTGTTGAATCGGACACGGCCGCAGTACCGCCGCAAATCGCCGTCGATCCGTACGGCACCATTGCCATCGCTACCGACCAAGATATCTACACGTTCGGACGCCCGATTCGATCGCTGGATCCATCGCACGCCAAACTGAAGCTCAAATTGACGCCGGCGATTACGGAAATAGGACCGGCCGGCGCCGATTTGGTCGATATCGAGTACGACCCCAACAACAATTTGTGGCTGTTCAACAATCTCGGCGGAGAGATTTCGGAACTCACGGCGCCGATTCGCTCGAACAGCGTAGCCGGCCTCACGATTGCCTTCGGCGCGCCGGGCACCAAGGCGGCCGGGTTTACCGGCCTGATCCAAGGACGATTCGACGTGAACGCGGCGTTGTACGTGTACGCAAATCAAGCCGCAACCGATCGATCGGGCCTGTTCAAGATTTCGTTTCCCTATGCGAAGCCGCCATCGCCGGAAGGCGTCAACCTCGGTCAAGCCGATTTCGTGGATGCCAGCCAGTACGCGGCAACCAATCCCAATCCAAATCCGGTGCTCCTGGGTCAATATACTGGGTTGTTGCGCTCGCCGCCGCCGGGTTCGCCGCCCCCGCCGCCCATTAACGCGATGGCGCAGTTCGTACAACCGTTTCCGGTAACTGGACCGTTTCCGGATGCAACCGTCAACACGATCGTCGGCGCGCTGATTGCCGATCCGCAGCGCAGCGTGTTTTACACGCTGGATAACTCGAGCGGAGCATTGAGCGTTTGGGCGTTGCCGTTAAAAGCAAGTGCCGCGCCGCAGTTTATGCTGCCGTGCCCAGGGACGACCAACTGCGCGGATAAACCCGAGCACTTGTTTCTAGCGCCGTAGGGAACGGCGCTAGGCGGGCATATCCTTTTTCTGCTCGTGATAGATCAAGGTCGGCGCCTCTTTCTTCTCGATGACGTCCTTGTTGACGATACACTTCTTGACGCCTTGCAACGACGGAAGATCGTACATAACCTCGAGCATCGTCTCTTCCAAAATCGAACGTAATCCACGCGCACCGGTCTTACGGGTTTGCGCTTTGGCAGCGATCGCGACCAGCGCTTCCTTTGTAAACTGAAGGTCGACCCCGTCCATGTTCAGGATCTTTTGGAACTGACGCACGAGCGCGTTGCGCGGTTCGGTAAGGATCCGGCGTAGCGCCAGCTCGTCGAGCGCATCCAGCGTCACGACGATCGGCAAGCGACCGATGAACTCCGGGATCAACCCGAACTTGAGCAGATCCTCGGGCATGAGCTGTTGCAGTAGTTTGCCGACGCGAACGTCGCGCTTGCCCTCCGGCGTGGCTCGGAAGCCCATGCTGTTGGCAGCGACTCGCGCCTCGATGATACGCTCCAGACCGTCGAACGCACCACCGCAGATGAACAGCACGTTGGTCGTATCGATCTGGATGAACTCTTGATGCGGATGTTTGCGACCGCCCTGCGGCGGCACGTTGGCCGTCGTGCCCTCGAGGATCTTGAGGAGCGCCTGCTGCACGCCTTCACCCGAGACATCGCGCGTGATCGACGGGTTCTCGCTCTTGCGCGCGATCTTATCGATCTCGTCGATGTAGACGATGCCTTTTTCGGCCCGTTTGACGTCGTAGTCGGCAGCTTGGATGAGCTTGAGCAGAATGTTCTCGACGTCTTCGCCGACATAGCCGGCCTCGGTCAACGACGTAGCGTCGGCCATCGCCAGCGGCACGTCGAGTATTTTTGCCAGCGTTTGCGCCAGGTACGTCTTGCCCGAGCCGGTCGGACCGACCAGCAGGATGTTCGATTTCTGCAACTCGACGTCGTCGGCCGTGCCGCCGGCGTTTACGCGCTTGTAGTGATTGTACACCGCTACAGCGAGCGATTTCTTCGCGCGGTCCTGACCGATCACATACTGATTGAGGATGTGATTGATCTCTTTGGGTTTGGGGATGTTGCGAAGGCGCAGATTCTCATCGACGTTTTTGTAGAGCTCTTCTTCGATGATCTCGTTGCACAGCTCGATACATTCGTCGCAGATGTAGACGCCGGGACCGGCGATCAGCTTGCGCACCTGCTCCTGGGACTTCCCGCAGAAGCTACACTTCAGCTGGCCCTTCTCTTCCCCAAACCGGAACATCGTAGGAACGGGAGATCCTCCTTCGGACGCGCTACGTCGGGCTCGGCAAGCTGTGCCGATCTTCGAGAATATGGTCGATTATCCCGTAATCCTTGGCTTCCACGGGCGTCATGTAGTAGTCGCGGTCGATATCGCGCAAAACTTGTTCGAGCGGCTTTTTGGTGGTCTCCTCATAGATCCGGGCGACCGTCTGGCGGGTCGCGATGAGGTCGCGCGCGGCGATTTCGACGTCGGTCGCCTGACCGCCGATCTGCGAAACCCACGGTTGATGGATCAAAATTTTCGTGTGCGGTAAGGAGTATCGCTTGCCGGGTGCACCGCCGGTCAACAGGATCGAGCCCATGGAGGCCGCCATGCCCATGCAAATCGTCGCGACGTCCGGCTTGATAAAGCGCATCGCATCGTACACCGCCAGCCCGGCCGTGACGCTGCCGCCCGGCGAATTAACGTACATGTCGATATCTTTGTCGGGGTCTTCCTTCTCCAGGAAGAGCAGCTGCGCGATCACCAAGTTCGCTAGATGATCGTCGATCGCGCCCCCAATAAAGACGATGCGATCCTTGAGCAGGCGCGAGTAGATGTCGTAGGCGCGTTCGCCGCGAGCCGACTGCTCGACGACCATTGGCACCAAATGTCCCATATTTCTTATACTCTCACAATATTCGACCGAAAGCTGCCCCGACGGGGCCTGCCCCAATAACTACGAGCGCGACGCTGGGGTTTCGGTGGCCGGCGCAGCCGGCCCGGCGCGGTCGATCAGGAAGTCGAGCGTCTTGGTACGCACGATCCCGTCCATCAACGCCACGACGGAGTTGCCCAGGGCCTTGCGGACTTTCGCGACGGGCTGGCCATATTGGCGCGCCAACGCCTCGAGTTCTTCGGCAAGGTCGGCAGGCGTCGCGACGATATTTTCCTGTCGCGCGATTTCCTCAACGAGCAGCGTGCCTTTGACGCGCGATTCGGCTTCTTCACGAAGTTCGGCGCGCATTTGTTCTTCGGTCTTTCCGCTGCGCTCTAACAATTCGGCAAACGACATGCCGGATTGCGCGGCATTTGCGGCGGCGTCGCCCATCAACCGTTCCAACTCCGATTCGACCATCACCTCGGGCAGCGGTACGTCGTGCGTGGCCACGAGATGTTGCACGATCGCGCTTCCGGTCGCGCGACGAGCGCGTGCCGTCGCCAATGCTTGCAACCGCTTGCGCACGTCGGCGCGTAAGTCTTCCAACGGCCGGTCCGCAACCGAACGCGCAAAATCATCGTCGACCGCGGGAGCCTCGAGCGTTTTTACATCGTGCAATGTAACGGTAAAGTCGGCGTCCTTGCCGGCGAGATCGGACACGGAATAATCGACCGGAAACGTCGCCGAAACTTGCTTAGTATCGCCGGCCGTCATGCCCGCAATACCGCTCGCGAAGCCTGGTATAAAGCGTCCCTCGGCGAGTTCGATAACCGAATTGTCGGCCGACCCACCTTCGAACGTTTCGCCCCCGACCTTCCCGACGTAGTCGACCGTAACGACGTCGCCTAAATGCGCCGGGCGGTCTGCCGGCACGAGCGTCCCGCGCTCGCGCGCCAATGCTTGCAGGCTGCGTTCGACTTCTTCATCGCTAACGGTTTCGGGGTCGGCTGCGACCGGCAGCGCGTGGTACGGCTGCAACGCGATCTCCGGACGTACGTGCACCGTCGCCTTCACGCGGGTCGGCCGGCCGTCGGTCTCTTCGACGATCTCCATGTGCGGATGGTCGACCGGCTCGAGCTGGTGCTCGCGCAGCGCTTTCGCGTAAGCTTCGGGGACGACTTCGTCGACCGCTTGCGCGGTGATCGAACCCGCGCCGTAGGCTTGCTCGAATACTTTGCGCGGCGCTTTTCCTTGACGAAATCCCGGCAAGCGCACGTTCTTCACGAGCTTGCGGAACGCGCGTTCTTCGGCGGCGGCTAGCTCGTCGGCGCCAATGGGAATGTCGAGCTCGACTTGCGTGGGCGCAAGGCGGTTTACGGTCGAGGTGCTCAGGTGTTTGTGCTCCGGGGAGAGAGACGGAAAGTTCGAATGGAGCGGAAGACGAGATTCGAACTCGCGACCCTCGCCTTGGCAAGGCGATGCTCTACCACTGAGCTACTTCCGCGTTCTTTTGCCGACGACGGGACAACTTGGGCACGCAGAGACTCGAACTCTGACGGGTTGCCCCACTGGAACCTAAATCCAGCGCGTCTACCGGTTCCGCCACATGCCCGGCACGCCCGTGTCCGGCGAACCCCCATCTATAGAACGTCACCGTCACTTTTCCTTCGAACGAAGTGCTGTTAGAGTGGCGTTGCGTTGCGGTATAAGCTGCCCGCGTAGATTCCAAACATACACAACTCGTAACAGAAAAGGTGAGCCATGACGACTACCGGACCCGACGGCGGGCAACAGGGGTTGCGCCCGTCGCTGGACGACCCGAATGAAACTCCCGGCACGAAGCCGGCCGGCGAAGACGATCTACATCGCGGACTAACGCTCACCTCCGGCGGAAATGGCGATGATTTGGACGATGGCGATGACGACGACGACGATGATGACGATATCGACGACGACGACGATGACGACGAAGATGATGAGGACGACGGGGGCGACGGAGCCTCCGAACTAAACCCAGCATAAGGCGATGTGAACGCAGAGGGCCGGACGGTTGTCCGGCCCTCCTCTGAAAGCGAAAAGCCCCGCATCGTAATGCGAGGCTCGTTGAATGTGCACCGCGAGGGACTTGAACCCCCAACCAAGTGATTAAGAGTCACCTGCTCTACCATTGAGCTAGCGGTGCGAATGTGCGCCCTCCGGGACTCGAACCCGGGACCAACGGCTTAAAAGGCCGCTGCTCTACCGACTGAGCTAAAGGCGCGCGGACGCTCAGCGTCGTCTTGCGTTACGCACCCCGCGGCGGTTCGTCCTGCCGCGCCGGCGTAACGTTTTCATGATGAGCTACATTCGGTTTCGAACGGTAGTTTTGGGGTGACCGACGGGATCCGAACCCGCGACCTCCCGAGTCACAGTCGGGCGCTCTGACCAGCTGAGCTACGATCACCACACGATTTACGATTCTAGCATACCCGTTCGAACCGGGCGATTCGATCTGCGCCCGGAGGGACTCGAACCCCCATCTTCGAGTTTAGAAGACTCGTGCCTTATCCTGTTAGACCACGGGCGCATCTCGGGACGACAGGATTCGAACCTGCGACTTCTGCGTCCCAAACGCAGCGCTCTACCAAGCTGAGCTACGTCCCGCTCGGGGCATTACTAGAATATTAACGGATGAAAGCCTGCGTATCGTTCTGGTTGCGGCAACGGAGCGTCCCCCAGCAACAGCAACTGCGCTTCGATCCGCAATCCGGCGTCGAGGGCTACGGTAAGCAGCCGGACGTTTTCGGCCGGCAACAGCAACGAGCACCACGTCGCGCCAAACGAACGCTGCAAGGTGACCAGCGCGAACGAGAACAGTTGCCCCGCGTACGCCGGCGACGCGAATGCCATCGGTCCGATGCGTCCGTCACCGCGCGCGTACGCGTATGCCACGAACTCGCCGTTGAGGAAGAACGCCAGGCCGGCAGCATCGCGTGCAAAAACGCGATGGTCGGATGGGCGGGCACTGCCCCGTACGCCGCGATCGAGCGCGTCGACGAAACGTCCGTGCGCCCGGAGATCGAGCCGGTCGACGTCGAACCGGTACGCGCCGGCTGCCAAGCGCAGCAAGCTTTCCTCGCGCGGCAGCGATCCGCGCAGTTCTATTAGGTAATGTTGCAACCGCAGGCCGGCAGCAGCCGCCAACGCGAGCCCGGCGGCGTCGTTCGCTCCGGCGCTGAGTAGTCGCGGTTCCCCCGCCCCGGCCGATAGCGCGGCATCCAGCAACGCGCGCCCTAGCCCGCGCCCGCGGAAGCCTACATCCACGTGGATGCGGCCAACGAACACTTCGTCCTCGGATCGATGCGCGAGCGCCAGAGCGATCGGCTCGCCCTCGTCCGACGCAGCCCATGCCAAGCCGTCGCGCGCCGATTCGGCCGCCAATACAACGTCGAGGTCGGTTCGTCCGTGCCGGCGCTCGAAACGGATGACGTCGTCTTCGGCGCACGCGCGCACCTCGAGGTCAGGCATCGTTTTCCAGCGTCCGTAAGAGTCGTTCGGCGGCGTGCCGGCGATGGCTAATCGCATTCTTTTCATGCGCCCCTAACTGCGCAAACGTGCGGTCTCGCGGCGGATAATAAAAAACCGGATCGTAACCAAAGCCGCTCTCGCCGGCGTGTGAGAATGTGATCGTACCCTCGACGGTACCGCGCACGGTGCGCAGCGCTCCGCCCGGTTCGATGAAGGCTAACGCGGAGACGAAGCGCGCCTGCCGGCGTTCCGGTCCCACGTCCTCGAGCTCGGCCAGCAACAACGCCCGGCGCGCGGGCCAAGCGAGATCCAATCCACCGTAACGCGCCGAGTAAATTCCCGGCCGCCCGTCGAGTGCGGCTACCTCGAGCCCGCTATCGTCGGCCAAAACGGCCGCGTCGATTCCCGCGTCGCGAAGCTGCTGTTGTAGCGCCAACGCCTTCAGTGAAGCGTTACCCTCGTAGGTGTCGGCGGTTTCTTCGACGTCGCGATAGACGGCGTACGTTTCTAGCTCGAGCACAGATCCGGCAAACATCTCGCGCATCTCGCGAAGCTTGCCGAGATTTTTGGTCGCGACGAACGTTCGCATCGCGTGCGGCGCTACTCGTCCAGTCGTAAAACCGCCATGAACGCCTCTTGCGGCAACTCGACCCGCCCGACGCGTTTCATCCGCTCCTTGCCGACCTTCTGCTTCTCCAGCAGTTTCCGTTTGCGGGTGATATCGCCGCCGTAACATTTCGCCAAAACGTTCTTGCGCATCGCGTTCACCGTTTCGCGTGCGACGACTTTTCCGCCGATCGCCGCTTGAATCGGAACGTCGAACATCTGGCGCGGGATCAGCTCTTTGAGCTTTTCCGCTAGCGCGCGCCCGCGGGTCGACGCTTTCTCGCGATCGACGATGAACGACAACGCGTCGACAGGCTCGCCGTTGAGTAAGATTTCGAGCTTTACGAGGTCGCCCTCGCGATACCCGATCACGTCGTAGTCGAGCGACGCGTAGCCTTGCGTACGCGACTTTAGCTGATCGAAGAAATCGACGATGACCTCGATCAACGGCATTTCGTACGTGAGGATTACGCGGCCATCGTGCAGATATTCCATGTTTGCCAGGGTCCCGCGCCGGCTTTGCGTGATCCCCATAATTCCGCCGACGTAGTCGGGCGGGGTGATGATCGTCGCTTTTACGTACGGCTCTTCCACCGAGCGGATCGACTGGGAGGGCGGCATCTTCGACGGATTGTCGATGATCAGCGTTTCGCCATCGGTCTTGGTCACCCGGAAAACGACCGACGGCGACGTCGCAATGAGGTCCAGCGAATAGTTGCGCTCGAGCCGTTCCTGCACGATCTCCATGTGCAACAGGCCGAGGAACCCGCAGCGAAATCCGAATCCGAGGGCCGCCGAGGTTTCGGGCTCGTAGACGAGCGCGGCGTCGTTCAGCTTGAGCTTTTCCAGCGCGTCGCGCAAATCTTCGTATTCCGCGCCTTCGTTGGGATAGAGTCCGCAGTAAACCATCGGAACCGCTTTGCGGTACCCGAGGAGCGGAATGTGCGCCGGGTTGGATGGTACGGTAATGGTATCGCCGACGTCGATATCGCCCAGCGACTTGATGTTTCCGATCGCATACCCGACGCCACCGACATCGAGCTTGTCGACCGCACGCATCTCGGGGGTAAAGATGCCGACCTCGGTGCACTCGAACACGTGCTGGTGCGCCATCGACATGAATCGCATGCCGGCGCTCAAACTTCCGTCGACGACTCGAATGTAGCTTACGACGCCGCGGTACGGATCGAATTGCGCGTTGAATACCAAGCCGCGCAGGTGGTCGTGGTTGCCTTTGGGTGGCGGGATGCGCGAAACGATCGCTTCGAGAATCTCTTCTATTCCGATGCCGTTTTTGGCGCTGGCGAGGATGCACTCGCTGCGTTCCATCACCAGCAACTCTTCGATTTCGCCCATCACGCGTTCGGGGTCGGCTGCCGGAAGATCGATCTTGTTGATAACCGGGATTACCGTGAGGCCGTGCTCGACGGCTAAATGATAGTTCGCCAGCGTCTGCGCTTCGATGCCCTGTGCTGCGTCGACGATCAGCAACGCGCCCTCACACGCCGCCAGCGAACGCGACACTTCGTACGAAAAGTCGACGTGACCGGGCGTGTCGATTAAGTTCAGCCGAAACGACGCTCCGTCTTTTGCAACGTAGTCCAGCGTAACCGGGTGCATCCGGATCGTAATGCCGCGCTCGCGTTCGAGGTCCATCGCGTCGAGCTGCTGCTCGCCCAAATTGCGCAACGCGATCGTTCGCGTGATCTCGAGCAGACGGTCGGAAAGCGTGGTCTTGCCGTGGTCGATGTGCGCGATGATGCAGAAGTTACGGACGTTGGCCGCGGTCTCGACGCGATGCGGTTCGGTCTTCGCCAGCGCCATCTAGTACGGCACGCAGCTATCGACGATCGCGATCCCGATCAGGTGGCGAACCACAACCTGTAACAACAGAAAGACGACCAGAAACGCGATATCGATCCCTCCGATCGGCGGGATGATGCGCCGGACCGGCCTCAACACCGGTTCCACCAGCGAGGCCAGGATATCGACCCAACGGCCTCGGGCGTTCGGGAACCACGATACGACCGCATAGATGAAGAGCAGGACGATGTATGCCGTCAACACGTTGTTGAGCACGATCGAAAGGCTGCACAGCGCCGAGTTCATCGCGCTTCCCTCGCCCGCTCGATGGCTTGCAGTTCTTCATCGGACGCTTGCACGACCGGCGTGAAACCCTCGACGCCCTTTCCGAAGGTGCGCGTGTCGGTGCGGGAATACAGGCTCGAAAGCACTACACCGTCGCCGCTGCGGTTTAGCAGAGCCAACGCGTACGAAAGTTGCGATCCGACGTCGTCGATCGCATTGTAACGAACGAAACCGATGCGCGAAATGTCGGTAGCCGATAACGCCTCCAGCGCGGCCACACGCGCCGCCGCGCCGTCCAACGCCTCGGCGTGACGGTGCTGCCCGGCTTGTAACTCGCTCAAACGAGCCGACGCTCCGTGCGTAGACCCGCCGATCAACCCGTCGTGTACGTCGAGCGCCGCCCGTAACTTTGCGATCGACGGGCGCACGACGGCGGCGTTATATATCACCAGCGCGAGTATCGAAGCGACGAATGCGGCGGACGCCGCGATCAAGCTAGTCTGCATCTTGTTTCAGCACCACGACGAGGATCCGGTGGATCACGGCACCCGCAACGGTCCGCTTACCGTTGCTTCCTTCCGGATCTGGCGGGGTTCACGGGGCTGCGCCGCGTGAAGCCCAACCCCCATCATGGCTTGCCCATGATAGCATATGGCGGGGTCCAAGCCCTCCCGCGTTTCGACCGGGGAGGTTGGCGCAGGTGCCGAAATTCCAAGCATCCACGATGACGTCCCAAACGAAACCGTTTTGCGACGGCTCGCATCGTACGAATGGGTTTTCCGGCGACGATACCGCCGGTACTTCTGAAAGGACCTCGTCATACTGCCGTCCTACGTCCGCGCCGGCTCCGTTCCGCACAAACGGCACATTCAGTTTCGCCGGCCCGACGGCGGTCTGTACGCCGAAGAACTTTTTTCGACCAAGGGCTTCGAAAGCTCGTACTCCTTGTTGTACCACCTCCGTCCCCCGACCGCGACGCTGGACGTTCGCCCGTGGGAGCGGCCCGAGGTGCGTTACGTTCCGAACGATCCGTTACGCAATCGACATTTTAAAACGGCGGCGCTGGCGGTCCCGGCTAGCGATGCGGTCGCGTCGCGCGTTCCGGTGCTCGGTAACGCGGACATGAAGATTTCGGTAGCGCAGGCCGACCGGCCGATGGACTATTGGTATCGCAACACCGGTGGCGACGAGATGCTGTTCGTGCACCATGGCGCGGGCGTAATCGAAACGCAGTTTGGCGAGCTAGCGTATCGCGAGCGAGACTACCTAATCATCCCGACCGGAACCATCTATCGTTTGATCCCGGCCTCGCCGACGCGCCTGCTGGTACACGAAAGCACCGGCGAAATCAAAATTCCGCGCCGGTATCGAAACGAGTACGGGCAACTAGAAGAACACGCCCCGTACTACGAGCGCGACTTTCGCGTTCCGGTACTGCAACAGCCGCACGATCGACAAGGCGAGTACGAGATTCGCGTGACCAACGCCGGCCGCAACGCGACGTACATCGTGCAGAACCATCCGTCCGACGTGATTGGTTGGGATGGTTACTGCTATCCGTATGCTTTCAACGTCGATGAGTTCATGCCGATCACCGGCAAGCTGCACCAGCCCCCGCCCGCGCACGCGACCTTCGAAGCACCCGGCGCGGCGTTCTGTGCGTTCGTCCCGCGGCTATTCGATTATCATCCGCTGGCGATTCCGGTACCGTACAACCACTCCAGCGTCGACTGCGACGAAGTCATCTATTACGTAAGCGGCAACTTCATGAGCCGCCGCGGAATCGACGAAGGCTCGATCACGCTGCACGCCGCCGGCGCGCCGCACGGCCCGCAGCCGGGCGCGGTCGAAGCCAGCCTCGGCAAAAAGTCAACCGATGAAATCGCGGTGATGGTCGACACCTTCGCACCGCTAATGCTCGCGGAGCCGGCGTTAGCTTGTGAGGACGGCCAGTACTTCCGCTCCTGGCTGGAACAGCCGGTTACGGCACCGTAGGCAAAGCGTCGATCGAGGGCGCTCCCACGATCGTTCCGCGCGCGGTGCCGAATCCGATGCGCCGCGCGCCCGGTTTCTCGCACCAACCCCGTAGCGTGATTTCGTCGCCGTCCCGTAAGAACGCGCGCGTTTCGCCGTCGCCTACATCGATCGGGCGTTCCCCGCGCCACGTCAACTCGATCAAACTTCCGTAACTGTCCGGCGACGTGCCCGAAATCGTGCCCGACGCGAACAGATCGCCGGCGCGCGTTCGCGCCCCGTTTACCGTTGCATGCGCGAGTTGTTGCGCCATCGACCAATACATCGCAGCAAACGTCGTCCGCGAAATTTCTCTCGGCGGCTTTCCGTTTTCGCGCATCTTGGCGGTTTGGAGTTCGATCGAAAGCCGGATGTCGAACGCGCTGGAATTCGTCGCGTGCAAATAGTCGAGCGGCGGAGGGGTCTGCGCCGGCCCGGTAACGCGAAATGGGTCGAGCGCGTCTAGCGAAACGATCCAAGGCGAAATCGTGGTCGCAAACGACTTGCCGAGGAACGGTCCTAACGGCTGATACTCCCAGGCCTGAATGTCGCGTGCGCTCCAATCGTTCACCAGCACGACGCCGGCGATGTGCTGCTCGGCTTCATCGATCGGAATCGGCGTGCTTGCGGCGTTGCCTTGCCCCGTGACGAAGCCGACCTCCAGCTCGATATCGA
>DASXXU010000160.1:0-15718 GCA_036502885.1 Candidatus Tumulicola sp.
CTCGCCCTTGGTGTCGTTAACAGCGCTATGATAGGCGCACCACTGGGTTTCAAATCCCGGCGTGTGGTGGCCGGTCGCCGACACGACGACGTACGAGCCGTTGGGATCGTATCCGAAGTGCTTGACGCCGAGCAGCGACTCCGCCGCGACCTGTTGGTCGGTCGGCGAACTCGGGATGGCATCCGTATCGTCCATCCAGAAGCTGCCGTTCTGGTTCTTCGGATTCTTGATGGCCTTTTTGGTGCCCTTATACTGCACGTAAATCTCGTTGTGCGTGCTTCCGCCGATCGACGATTCGAATTGCTCGAGGAGCGGCGCGACTTTATCCGGATCGCCGGCTTTTTTGAAGCCCCAGAAAATCAAATACATCTTGGGCTTGTACAGGAGCGGGCCGTTTCCATAGACGGCGTTCGAATAATCGGGATGAACGTGATTGGCGTTGCGGACCGTCGGCATGTAAATCAACGTGCGGCTGCCGCCGCCGATTTCCGACATTGTCTGCGCCGACGTTGGGGAACCCGTAGCGGGGGTGACGCCGGTACCACCGGCACAACCCGCTGCGGCCAGCGTTGCCGCGCACGCAAAGATGCCGGCAAGCCGCGAAACGTTATGCATTCGCGAAACTCCTCATTCTTGGGATGAGAGATAGGGGTGAAGGCCTCCCAGTTTTCTCCCAGGTCCACTCCCCCCTGTTTTAACGGCGTTCATTTGGGAACGTCTCTCTGCTAACGGGAATGGCGCTCGCTTGTACCGTGCGGACTAAGCAGTTGATCGATCGTGCATTGCTTCGGCGCTTTATCGGGGCGCCAGCGAATCAGCTTTGAGGCGTGCCTAAATCGTCGCGCGGTTACGTGATCGAAGGTAATCTCGACGACGATCTCCGGCGTTACCGGAATCCATTCCGCCGATGCGGCATCCTTACGCCAACGGCTGGGGCCGCCGGGCGCGTTGCCGCTAAATCCCTCGCCGCCGGCAAGCGGCTCGAGCAACTCGGCCGCGTGACGCCGTTCCGCAGCGTTCATACTTCCTACGAAGCCCACGTGATCGAGCGTCGTACCGTCGTACAACCCAAGGAGCAGCGAGGCTACGCCGCCATCGCTCGAACGTCGAAAACCGCCGACGACGCAATCCGCCGTATACACCCGTTTAATCTTTACAACTGCGTCTCGCGAACCGAATGCGTATGGCGCGCTCGCGCGCTTTGCAACGACGCCGTCTAGACGCGCCGTGTCGCCGGCCAGCCACGTGCGAGCGACCTCGACATCATCGGTTGCCGGGGACAGCCCGAAGGTTCCGCCGGCCTCGAACGCGCGCGATGCAAACGCTTCGAGCGACTCGCGACGACGCAGCAACGGCCATTCGTAACAACGGTTGCCGCTCGCATCGACCAGCAGATCGAACGCTGCATATTTTGCCGGCGTTTCCTTGGCCAATCGCAACACGCGACTCGCTGCAGGATGAATGCGCTGCAGCAACGCGTCGAAATCGAAGCGCCCGTCTTGCTCGATGTAGATCTCACCGTCCAACACGAACTGCGCGGCGTCGAGCGCGATCGCAGCTTCAACGATCTCCGGAAAGTAGCGCGTAAGCGTTTGACCGGATTTCGATTCGAGTTCGACCTCATCTCCGCTGCGAAAGATGACGCATCGGAATCCGTCCCATTTCGGTTCGTACGACCAATCGCTGCCGACCGGGATTTCCGCAACTTGTCGCGTTTCCATCGGTTCGACCGGCGGCCGTAACGGAAGGTCGTCTAACTTCGACATCGAGTTTTTTGGGCGCGCGAAGGGCGGCGCGTTATGCTTTAACGAGCAGTCGAACGCTGTAGCGCTTGCGCCGGTCGTGCCACGTTTTGCCGACGGTAAAACCCGCATCTCGAGCGAGCCGGGCGATGTCGCCATCGGAAAACTTGTACGACGACTCTGTTTGGATGCGTTCGCCCGAATCGAAACGAACCTCGACGCCGGGCTTCTTCAAAACCGCGGTTACCGCCGATTGCGCCTCCAAGAACGAATCGACGCTGCCGCGCGCTTCGTCGTAGCGAACGACATGTTTGAAATTCCGCGGGTCGAAGTCGGCGTCCAGCTCGCGATTGATGCGCGACAACAAGTTTTTGTTGAAGGCCGACGTCACGCCGGTCGCATCGTTGTAGGCATTCTCGAGCGCGTCGACATCTTTTTTGAGGTCGGCACCCAGCAGCAAGCCGTCGCCGCTCCGTAAACCGGCACCCAGCAATCGCAGCAAGCGTAGCGCATCCTCTGGCTCGTAGTTGCCGATGTTGGAGCCCATGAACATGGCCAGCGTGCGGCGTTCGAAACGCAACGCCGGCGAAGCCAGCACGTCGAAGTAATCGCCCGCGAAGGCTCGTATCGTAAGCTTTGGAAACGCTTCCACCAGCGCCATCGAGGATGCGTACAACGCGTCCGTCGATATGTCGATCGGACTGTAGCGAAGCGTGTCTTGCACGCGAAGCGCTTCGGCGATCAGCAAACGCGTTTTGATCGCGCTTCCGCTACCCGCTTCGAGAAAATCGATCGGCTCCTCGAGAACGCGCACCATCTCCCAGCCCCAATCGCGCAGCACTTCGGTCTCGGCCGCGGTCAGGTAGTACTCAGGCAGGCGCGTGATCGTTTCGAACAGCGCGGAGCCGACATCGTCGTACAGGTACTTGGACGATAGGCGTTTGGGACCTGACGTCAGCCCACGGACGACGTCATCAGCGAAGGACCGGGCAGCGTGCGCGCGCGGAACCTCAATAAGTTGAAAGCGGTCGGAGACCGCGGGGTCGGCGCTCGGCATAGGCCCTCCGTGCGGCGGATTATACCACGGAGCGCCCTAAGCCAACCTGCCAGGTGCTATGGCTACGATCCGGCCCCGCGTAAACGGGAGCGCCGATACCCGTAAAATGCGTAGATTACGATACCTAACGAGAGCCACACGCTGTACCGGACCCACGTTGCTGCCTGCAGTCCAGTGATGAGGTACAGGCACGCGATCCCGCCGGCCCCGGCGACAACCGGCAGGACCGGCGCGCGAAACGGCCGGGCGGCGCTCGGGTCGGTGCGTCGTAATACCAAGACGCCCCCGCACACGATCGCGAACGCCGCCAGCGTTCCGATGTTCACCAACGTCAGCAAGTCTGACAGCGGTAGGATCGCGGCTAGCACGGCAACCACGCAACCGGTGATGAACGTCATGCGAGCGGGCGTGCGAAATATCGAATGCACGCGCGCGACGCCCGGCGGCAGCAATCGATCGCGAGCCATCACGTAAAAGATTCTCACTTGACCCAGTAACGACGTTAGCATGACGGTTGCGTTTCCGGCAACGCCTCCCAAAGCGACGATCCAGTAGATGGCCGGATTGCGATTCACCGCCGATAACGCATCGAGCATCGCGGCGCCATCCGATAGCCGCGTATACGGGATGACACCGACGGTGCACACCGCCAACACGACATATAGTAATCCGCCGATCGCAAGGGCTGTCAGGATGCCGATCGGGACGTTGCGTTGCGGATTTTTGGCTTCTTCGGATGCGACCGTAACCGTATCGAATCCGATATATGCGAAGAACACGAGCGCGGTGCTGGATAGCACGCCGCCATAACCCATCGGTGCGAACGGTGTTAGATGCGAAGGATGGATCGCCGGTAACGCGATCGCCACGAACACCAACATGGCAACGATTTGCAGCACCACGAGCGCACCGTTTACGCCCGCCGATTCGCGGATGCCGATCGTCACGAGCGCCGTTACGGCCAACGTAACCAGCGCCGCTACGAGATCGATTTGCCAATGTGCGCCGCCAAGGTGCGCGGTCTGCGCCCACGCGGGCAACGTTATTCCGCTGCCGGCCAATCCGTGCTGCAGGTAATCGGATAACGACGAAGCCGTCGGCGCTAGCGACAACCCGTACTCGAGAATCAGATCCCAACCGATGATCCACGCCACGATTTCGCCCAAAGTCGCATACGCGTAGGTGTACGCGCTGCCGGCGACCGGAACCATCGATGCAAACTCGGCGTAACACAACGCTACGCACGCGCACACCAAACCGCTGGCAATATAGGCCGCAATCACCGCCGGGCCGGCGGCATGCGCGCCGGCACCGAGCGTTGGGAAAATGCCGCCCAGCATGGTCCCGAGACCGATAGCCGTAAGAGCGGGCCAACCCAGAGCCCGCCGTAACGCCGGGCCTTCACTCCGGCCCGAAATCCACGTGAGCGGTTGGCGCGCGAACAGTTGCGCCAGGCCGCGCCACATCGTTATTTTTTCTGGCAGAGCTCGTGTGTAGCTGCGACCGCTTCCGCGTCCGCCGGCATCTCGATGCGATGCACGTAGACCGCGAAGTAGGTCGCGCCGTTCGAGGTCGACATCACGATGTTCGCACCGACGTCGTGCGATTCGTTACCGTTCTCGATCTTGCCGCGGGACTGGAACTCTTGCGCTTGTTGCTGCCCATCGCAAAGCGTGATAACTTTGCGCGACTCGATTTGCGCGTCGCGCAGATTCGCGGATTGGAGCACGTCCTCTGTTTTGATCGGTTTGGGCGAACGGAACAGCATCAGCACTTCGCCTTCGCGCGGGCTGCGCCAGAACTGCATAAACCCGGCGATGCCGGGCGACGAATTCCAACCCTTTGGGGCCACGAAGTTGATGTTATCAGCCGGACTGGCCGTTAGCCCGCAGCCGCTGGTGGCCAACGCCGCCGCTGCCGCCATAAAAAGAACCGATCGCTTCATTCAAACACTCCTACGCATAGCACGGCGCGTCGTTTCAACCAAGCGTCGGCTAGTGCCTCGAATCGCGCGGCGGGCGTTCGTACGACCGGATGCGTGCCCACCGCTGGAAAATGGTGTCGATGTAATCGCGCGTCTCGGGGTAGGGCGGGACGCCGCGATACTTCGCGACCGCTCCCGGGCCGGCGTTGTACGCGGCCAGCGCCGCGGCGTAGTTGTCGACGTACCGGCCGCGATACGCGGTGACGTAGTCGTTAAGTAAGCGGGCTGCGGCGCCGATGGCCGCATCCGGGTCACGCGGGTCGATGCCCATCCCGGCTGCGGTTGAGGGCATAAACTGTGCGATCCCGATCGCGCCCGCAGACGACAGCGCCCCAGCATCGTAGGCCGATTCTTGCAGGAGCGTCGCGGCCAAGAATTCCGGCGGCAAGCCGCCCGCGCGGGCCGCGTCGGTGGTCTGGACGGCGAGATGCAGCGCGGTCGTGGGGTCGACCCGCGGATTCGTATGCAGGACGGCGCGCGCGATCGCCAGTTCCGGAAATCGAAGGGCACCGCCATCATGGAGGGGCGCAGCGCCGGCCAGCGGTTCGAACGCGATTGAAGATGGTTGCATGCGAACAAAGTCGGGAAGGCGATTAAGGCGCGCCGTCGCAAAGAAACGCCCGTGCGCGGGCGCGCAACTGACGGCCACCAAAGCGAGTATCAAAGGAGCAAATGCTTTCATCGATATCGAGTGCGGTTGCCGCTGCCGCAATCGTACTGATTGCCGGCGATTTCGCATCGACATTCTTCTATCACGTTCCGCAGCATCTGTGGTTTACGCTGCATTTGCGAACGCACCACGACCGCAAGCGTTCGTACTGGGACCACGCCGTACTGTCGTTCGATCCGTACGTGATGCTCGACGGAATCTTGGGTGCTATCCCATATCTGATCATCGCCGCGGTGGTTTGGCGGCTTTCGTGGCCGGGCGCGCTGCTTGGGTTGGGTATCGGGCAACTCCACGTGTGGTGGCGTCATACCACCCAAATCGGTTGGGAGACGCCGGCGTTGGTTCAGCGCTTGCTCCGCCCCCTCGGCGTTGTGCTTCCCGAGGACCACGACGGCCACCACCGAAACCCCGAGGTTGAGTTTGGCGATATTTTTCGCTTTTACGACGCTCCGGCCCGAGCGGCGATCGCCTTCTTGGCGCCCACCAGCCGGCGGACGCGCAACGCCAGCACACGGCGGTCTTCGAGGAAGGCTCCGGTGCGCGCTTAACGGGAGAGCGAATGACGAATCGGGTGATGTTCCTGATCTCCGACACCGGCGGTGGGCACCGCAGTGCCGCCAACGCGATCACGGCCGCGCTGGACGAGATCAAAGAACCCACCTTCGAACATCGCATCGACGACGTCGCCGCGCACTGCTCGTTTCCGCTTACGCAACTCGGCCTGGGCTACAGCATGGCCCTGCGCTACGCGCCCCCAGTCTACGGCGCGCTGTACTACGCGACGAACGGCCGGCGCCGTTATAAAGCGCTGATCCGGTTCTGCGAGCCGCTCTATCGCGAACGCCTGCGCGACTTGTTTCTCGATTATCGTCCGGACGCCATCATCTCGGTGCACCCGCTGCTCAATCATGCGGCGCTGCGCGCACGAGCCGACGCGAACATGCAACACGTTCCGGTCGTAACCGTCATCACCGATCTCGGCAAGGTGCACGAGTCGTGGCTCGTCCCGGATGCCGATGCGGTCGTGGTTCCGGCGCGTGAGGTCTACCAGCGAGCCCTGTCACGCGGCGTCCCGCCTTCTCGATTGCGCCTGCTAGGGCACCCAATTCACCCCAAGTTCGACGACGTGACCGGCACCAAGGCACAATTGCGCGCGCAGCTAGGCCTGCCGCAAGATGCGTTCATCGTGATGCTGATGGCCGGCGGCGAAGGCGGCGGAAAATTACTTTCAACGACGTTGGCGCTGGCCCGCGCCCGCCTCCCAATTCATATGGTCGTCGTCTGCGGACGCAACGAGCACATGCAACAGAAGCTTTCGGAGATGGCGGCTACCCTGCCGACGCCGCTCGACGTGCTCGGCTTCACGGATCAAATCCCGGAGTATTTCCGCGCGGTCGACTTGCTCGTTACGAAAGCCGGGCCGGGGGCGCTGGCCGAAGCCAACGCCGCGCAGCTGCCCGTCATCGTATACGACTACGTGCCCGGCCAAGAGCGCGGCAACGTCGACTTCGTTCGCCATAACGGCCTCGGTGCGGTGGCGCTTTCGGGCGCACCCGAAGTCGTCCAAGCGGTAGCATCGATGCTGCAGAAACCCGAACGTTTGATTGCGATCCGTCACAATCAGGGCGTCGTCGCGCCGCGCCACAGCTCGCGCCGAATTGCCGCACTCATCTCACAAATCGCGCGCGACGGCTCGCTTCCGGCGCAAGAAGAAATTGGCGACCAAGGGCTACGTCAAGCCGCCGGCGTCTGAAACGCGTAGACCTAGCTACGCAGATTGCGGCGCTGCCGCCGCCGCCAAACCACCGCGAAACGCCATCTCCGCCGCCCCGGCTTGTCCCGCGTTGTTACCGAGCTCGGCTACCACGATGTCGGTCGTTCCCGGCGGTACCATCGTGGTTAAATCGTCGACACGTTTTGCGATCGAGTCGATCAAGAAATCGCCGGCCGATGAGACGCCGCCGCCTAGCGCGATGCGCTTGGGATTGACGAATGCGATGATGTTGGCAAGTCCGATCGCCAGATCGCACGAAAAATTCTTCCAAGCGGCAAGCGCATGTTTATCGCCGGCTTGTGCCGCTTTGCGGATCTTCTTCGAGCTAAGCTTTTCACGCGCGACATCGAGCAACGTGCTTCGTGGGAAGGACGGCTCGACCGCAAACGCGTGACGGATCAGTCCGGTTCCGGAAGCCTGGGCTTCGAAGCAGCCGATCTTTCCGCAAGCACAAACGAAACCGTCGGTCGGACGAATCTGATGATGACCGATCTCGCCGGCGCCCCATTTGTTGCCCAAGACCAGCGCTTTGTTCGCGACGATACCGCCACCGATGCCCGTGCCGAGCGTCAACATCACGAAATCTTCGGTGCCCCGTCCGGCGCCAAAAGCATACTCACCAAGCGTCGCGCAACGCGCGTCGTTGCCGACGTACACCGGAAGCGAAAACTTGGCACGAACCGCTTTGCCTAGCGGCTCGTTGGACCAACCGAAATTGGGGCTGTAGAGCACCGCGCCGGATTCGGCGTCGATGTTGCCGGGCGAGCCGATCCCGATGCCGACAACCTTGGACCCGGCTTCCTTGAGGGCTGCCGTGACTTGCACGCTCAGCGCCCGTACCACCGCGTCGAAGCTCAGGTCGTCGAGGTCCTGCTCGTGCGCGGAGTGAATCGTCCCGTCCTCGGTCACGACCGCCGCAGTGACGTGTGAGCCGCCCAAATCGATACCGATCGCAGTTCGCATACGGTACAGTTTGCGGCAGCCACAGGCCGTACCCGCAGAACGAGGAATCCGAACGAGTTCATGGAGACGATCGACCTCATCAATTTACGGTCCTATGCGAAACGCACGGGCCAGCCGACACATCCCGAATTGCTCGACGCGCGTCCGATCGACCACGTCAACAAGATGGAGATCGACGAAGAGCACATCACGCTCGAATTCGACGAGCGCACGACGCGGTTCTACAACGCGAACGAGATCACGAAACGCGAGTGGATATTCAAGTACAACGACGACCCGGAGTTCGTACGGGCGGTCGGCAACGTCATCGATCTCGCACGCAAGCGATTTAAGGAAATGCCGGCCAACATCGCTTGCCCGCCGGGCTGCGCCGAATGCTGCAGCGGTTACGAACCGTTCGTAAGCAAAGCCGACGTTCAGCGTATTGCCGATCATCTCAAGATGAGCTACGACGATGTGGTTCGCGAGTACGTGGTCGAACGGCCGTCGGCCGACGGTTTTCACGTTGGCTGGCTGCGCAAAGTCACCGACGATGTGGCCGACAAGTGCGTGTTCCTGATGGGCTCGCGCAGCGGTCGCTACTATTGTGGCATCTACGAGGGGCGTCCGCACGATTGCAGAGACTTCACGCCGATCGGTTGCGACGACGTCGATGATTCGCTGCCCCGCAAAACCGAATGGAAGATCGGCGCCGCCTTTACGCCGAAACGGCGCGGACGCGCGAAGAACGGGAACCGCTTATAACGCATGGCTAGCCTCGGCGCACACGCGGTTCGAATGATGATCCGCGTGATGCATACGCTTCCGGTAGCCCGCAAGATCGCCGGTCCCGGTATGATTTTCAAATACCGGCGCGTGATCGGGCGTGGCTCGCTGCTGTTCGGACGTTTACCGCGCGGCGTGACGCGGCTTTCGGTGAACGATTTGGATGCCGGGGTGCGCGGCGAGTGGATCGTCTCGGCGAAAAATCCGGATGCGCGAGCGATCGTATACTATCTGCACGGCGGCGGGTTCGTTGCCGGATCGCCGGCGACGTATCGCACGCTGACCGGCGCGTTCTGCCGCCGTTGCCACGTACGTGTATTCGCCTTGGATTACCGCCTCGCGCCGGAACATCGTTTCCCGGCTGCGCTCGACGACGTCGTTAGCGGTTATCGTTGGCTGCTCGCACAGAACGTTTCGCCGCGAAACATCGTGTTTGCCGGCGATTCGGCCGGCGGCGGCTTAGCGATTTCAGCGCTGGTCGCGCTGCGCGATGCCGGCGTTCCGTTGCCGGCGGGCGCGGTGCTAATCGCACCGTGGGTCGATCTTGCAGCCATCGCCGCTAATCATACCGAGAGCGCTGCGGTGCCATTCCGAGGTTCGCAACGGGTCGCGCAAGAGTATGTCGGCGACGGCCCGCTCGACCATCCGTTGGCTTCAGGGTTGTACGCCGATCTGAGCGGACTGCCGCCCGTGATGATTCAAGCCAGCAATGGCGAGATGTTACGCGACGATGCGGTTCGGTTGGATGCAAAGGCGCGACACGCCGGCGTCGAATCGAATCTTAGGCTGTGGGACGGCGTTCCGCACGTCTGGCACATTTTCGCAGGCTTGCGAGAATCGCGCGAGGCGTTTGGGGATATTGCCGCCTTCATCAGTTCCGTACTACGAAAGGAGTAGTTCATGAAATCGTACCTTCGCTATATGGTCGCGACGCTCGCGGTCGCAGCCCTCGCATCGGCGGCACCGGCCGTTGCCGGCAATAACGCCATGTCGGGCTCGACTACTTGGGTTAAGGTTACTTTGAACGCCCAAAATAATTCCGGCGAGACCGGTACCGCGAAGATTACGGAGAGCTCGAAGGGTATCGTCGTCGTCATCAACATCAAGGGCGCCCCGGCGTCAGCGCAGCCGGCCCACATTCACACGGGCTCGTGCCCGACCCCCGGCGGCGTTAAATACCCGCTCAAAGACGTCGTCAACGGGACGTCTAAGACGACGATCAAAGGCGTTACGATAGCCGAACTGACGGCTTCCCCGATGTCGATCAACGTACACGAGAGCGCGGCGGACTTGCAGAAGTACGTCTCCTGTGGCGATATCACGCAGTAACTACGAAAGGAATAATTTCATGAATTCTTTCCTCCGCAGCGCGGTTGCCGCGCTTTCCGTCGCAGCAATCGCCGCGACGGTCCCCGCAGTCGCCGCCGACAATATGTCGTCGTCGATGATGGCGGCGAGCAGCATGACCGTGAAGCTCGTGGCTCAAAATGGTTCGGGTGAAAACGGCACCGCCGTACTCAAGGATGTCACCGGCGGCGTTTCGGTCGTCATCGCGCTTAAGGGTGCACCGGCTACCGCACAGCCGGCCCACATCCACACCGGATCGTGTCCCAAACCCGGCGGCGTCAAGTATCCGCTCACGAACGTCGTGGGCGGCGCTTCGAAAACGACGGTCAAAGGGACGACGATTGCGGCGTTGATGGCTTCGCCGATGTCGATCAACGTGCACGAAAGTGCGGCGGACTTGCAAAAGTACGTTTCCTGCGGCAACATCGCTAAGTAAGACTAATGGAAGGGGCCAGCGCTGCGTCGCGCTTTGGAGAACCGGAGGAAGCCTCGCTTCCCGAGGACATCCGAAGCGTTTACGAAGCAAACCGCGCGAAGATCGGATTCGTTCCGAACGTCTTTCGCGCGTACGCGTTGCGCCCCGAACATTTCCGCGCCTTTATGGCGTACCACGATGTTTTGATGAAAGGCGAGGGCGGCTTGTCGCGCGCCGAACGTGAAGCCATCGTGGTCGCCGTATCGGCGGAGAACAGTTGCCAGTATTGCATGACGGCGCACGGCGCCGCTTTACGTATTCTCGGCAAAGACCCACAACTCGCCGAGCAGATCGCGAACAACTGGCGTACCGCCAGGGTGCCACCGCGCTGGAGGGCGATGTTAGCCTTCGCATCGCGGGTGAACGAACCGGGCTTTGCCGCGACCAACGACGAGCTCGCCGCGCTGCACGACGCCGGCTTCTCAGATCGCGATATTTGGGACATCGGCGCGATCGCATCGTTCTTCGGGTTCTCGAACCGCATGGCCGGTTTGATGGACATGCGCCCGAACGACGAATTCTACTCGATGGGTCGCTGATTTCGGCCGATGCCCGAGCGGGATAGCGACACTTCGAAGATCGTTCGCGGCATCCGGATGGATTTGCTCATCGCGATCTGCGCGCTGCTGATCTCGAGCGTCGCAGCCTGCGCTTCATGGTGGCAGGCACGCCTGCTCGTCGGCCAAACCCAGGTTTTGCAAGAACAACTGGGCGCGCAAGTCTGGCCGTACGTTTCCAACACGGTCGGCATCAACGGTAACAAGGTTAGCTTCGATATTCGAAACGACGGCCTTGGCCCGGCGATCATGCAAAGCTTTTCGATCTCTGTCGACGGCGTTTCCCAGCCGGGCTACATCGCGATACTGCATGCCCTTCTCGGAAAGCATCTCGTGGAACGAAGCCCGCGCGGCGATGCCATCCAGATCACGATGGATAGCGGATCCTTCGGCACGGTAATGCGGCCGGCACAAGACCTTCTGGGCTTTGCCATCACGAGCAAGCATTTCGCGACGCCGCTCCTACGCGCGTCGAAGCGAATGAGCTTTCGAATGTGCTACTGCTCGATCATTCCCGGTAAGTGTTGGCTCTCGGTCGAGAACTTAAAGGTCGGCGCACCGAAACCCGAGTCGTCGTGTCCGGAAGACCCGCACGACCTTCTTCACACGTCCGCCGTCGACGAGTTAACGACCCGCGACTTTTAGGCATCCGCGTTCTTACGGCGGACCGAACGCCATCGCGGTGACGATTTCGATGCCCCGGATCGTGTGCGAGGGTTCCTCGCTTCCGGGTGGATAGATTTTAATCCGAGCGTCGTGGCGTACATAGCCGGCTAAATAGAGATTTCCGGCTGCGTCCACCAAAAGGTTTCGAGAGTTTTTTAAGCCGCTGATGGTGTAACGCAATTTCCAGTCGGGAGATCCATACACCGTTGCCGTGCCGCTTTCGGCATTCGCGACGTACAGGTTGTCGGCCGCATCGGTTCCGAGTGCTAATGGGTCGCGACCGGTTTGCAGCGAGGCAACTATTTTGTTTGAATGCGGCGTGTAAATCGTCACGGTCGTGCCGGACCCGTAGTTCGAATTCGCTACAAAAAGATCGTCTTTTGAATCCAGCGCGAGCCCCTCAGGACCTTCGACGTCCTCGCGAACGGTTCGCAGCAGCTTCCCATCCGGCGAATAGACCGTGACCGAGTTCCCCTGAATGTTCGCCACGTAGAGGTTGTCGCGCGAGTCGAACGCCATGGCTGTGGGGACGGCGATACCGTCGCTAATCGCGCGCCCCGGTTGCTTTCGGCCGTGTACGTACACCACGACATCCTGATAGATCGAGTTTCCGGCATAGAGATTGTCGTGGTGGTCGACGGCTATCGCTAATGGCGTTTGCAGACCATCCGTGATTACGCCAATAAATTTTCGAGTGACCGGCGCATACATTGAAATCGTAAACGAGCCGCTGATAACGTACATCGTGCCTTTGGAATCGAAAGCGATGCCTCCGCCGTTGAACCCTTCTTTCGGTATCCCATGCTTGATTTCGCGGACCAGGTTGCCCGTCCAATCGTATTCCGCGATTTTATCGTCCTCTTCCACGAAGAGGTTGTGCTGCGCGCTGGTCGCCGCTCCGGTTACCTGGACGGGCGTTGTAGCTCCCGGTAGTAATCCGGGAGACCGCGAACAGGCGCCGAGCATGGCAGCCAGCAGGCCAAAAGTTACGCGAGCGGTGACAGTTCCTGGCCGAGCGTCGTTCATAACTAGCTCCTTCGCTTCATAAACGAAACCGGTGGCTCGTGGCTACGTTTCTGGATCGAAGGATGGGGCCCTATTTCTTGCTGACGTCGACGCGGAACAGATAGGTTCCGATAACCGCCTTGCAGTTGACGGTTTTGGCCCTGTAGGTCGAGTGCATCGCGGCCGCAACGGCCGCGCTATCGATCGTGGCGCTTCCGCTCGACTTAACGATCTTCGCGCTAGCCGGACGCCCGTCCGCATCGACGGTTACGAGAGCTTGAGCCGATGCGTCAGCGTAGGCTGATTTGGGGATGTCCGGAGGCTGCGGTACGAGCACGGTCGCGCTCTGGTTGCAGTTCGCGGGCAGGCTCGCATCGGCGATCTCGTTCGATTGCGCTAGACCTTTGGTTCCGAGTGTAAACGTAAGCACGGCGAATGCGGCCGCGCACGCGGCGGCCGGAACGTAGTTAGCTTTCACGACAGTTTCCTTTCCTGCGAGTAGTCTCGCGATACGGGCCAGCAATAGACGCTTCGAGCCCATCGCGCTGGGGGTTAGCAATCGATTTCTAGTGTCGATCGAGAGCGCTGCGGACGCCAGGCTCGCGGCATATGCGTCGGCAGCGCCGGTTGCCACAACCGCGCGATCGTCGCACGCCGCCTCACGCTGCTTGACCAGCTCGCGTCCGATGACGTAGACCCACGGGTTGAAGAACAGTAACGCTTCCACCGAACGAGCCACAAAATTCGTTAGGATATCGCCGCGCGATATATGCGCGCGTTCGTGCTCGACCAGCGCGTGCAGCTCGATCGCGGGTAACGTCTCCATCATGCGGTCCGGAAGCACGACGACCGGGTGTATGAATCCGGCCGCAACCGGAACCGAAATCCTATCCGAGACGCGAACGTCGCGAGCAAACCCCGTTGCCGGTCGTGAAGCGCGAAGCATCGTTGCGACGCGAATACCGCTGATGAGCAAGCGGATCGTTCCGAACGTCACGCCGGCTATCCACGCGACAAGCAACCAGAGGTTCGCGGATATTGCCGCGCGCGAAACCGCGGCGCTGGTCGCGACCGACGCCTTGACGACCGCTCCCGGCATCGCACCGTATGGGTCTTGCGGAGAGAATGCCGTACATACGGGCACGGCGACCAATGCAGCCAACGCCGTCAACCAGATGAGATACTTCGAGGCCGCATGGTGCTTGGGGACGATGGCGTTCGCGACGGCAGCGATCGCCACGATGAACGCTCCTTGCCACAGCGAGTCGAGCAACGCGGTGGCGATCATGTCGAGCTTTTCTTCGAGCGTTTTGAAAGCAAGCGTTTCAGTTCCGCGACGTCGTCATCGCTCAACGGCGTTTCGTCGAGCAGCGTGAGCGCGAGCGCGCCCGGGGAGTTGCCAAAGAATCGATTGACGACGTGCCCGACCGCCGAACGCGCCGCCTGCTCGCGCGCGACGAGTGGCGCGTACACGTACGCGCGCCCATCCATTTTGTGCGAGATGTAGCCCTTCTGCTCGAGCGTTCGTAGCGTCGTGAGCACCGTGCTATACGCAAGCGGCGGCGGCGGCAATGCCTCGACGACCTCAGCGACGGTCACGCCTCCGTTCCGCCACAGCACGTTCATCAGACGCAGCTCGTGGTCGGTGAGAACGATCGCTTTCTTGCGTGGCATGCCGGCCTCCGAGGGTTACTATTAGTAATCTAATACTTAGTATTAAACGACCCGCGGTGCGTTGTCAAGTCCGGCGATGGAACTAACGTGAGACTTTGCCACGAGGAGCGCCCGCTGCCGGAGGGAACGCGGCTACATCCGGTTGCATCGCGACCGCGATTTCCCTTAAAGGAGCTCGTTTGATATGCGTTCGTTGGCTACGCTCTTCGGTGCAGGCGCCGTTGTATTTCTCGCCGCTTGCGCCGGCAATGGCATTTCGCCAAGTGCCCCCGCCACCGCGCCGCAGTATTCCAGCGCCGGCATCATCGCATCGTTATCAGCGCCCGACGCGAGCAAGAGCGGCCTTTACGTCAGCCAATTCAACAGCACGAGCATCTTAGCGTACAAGAGCAGCAACAAGAAGAATGCTCCGCCAACGTGCACGATTCCGGGCGTGCTGTACCTCAACGGCGTGGCGGTCGACGGTAAGGGTAACGTGATCGATCCCGACGGCGGCAGCCGCTCGATCATCATCTTCAAGGGACCCGGAATGTGCGGGAGCAAAGCCGCGTCGGCCGCCGATTCGTACGGACAACCGGTGGACGCTGCCAGCAACGACTCGCTCACCGGCAAAATCGCCGTTGCTAACATGATGGATACCGGCAGTAAAGCCGGCAGCGTCTCGGTGTGTACGATGAAGGGCGGCTGCAAAACCAACCTAACCAACTCTGCCATCTACGAGATGGTTGGCGTTGCAATGGATACGAAAGGCAACTGCTGGGCGTCTGCATATAGCCCGCAGTTCACGCCGAAGTTGGTGTACTTCGCGCAATGCATGGGCGCCGGGGTCGTTGCGACCGGATATCAAAATTCCAGTCCTGGGGGTCTCGACATCGACAAGGCCGGTCATCTCGTCACGATCGATACTTCCGCCAACAACATCGGAGCGTTGATCGTCTACTCTGGATGCAACCCGGCTTGCACCGTCGTCGGCGGCCCGTTCGCGCTGCACGGCGAAACGTTTTGGGGCCATTTGAATCAGGATTCGACGAACTTTGCG
>DASXXU010000161.1:0-2774 GCA_036502885.1 Candidatus Tumulicola sp.
GCCACCGGGCTGGAGGCTCCGAGCGGCGTCGCCATCGACCCCGATGGGAACGTCTTCGTCTCCGATCACGGAAGCAACGGCGGCGCCGGAGCTATTCGCGTTTATGCAAAGGGCGCTAACGGCAACACGGAGCCGCTCTACTCGATTGCCGGAAGCGCAAACCGGCTACAGCCGTACGGCCTTACGATCGAAAGCACCGGAGCGATCGACGTCGTCAACAAGTAGGCGAGACTTAATCTCGGTCTTCCGCAGGAACGGCGGCATTCTTTTCGATCAGCCTCTCGGACCGTAAATCCGACCAGAATGCGTTCGGGATCTTCGTTTGGAGTGACGTATAGTTCGCGAGCACCTGCTCGAGATTCGAACAGCCGACGACCAATGCGGCCGCCACATCGGGCGCGATCGAAAACTGCAGTGCCGCGGTCCGAAGGTCGACACCGTATTTTTCCGCGACAGAGCGAAACCGGTTGCGTTTTTCGATTGTGTCCGCCGGTATTTTGTAGTTCTCCTTACCGTAATTGAGGCGCGCGCTACCGCTGATGAAACCGGCGTTAAGCGAGGAGCCTACCACAAAACGCATGCCGCGCTCGCGCGCCTTCGGAAAAACCTCATGCACGGCGTTGGCATGATCGATCAACGAGTATTGCCGCGCCAACAAACAGAGGTTGGCATCCGCAACATCCATCAGCTTGAGGATCGGCTCGGGCGAATTCACCCCGAGGCCCCACGCTTTGATCACTCCTTCGTCGCGCATCTTGCTGAGCGCGGGAAACGCACCCTTGCGCGCGATCTCGAACTGCTCTTCCCACGGTCCGGGCAGCCATGGATTATCCGGCGAGAGATCGTGCACGAACGCGATATCGAGCGCGTCGACGCCCAATCGTTGCAGACTGTCCTCGATCGAACGCTTGACGCCGTCGGCGGTGTAGTCGTAGCGCAGATTGTTCGGCGAGGGCGTGAACGGAAAATACTCTTTGGCATTGTTGTCGCGCGACGCGGTTAGCAACTTGCCGACCTTTGAGGAAAGGATGTAATCGCTTCGGTTTTGTTTGTGCAGAAAACTGCCGAGGCGGCGTTCCGCTAAACCGAGCCCGTACCACGGCGCCACGTCGTAGTAGCGAACGCCCGCCTCCCAGGCGCTCTCGATCGTCGCGTACGCGATCTCGTCGGTTACGTAGGCGAACTCGTTACCAAACGGCACGCCACCAAGGCCGAACGCCTTGTGCGGGAAGATCCTGGACACATCCATGCGGGGGTTTATTCCCGCAGCCGGTCTCGTTAATCGATGCGGCGCTAATCGTACGGTTCATAGCTTCACCGGCTGCCGATGCCGGAAATCTTGCCATGGTCATCGACGATGAAATGCCAGGTTAGGGTGGCGCTCTTCGTGTACGACACGGCGTAGTCGTACACCGTGAGAGATCCAGTCCGCGAAGAGCCGATAAGGCGAACCTGCGTGATGGAGCCAAACGAAGTAAGCTGGGCGGCGGTTTGCGCCAATACTTGCGGCGTCAACGCGGTGTTTACGGCATCCGAAAGCTGCGTCCGGTCTACGACGCCACTCGTGAGGGCTGCAAGCGTCGCCCGAAACCGTTGCGTGATCGCAGCGTCTTCGGGCGACTGCACGCTCGACGTCGCCGGCATCGGGAACAGCTCGTTGAAAACGATGCGGTTTGCTTTCGAGGTCTCGAAATCGAATGCGTTGCTCAATACGACCCAACCCATCTGCTGGGAGGGTATCGTTTCGTTCTCCGCCTCGAAACCCGGTAGGCCGCCGTGGTGACCGACAAACGAAACCCCGAGCGACGAAACCAATTGCAGGCCTAGCCCTTGCCCTCCAATGTCACTGGTCACGCGATCCGTTTGCATGCGACCGAACGTATCGGACGACACGAGATGGCCCCCGAGAAGCGCAATATCGAACTTGGCCAGATCGCCGGCGGTCGAAATGATATCGCCGCATCCATACGCCCAACTCCAGTCGAACGACGGTGCCCGCGGCCCGTCGGCGCTCATGTATCCAGCGGCCGCCGGTGCACCGAAGGGTGCCGTTCCGACGGTCGTGTGCGTCATGCCGGCCGCTTGAAAGATGTGATCGCGATCGTATTCCGCTAGCGTCTCGCCTGCAACGTGTTCGACGATGAGCCCCAGCACGACGTACCCCGAGTTGCTGTACTCGTATTTTGTTCCCGGCGTCGCGGTCAGCGGATGCCCGGCGACCATCGACAGAATTGCGGCGGTCGTCGTCGGTTTCGAACTGAGATGCTTCGCAATCGCATAGTCTACGTAGTTCCAAAGGCCTGACGTATGCTGCAACAGCTGGCGTACCGTGATTTGCGTGGCATATGGAGCATTTGGTAAGTAGGTTGCCACTTTTGCATCCAAGTCGACGCGCTTTTGCTCGACGAGTTGCATGACGGCAACGGCCGTAAACATCTTGGTGATCGATCCAATCGGAAAGCGCGTGTCGATCGTCGCGTGTCCGAAGGCGTTGTCGTAGGTGATTTCGCCGCCCTGAAAGATCGCTACCTGAAGTCCCGGGGACCGGCCGGGTTGACGGCCGGCTAATGTCGCCAGCCGCGCATCCAGACTCGCCTGGACCGCCGGCGAGATTGCAGGCGTTGCGGCAGACGCAAACTGTGATACCGCCAAAGCTGCGATGACGGCGAATAAACTCAACAAAACGGATCGCATCATAGGTCGAACGAGTATTTGTCACGGCGTTCGTTTATGGCCTCTACAAGTAGGCTGACGCTAGCTCGATAGAGAAAGCA
>DASXXU010000162.1:0-13923 GCA_036502885.1 Candidatus Tumulicola sp.
CGTTCTACTCCGATTGGCTGCAAACCAGCCCGCTGAGTTTCGCTTCGGGGTTGTACGGTTTCGGGGTGACGAGTTACGACTACGAACTGGAATCGCACACCCGCGGGCTGGCCCTCGAATTCGCCGATCAGCTCGATCCGAAGTCGTTGCTAACCTTCGATGCAAACTACACGACGGCCAGTACCAACCGCTACAACAACACGAACTTCAACAACCTGGAAGGTACTAACGCCACCAACCTAACCAACGGGACCGAGTGTTTCAACTCTAACGATCAGGTCGCTCCGTGCAACAAATCGGAAACCAGCGGCACCTTCCGCAAGCCCGAGCCGTTCACGGCATTTCCGGGTACGCAGTGGGAAATTACCAATACTGGAAACTCCGGATTCGTCAACAACGTCACGCCGAATTTTACGGCGCTCGGGCTGCAAGACGAATGGAGCCCGACCGATAAGATCGTCGTCAACCTAGGGCTGCGCGACGAAGTGTATTCGTACAACCTCGCCAACACATCCAGCGACGGACAGAACTTCTGGTTCCTGGCCGCACAGCGCGAGTTTTGTTACAACCCCGTGACATTACAGCCGTATCTGATCGCGGTCCCGCCGGCCAGCGGCCGGCCGGCCAATCCATTCATCGGTTTCGACTGCCCGGTCGACAGCTCGATCCCAGCCCATCCGGTGCAGACCGTGCACCCCGACGGCAAAGACGGCCATCTGCTGCTGAGCAATCAGTACAACCCGACCGTTTCGGATAACGCATTTACGCCGCAGATCGGCGCAACCTACACCATCAACAACGACACGGTGCTTCGTTTTTCGGCCGGCCGTTTCGCACAAGAACCCGAAACCTATCAAGTACAGTACAACGCAAAGGACAACAATCTCGCGTACGATCTCTTTCAAGCCTTTTGGCAATACGGCTACACGACGCCGCGCCACGATCCGGCCGTCCAATATTCCGACAACTTCGATGCGTCGCTGGAGAAACGGTTCAAAGGCACCGACATGTCGATCAAGCTCACGCCGTACTACCGGTACGCAACCAATCAGATATACAGCGTCGCCTTGCCGTTCGGGCTTAGCGGTGGCCTCAACAGCGGTGTGGAGCGCGTCGACGGCGTCGAATTCGAGTTTACTAAAGGTGACTTCAACAAAGACGGCCTGGCGTTCTTATTCTCGTACACCTATACCAATGCGGCCGAAAAGTGGGATAATTACCCGGGCACGAGCATCAACCCGATCGATCCGTACAATCAAGATATCGCAAACTTCAACGGGCTAACCAAAGCCGGCGGCGGGTCGCGCTGTTACGAAAACGACTCGCACGGCAACGTCTTTCCCGATCCGAGCTGCACGCAGCTTAAAATGCGCTACAACCCGCCGATCCTTAACCCGTACTACGGCATGAAGTCTCAGCCGCTGCTGGATCGTAACGGCTGGTACCCGGTGGGGCTCGACTACAGCTATCTATCACCCAACGTTTTGAGCGCGGTGGTTAACTACAAGCATCGCAAGTTTTCGATTACCCCGGCGCTCACATTTAATGAAGGACAGCCGTACGGCAACCCGGCCGACGTGATGGGCATCGATCCGCGGACGTGCACCGCAAACTCAACACATATAAGCGGCGGCGCGCCCAATCGACTCCAGGCCGATTACACCAGCTGCGGCTTAGCCGCCACGCAAAATGGAACGGCAGCCGGGGTTCTGTACATTCCGAATCCGCAGTCCGGCGGATTCGACTCGTTCGGCGCATTCCGGCAACCGTCGCAACTCAACCTGAGCATGTCGATGGGGTACCAACTTACGCCGAGGATCAAAGTGAACGTGCTGTTGGCGAACCTGGCGAACGCATGTTTCGGCGGATCGTCCGAACCCTGGACCAAGCAGTATCCACCCAACTCGTACACGTGTGGATATATCTCGAACTACTACTACGTCTCGAATTTCTACAACGGTAGCTCGCCGAACGATCGCGGCGCGAACGGCGTCGCGCTCAACCCCGCTTTTGCGAACTCGTACATCCCGGCCTACGCCGACGCGAACTCGTTCGTATTGCCCGGGCCGTTCAATGCTTTCGTTCAGTTCGAGATCAAGATCTAGAGACGTTCAGACCTTGGCTGCCGACTCGGCGGCGGCGATAAGGTCACCTGAAGCGATCAGCCGGCGCGCCGATTCGATATCGGGCGCCGGCGACCGGTCTTCGGTCCACGGAGCGATCGTCTGGCGCGCAACGTCGTATGCCGCTTGCGTGCCCACACCGGAACGCAGCGGCCGGCGGAAATCGGTTGCCGTTACGGCGCCCAATAACTCGCACGCCAACGCTCCTTCGACGTTATCGAGGACGCGCACCAGGTTGTTGGCCGACGTCATGCCCATGCTCACGTGATCTTCTTGTCCGGCCGACGTCGGAATCGAATCGACGCTCGACGGCCACGCCAGGCCCTTGTTGTCGTTCACTAGTGCGGCGGCCGTATATTGCACGATCATCAGCCCCGACTGCAGTCCGGAACGGCCGGTCAAAAACAGCGGCAGGTCGCGATCTTCGGCGTTGAGCAAAAGGTATAAGCGGCGTTCGGAGATCGACGCCAACTCGGAAACGGACATCTTGACGTAATCCAACGTCAGCGCGACGGGTTCGCCGTGGAAATTGCCGCCCGACAAAAACACGCCGTCGTCCGGGAAAACGAGCGGATTATCCGTGACCGAATTCACCTCGACGTGGGTGACGGCGCGCGCGTGTGCGAGCGCGTCGCGAACGGCACCATGCACGACGGGGATACAACGAAAAGAATACGGATCTTGAACTCGTCCGCACTCGGCGTGCGACTGCACGATTTGCGATCCGGCCAGCAGAGCGCGCAAATGCTTTGCGACGGCGATCTGCCCGGGGTGCGGGCGCAACGCGTTCAGACGCTCGTCGAAGACGCGCTCCGTGCCTAAGTATGCTTCTAGCGACATCGCGCCGATGATATCGGCCGCGGCGGCCAGGCGTTCCGCGCGAAGCGTTCCAAGCGTCGCAACCGCCGTCATCATCTGCGTTCCGTTGATGAGCGCTAGCCCTTCTTTGGGCCCAAGGCGCACCGGACGCAAGCCGGCGCGCTCGAGTGCGACCGCGCTCGGCAGTCGCTCGCCACGGTAGAGCGCTTCGCCTTCGCCGATCAAGGTGAGCGACATGTGCGCCAACGGCGCCAAATCGCCGCTGGCACCGACCGACCCCTGACACGGAACGACCGGCGTAACGTCGCGATTGAGCAGTTCGACGATCAACTCGAGCGTCGCAGGCGCAACCCCCGAATGTCCGGCCGACAACGAGTTTGCGCGCAACGTGCCCGCGGCGCGGACGATACGAACGTCGAGCGGCGCGCCCGTACCGGCAGCGTGACTGCGCACTAGGTTGAGCTGTAACTGTGCGGCGTGGCGGGGATCTACCGGCACGTGTGCCAGCCGTCCGAAACCGGTGGTTACGCCGTAGATTGCTTCGCCACCGGCGAATCGCTCTTCGACGAACTCGCGCGCTCGCGCTACGGCGGCTTGAGCGCCGTCAGAAATCCGCACCCGCGCGCCATCGGCAACCTGTTCGACCGCTTCGAGCGTTAGCGAGCGACCATCCAGAACGACGTCTGCGCGCTGGGGCGTGCCACTCACGTGCTTACATGTCCCCCCATTGCGGCTTCTCCGGTTTGGCGAACGGGGGTCCGTTCTGAATCACGATGACCTCGTGCTGACGTATGGAAATCGAGCGTGGATCGCTGCCGTGCCAAGCCTGACCGTTGATCCAAATCGAAAGGTGCGAACCGTGCGGCGCAGCCACGCCATCCGCGCGGCTCCAGCTCAGATCGCGGCCCCAAATGTCGAAAAATTGTCCCAACGTATAGTTCTTTACGACCGGTGCCTCGATGTGGATGAAGCCGGTGGCGTCATGCGTGTGCATCCAGTACAAACAACCGGCCGTCTGTGAAATGCCGATGTTCGCCGGCACCGGAACGCGCTTGCCGCGATCGTACAGTTGCAACTGCGCGTGGATGTGTTCGGCGACGCCCTCGGTCGGGTTACAGTCGACCCCATCGATGGGCAACGTGCCGTAGAAGTTTTGTGCGACCAGCATCGCGACGATTCCAAGAAGCGGCATGGGCGCGTGTTCGACCCGATAGGTGGATAACCCAACCGGCTGCGGTGTATAAAACAGAATTCTTGTGGAGAGCTTGTTTATTAGGCCAGGTTCGCGTTGCGTACCCGTTCCTACGGTGGTACGATACGCGAACTTCGCATTAACGAAGCGCGACACACGTAAGCGTCGCGGGCGCCTGCAAAACCGAGAGACGTTGCCACGTGCGCGTTGCGGTCGCGACGCTCGAACCGCCGGCCGGAGCGCCGATCGCTCTCCCACCCGGGAGCGACGACACCGGACTCGGTGAGAGGTTACGTCGGAACCCGCCAAAACGATCGTTTGGGCGGGTTTCGTTACGTTTGTGCGTCGGCATACTTGGCGGCGATTTCGCGGCTCAAGGCAGCGGCGCGCCGGCGCGCGACCGCCGGTTCCAGTATCTCCGCTTGCGCGCCCCATCCGAGCACCCAGCGCACGAACTCATCGACGTCGGTAACGCGATAAACGATCTCCACGGCACCATCGTCGCGGCGGTCGATCCGCCGGTCGGGTAAAACGCGCGCGGCGATTGCGGCTTTGGCGATGCGGGATGCGAACGCTACTCGGACGTCGACCGCCGCGTCGCCGGTAAAAACGCCGCTGATCGACCGGGCGGCGAACTCTTCGATCCGGAAATCTTGCGGGCGTACGAACGTCGACCCCAGCACGTCGACGTCTCCCATATTATCGATGGCGAACGTACGTTTGTCGCGCCGCTCGCGATCGAAACCGATACAGTAGACGCGCCCGCCGTTCACGACGAATCCATACGGCTCGACGGTGCGCTCGCTGATCTTTCCGTTCTTGTCTCGATACGAGAAACGGACCGCTCGCGAGGCACGTTCGGCCGACGAAAGGAGCGCGAACGCTCGATTTCCGGACTCGTCTAGTTCGATCGCAGGCAGTCGAAACGCAACCGGCGATCCGGTAGCAACTTGTGCGCGCACCCCACGCCCGGCGGTCCCCACTAGCTTCTCGGTCGCCTCGTCGATGGACGATCCGATCGTTCCGCCGATGCTCGCCCCCAACGACCGCAACGCGACCAAACCAAACAGCTCGCCGTTGGACAGATCCATCCGTTTGAGGCTGTAGCCTTCGGAGAAGCGATAAAGGTTTGCGGCGCGGTCGAAATACCATGGGAAACCGGCTTCGGAAAGTATCGATAGGTAGCGGCGCAAGCTGCGCGTGCTCGGCGCTTTGCCGTTCTCGGCCACGCGCTGTTTAAGACCTTGAAACGAATGGTTGCCTTCGTCGATCGCGTTAAGCAATCGCACCAACAACACGATCTTCGGTTCGTTTCCGGAATCCACGAGCGGCCTACTGCGGCTTCGGGAAACAGCCGTCCGGCGCATTCACCGGCGGCGCTTGTGTCAGCGGCGGCGTGGCGCTAACGCCGATCTCGACGGGGAAGAACGAGCCGCCGTCGGTCATGGTCAGCACGGATGCTGTCGTCTGCTCGTTCGGTGCGAGCGCGAACGAAGCGATTTGATACGGAACGGAACGGCGCACGCAGCCGAGCTCTACGAGGTTGCCGTTTACGAGAAAACTGGCGCGATCGATGCCGATGATCGGGCGAAAGTACAAGTATGCCGTCGACGGCGACGGCAAAGGATTCGAAAGCGCGATCGCGATCGAGTGGAGCACCCCGTAATCGCCGTAGTCCCGTCCTTCGGCCGACGCATCGACGTTCTGTGGAGACGGCTCGCGGTCGCCGATCGTCAGCGCAGCGTCGGCTCCGCCGGCTGTATACTGCAACCTGTCGGCGCCGTAGGAAGCCAACGCGAACGTGCCGCTTCTGTTATGCCCGTCACGGGGCAATGGCGCTAGCGAAAGCGCGCCGCGAGGATCGTCGATCGACCCAATCGATGCTACCGTCACCGTAACCGGGCCGCCGGAAAGGACGTTGAAGTCGACGCTTCCGGCGATGCCCTCCCTAGCCGTCATGGAAACATCGCGTAACAAAAGCGGAAGACCGGACGAAACGTTCGCGATGACGCCCTCCTGTTTCGGCTGGACGTCGAGGACGGTGCGCGAAACGGTGTGACCGACTTGCATGACGTCGATGTTCGGTCCGGCCGAAGCATCGACGATCTGCACGCTCGACGCCGTCTGCGAATCGCTCGACAACAAAATCACCACCCGCTGCGGTGCTGGGCCCGCGTCGTGATAGTAATACAATCGCGCCGGGCGGCCGGTCGCGACGCTTCCCGAAAACAGCACGCCGGTGCCAAGCACGTGTTCCGGATCGTCGTCGTAAAACAATAGTTGTGGTTGAAACGGCTGTACCGCGACGCTCTGTACGTCGACTTGCGTGCTGCCGTTTACATCGAAATAGTTAGGGTCGCCGCCCACCGTTACGGGGACGCTGAACGATGTTTGCGCACCAGGCTGCAGCGGCGCGGGTTGTGGTTGCGGATCGCCGACCGTCGTTCGCGCCCCGGTTTGCGGCGGCGTCAGCAGGGTCACCCAATGGCGGATCGTTGCGGCCAGCCACTTGTCGCCGGCCGGGTTGCCGGTAACCTGCAAGGTCGTTTGCGGAACGATGGTGCCGGCGTTGAACGCAACGCGCACCGGAACGTCGAGCGCCGCCCCTGACGCATCGACCACGTGAACGACGTCGTTGCCGGTCGCTTGCGTCGCGGTAATCGTCAACGCATTAGTCGCCGGGTCGACGCCGACGGTAACGACATGCTGCTCGGCGGTCGCCGCCACGGCGCCGTTCGCACCCGAAAGCTGCACGGAGCGCTGTTGTGCCGGATTGAGGTCGACCGATGCTGGAGACGCGCTCAACACCCCCGGCGAAGGCACCGGCGATTGCGACGGAACGGGAGAAACGGTCTGGCCAACCAGGAGTCCGGCGAGAACTGCGTGGAGCATCCGCTATCTATCCGCCACTACTGGAAAGGCCTCATGCACGAATCGCCGCTCGATCCCAAACGATTTCTTGAAGACTTCGCGGTTGGCGAGACGTTCGAGTCGGCGTCCGTTCGCGTGACCGCCGCAGAAATTGTGGCATTCGCCAGGTCTTTCGATCCGCAGGTCTTTCACCTCGACGAGCAAGCCGCGCGGGCTGGATTCTTCGGCGAGTTGGTCGCGAGCGGATGGCATACCGGGGCGATCACCATGCGACTATTCGTCGAAAGCGGACTTCTTCGCGAGGTCGGGATCATCGGTTTGGGCGTCGACGAACTCCGCTGGACCGCACCAGTTCGACCGGGCGACGAACTGCACGTCCGTTGCGAAGTTATCGAGGTACGGCATCGACCGCACAAGCCCGAGCGCGGCATCTTGCGGATACGCGTCGAGACCGTCAATCAAAACGGATTGACGGTCATGACGCAGATTCCGAACCTCGTCGTTCCGGCAAAACCGGAACGGGCCTAGCGTTAAGAAACCGCGGCTTCGGGGCTTGGCGCCGCCGGAGGTTCGACCGACGGGATTTTGGTGTACTTCATCTTCTCGGGATCGTCCTGATCGACGTCACCCAGAATGTGGTCTCCTGACGAGAACGTGCCCTTCAGCATTTCCTCGGCCAGTTCGTCTTCGACCATACGCTGAATCGCGCGGCGCAACGGTCGCGCACCGAACTGCGGGTCCCAACCCTTTTTCGCCAACAAAATCTTGGCGGATTCCGTAACCTTGAGTTCCATCTCTTGCGCTTTGACTTCGCGGATGACTTTGTCGAGCTCGAGCGTGACGATTTGCTCGATCTCTTGCCGGGTGAGCTGATGGAAGACCACGATCTCATCGACGCGATTGAGAAACTCGGGACGGAAGGTCGTCTTGACCTCTTCCAACACCTTGTTCTTCATCCGGTCGTAGGCTTTGGCTTCATCGTCGGCCGTGCTCTTTTGCGGCCGGAACCCAATGTCGGAGGTCGTCGTCATGCCGGTCGCACCAACGTTCGACGTCATCACGATCACGCAATTCTTGAAGTCGACTTGGCGCCCTTGAGAATCGGTGAGGCGCCCGTCGTCGAGCACCTGCAGCAGCAGGTTGAACACGTCAGGATGCGCTTTTTCGATTTCGTCGAGCAACACGACGGCGTACGGGCGGCGACGAACGGCTTCGGTTAACTGTCCGCCTTCTTCGTAGCCGACGTATCCCGGAGGCGCGCCAACCAGCCGGCTCACCGCATATTTTTCCATGTACTCCGACATGTCGATGCGAATCATCGATTCTTCGTCGTCAAACAGCAAAGCGGCGACGCTGCGCGCCACCTCGGTTTTGCCGACGCCCGTCGGCCCGAGGAAGATAAACGAACCGATCGGACGCGACGGATTTTTCAACCCGGCGCGCGAGCGGCGAATCGCGCGGGTCACCACTTCGATCGCTTCATCTTGCCCGATGACGCGTTCGTGCAGAAGATCTTTCATCTTGAGCAGCTTCGCCGTTTCGGCTTCGGCTAAACGGCTCACCGGAATGCGCGTCCAGGCCGAAACGATTTCGGCGATATTATCGGCGGTAACCTTAAGCACGCGATCGGTGGCGGCTTTGCGCTCTTGCCAGTCCGTTTCGAGACGCGTGCGTTCGAGGCGCAGCTTCTCTTCCTTGTCACGGATGGACGCCGCTTTATCGAACTCTTGGTTGCGAACGACCGATTCTTTTTCGGCGATGACGCGACGCAGTTGCGCGTCGATCTCGCGAACTTCCGGCGATGGTAACGTTGCCTGCAAGCGAACGCGCGAGCTGGCTTCGTCGATTAAGTCGACGGCCTTATCCGGTAGAAACCGGTCGGTGATGTACCGGTCCCCGAGCTTAACGGCGGCCAATAAGGCCTCGTCGGTGATTTGCACTTTGTGGTGCGCTTCGTACCGCTCGCGCAGGCCTTTGAGGATCTCGACGGCTTCGTCAAGCGTCGGCTCTCCAACCATTATCGGCTGGAAGCGTCGTTCGAGTGCCGAGTCTTTTTCGATGTGCTTACGGAATTCGTTGAGCGTCGTCGCACCGATGCATTGCAACTCGCCGCGAGCTAGCGCCGGCTTGATGATGTTGCTGGCGTCGATCGCACCCTCGGCGGCACCGGCGCCGACGAGCGTGTGCAATTCGTCGATGAACAGAATGATCTCGCCGGCAGCGCCGCGGATCTCGTCCATAACGCGTTTCATGCGCTCCTCGAACTCGCCGCGGTATTTCGTACCGGCAACCAAGCCGGCCAAATCCAGCGTGATCACGCGCTTGTCGCGTAACGGTTCGGGGATGTCACCCTTGATGACGCGTTGTGCCAAACCTTCGGCGATCGCCGTTTTGCCGACGCCCGGTTCGCCGATCAGCGCTGGGTTGTTCTTCGTGCGGCGCGACAGAATTTGAATGACGCGTTCGATTTCGTTATTGCGTCCGATCACCGGATCGAGCTTGTTTTCTCGAGCCAACGTGGTGAGGTCGCGGCCGTACGCATCCAGGGTCGGGGTCTTGCTCTTGCCCTTCGGGGCGGGCGGCTGCCCCTCGGCGCCCAACAGCGATGTCGTTTGCACGCGAACCTTCGCCGGATCTACGCCAAGATTCGTCAGCACGCGCGCGGCAACGCCTTCGCCTTCGCGAATCAGACCGAGCAACAGGTGCTCCGTGCCGATATAATTATGGTTAAGCTGGCGCGCCTCTTCGAACGCGAGCTCGATGACCCGCTTGGCACGCGGGGTGAAGACCATCTCTTGTTGGACGGTCTGGCCACCACGGCCGACGATCGCCTCGACTTCCTGGCGAACTTTTGACAGATTGACCCCGAGCGACTCGAGGACTTTGGCGGCTAAGCTCTCACCTTCGGAAATGATCCCGAGCAGTATGTGCTCGGTCCCAATATAATTGTTACCTAGGCGCTGGGCTTCTTCTTGAGCGAGGACTATACTACGGCGCGCTCGCTCGGTGAAGGGCTCCCACATTGACATCGACTTCTGGTTTTCCTTTCAGGGCCTCAACTCTGTAACTCGACATCGCGCCTGCGAGTTTCGCCGTGTCCTACCTATGCCGCATCCAAGGGGTTCTCCCTCCGGTTTGGGGGAATTGGGAACGCCATGCCAACTGTGGAGCAAGTTCGAGACGCGCTGTCCGTCGTCAACGATCCGGAACTCAACCTGGGAATCCTCGACCTGGGTCTCATTTACGATGTGAGCGTCGAGGGCGAAGGCGGCGAACACGTCAACATCATCATGACGCTAACGTCCCCGATGTGTCCGGTCGGTCCGATGTTTAAAAAATCCGTAGAAGACCACGCGCTCGCGCTGGAGGGCGTTAAAACCGTCAACGTAGACATCACCTTCACGCCGCCGTGGGATCCCAAAACGATGGCATCCGAGGACGTGAAGGTACTGCTCGGTATCTGGTAACCTGTCCGCAGCAGCCGCGTCCCAGCCCGACGGCGATCTCGTCGAGTACGGGACGCGCCGTTGGCTGATCGTCATCGGCGTTATGGGCGCGACGTTGCTGCAAGTGCTCGACGCGACGATCGTCAACGTCGCGTTGCCGACCATTCAGGGTAACGTCGGGGCAAACTTCGACCAAGGCGCGTGGATCGTCACCGGCTACATCATCGCGGCCGTGATCGTAATCCCGCTGACGCCGTGGTTGCAGCAGTTGATGGGCCGTCGCCAATACTACGTGGCAGCAATCATCGGGTTCACGATAACCTCGGCGCTATGCGGGATCTCGACCTCGCTCGGCGAGTTGGTCTTCTTTCGCGTCTTGCAAGGTTTGTGCGGCGGCGGTTTGATCGCCACCGGTCAAGCGATCATGCGCGATACGTTCCCGGGGCGACAGCTCGGCTTAAGCCAAGCGCTGACATCGATCGGCGCGATCATCGGACCATCGATCGGCCCGACGCTGGGCGGCGTGCTGACCGACCAACTCTCGTGGAACTGGGTGTTCTACATTAATATCGTGCCGGGCATCGTCGCCGCCGTCTTATGCGCGATGCTGTTGCGAAACCCCGAACGGCGAGGCCGGCCGAGCGTCGACGGCGTGGGCTTGGCGTTAATGGCAACCGGCCTAGCTTCGCTGCAATACGTGCTGGATGAAGGAGAACGCTACGACTGGTTCGGCGATCGCAACATCCTCATCACCGCGGTGATCTCCGTCAGCTCGTTGATCGGATTCGCGTGGTGGGAGCTGCGCGCCGTACGAAACCCGATCGTCGATCTGAGAATTCTGATTCGCAATCGGACAGTTGCGGTTGGCTGCGTTCTTGCGATGGTGCTGGCGTTCGGGCTCTTCGGCGGCGTGATCCTCGCGCCGCAATTCCAACAGTCCCTGCTCAACTTTACCGCCACGTTATCGGGCGAATCGATTTTGGTCCGCGCGGCAGCGATCATGGTGATGACGCCGATCACGCTCTTCTTGCTGGGACGGCTGCACGTGAAGTCGACGCTGCTGCTGGGCGCCGGTTATTTGATCGTCGCGTGGGCGAACTTTGCGACGGCGCAAGTGCTCACGACCGGAAGCGACTTTGGAACCTTCGTCTTTCCGTTGTTGCTCGGCGGCATCGGGTTCGGCATGATTTTCGTTCCGCTATCGGTTACCGTATTGAGCAGCGTGACCGGGGCCGATACGCAAAAAGCGACATCGCTCATGAACTTGTGCCAGCAACTCGGCGGCTCGATCTCAACCGCGACGCTGGTGACGATCCTCGATCGAAGGACGGCGTTTCACTTCGATCACTTGACCGCCAGCGTAACGCTTCGACACCCGGCGGTCACGAACGCAATCCAGCGCGGCGCCAGCCACGTCGCGCTCGGCGAACTCATCCGCCAACAAGCCTCCTCGATGGCGTTTGCCGATGCTTTTTTCGGGCTTGGGGTGGTTACGCTGATTCTAACGCCGTTCGTGCTGCTGCTCCGGCAGGCGAAAGCGCCTACCGGAGTACACGCCGCAGCGTTAGAGTAGGGCTGCGCTTATTGGCTTTGCGCCATTCGCGCCGGCACGATCTTTTTCGGGATACCGGCAAACGCCGGATCGCCGAGTTGCCAAAGTAAGAACGAGTACTCGTCGGTGAGCAGTTGTTCGCTTTGGTTACGCGACGACGCCATGAATCCGTGGCCCGCATCGTAATCGACACGCAGCATAATCGGCCGGCCGCTGGTCGACGCTTGCTGCAGGCGCGCGGTGAACTTGGCGAGTTCCCACGATGAAACGCGCGGATCGTTGTAGCCCGTAATCAGCATCACGCCCGGATAGGCGGTGCCGTCGACAACGTGCTGGTAAGCGTCCATCGCGTACAGTGCCTTGAATCCCGCTTCGTTCGTGACCGAACCGAACTCGGGAATATTCGGCGGCCCGTTGGGCGAGAACTCCGAACGCATCGCGTTGCTGACGCCCACGACGTCGAGCGCTGCTGCGAACAGGTCGGGACGCGACGTGATCGCGCGGCCGATCGAAATTCCGCCGGCGCTGGTGCCTTGGCCGCCTAAGTGCGCCTTCGACGTGTACTTGTGTCGCACGAGCCACTCGCCGCAGGCCACAAAGTCTTCCCACGTGTGATTTTTCGTGGCGATCATGCCGGCGGTGTGCCACGCGTCGCCGTACCAACCGCCGCCGCGTGAATGACACGTCGCCTCGACGCCGCCACGTTCGAGCCAGGCGATGCCGGTGGTACTAAAGCCGGGGTCTTCGGTGATACCGTACGAGCCGTAGCCTTCAAGGTTCACCGGGTGCGAACCGTCCAGTTTGAGGTTCTTCCGATAGATGATCGACATCGGGACCATCGTACCGTCGGCGCTGCGGGCTTGCACTTCTTGCGAGGTGTAGGCCGAGACGTCGATGTTCGCGAGCGGTTTGATACCGGTGTTCGCGACTTCGCCGGCCGCGTTGACGTGATAGTACAACAGCGAATGCAGCCAGCCGGTCAATCCGAACAACGCGCCCGGGGTAAGCGGGTCGGTCGCCATAACGTTCACCGCCCCGGCGAAAGGCAGATGCACGCCGCTGCGCGCTCCCGGTGTCCCGTCGGACGTCAGCGCAAAGCGGTCGATTTTCGCAAAGCCGCCGGTACGCGAACGCACGTAAAGGCCGTCGCCGGCTACCGCAATCTGTAGAACGATCGAGCGGCTCGCCGGAACCACCGTGGTTGCATTAGCAACGTTTGGCGAATCGAGCGACATCGCGAGCACCTTAAAGGTCGGTGCTCCTTGATGCGCCAGCATGTACAGCATCGAACCTTTGAAATCGACGGAGACGACGTCGTCGTCGTCCGAGACGATCTTGGTCCACGCGACGTTGCTGTTCTCGGGCAACGAAGAAAGCGCGCCCGCCGAATAGATCGTCTGTTCGTTCTTTACGCCGTGAACGACGATCGCCAAAACGTGCTTGGAAGCCGGCGAGTACACGATCACCGGAAAGTCGGTTTTCTCGAACGGGACGCTTGGGTTCACGCCGTAACCGAAGATCGGTACGTCTCGATCCGGGTCGCGTCCGAGGACGTGCAGATAATTAACGGCGCGCGTTTCCTTATCGACGTCGGGTTCGCCGGGTTTAAGCTCCGGAAAGCGCACGTAGTAAAACGATTTTCCGTCGGGCCGCCAAGCCGTGACGCCGACAAAATACGCGCGCGAGATCGCGTCCGGAAGCGTTTGGCCGGTTGCGGTATCGACGACGTGAATGACCGACGCTTCGGATCCACCTTCGGAAATTCCGTAAGCTACCTTGCTGCCGTCGATCGACGGGGCGTAATAGTTGATCGAATAGTGCTTTCCGGTGGTCGCTAACGCCGCGGTATCCACCAGCACTCGTTCGGAACCGCCGGCGGCGTCGCGGACATACAATTTGGGCGTACTTTCGCCGGGTTTG
>DASXXU010000163.1:0-9299 GCA_036502885.1 Candidatus Tumulicola sp.
GATCTTAGCGCGCGTAGCGCCGAATCTTCCAAATGCGGTCGAAGCGCGGCAGATTCTGGCGCCGCCCGACCTCGAAGCGCGCTTCGGCTTGATCGGTGGACACATCTTTCACGGCGAACTGCTGCCAGGACAGATTTTTGAAGACCGCTTTGCGACGAGAACGCCGGTCCGTAACCTCTACCTGTGTGGTTCGGGCGCGCACCCCGGCGGCTGTGTCAGCGGTTTCCCCGGCAAACGCGCCGCCATGGCCATGCTGCACGATCTTAAACGGCTGGAGCGCGAGACGCCGGCGTAATCTCGTATTTCTCGAGCTCGGCCCCGAAATGTTGCGCCCGCCCGACGCGTCGCATGCCGATCCGATGCATCACCGCCGTAGAGCGGAAGTTCTCCGGAAACGCGACCGCGACGATGCGTTGGGCTACACCCGTTCGAAATGCGTGGTCGATCGTCGCGGATGCGGCTTCGCTCGCGTAGCCGTAACCCCAATGCGCTTTTCCGAGGACGTAGGCGACTTCGATTTCGTCGCCGTTTTCGAGCCGGCCGAGACCGCAGTGGCCGAGGATGCACTCATCTCCCGCGCGGATGACCGGATAAAAGCCGAAGCCGTTGTCGCGCTCGAGCTGGCTCATTCGAGCGATGATCTGCTTCGTTCGCTCGAGCGACCACACGCCGCCCGGAATGTATCGCATGATGTCTGGGTCGGCGTACGTCGCGGCGAGCGCTTCGGCATCGCCCTCCTGCCACCGTCGAAGAACTAAACGCTTTGTGCGAAAAACGATTTCCCCGGATGGCGATTCCATGCGGTAGAGTACGGCGCCGTGAAAGAAGCGCCCCTCGCAACGCAGAACGGTGTGCGCATGATCGGTAAGAGCAATTTCGTCGACCAGAAGGTTCAGAGCTACATTCTCGAGGCGACGGTGCGCGAACACCCGATACTCGCAGAGCTGCGCGCGGAAACGAACACGATGCCGATGGCGCAGATGGAAATTGGTGCCGATCAGGGCGCCTTCATGCAACTGCTGGCCCGTGCGATCGGCGCCAAGCGTTATTTAGAGATCGGCGTTTTCACAGGCTACAGTTCGCTAGCGGTGGCCCTCGCGCTGCCCGATGACGGCCGCGTCGTCGCTTGCGACGTCAGCAAAGAGTACACCGACGTTGCCCGTCGCTATTGGGAAAAAGCGGGCGTCGCTGGTAAGATCGATCTCCACGTCGCTCCGGCGGTCGAAACGTTGCGTACGTTACTGGCCGATGGTGTCGAGCCGTTCGACATGGCGTTTATCGACGCCGACAAAGTGACGACCGACACCTATTACGAGCTCGCGTTACAGATCTTGCGTCCGGGTGGTTTGGTTCTAATCGACAACGCACTGATGGACGGCGCCGTTGCCGATCGTACCGACAACGAACCGGGAACGATCGCTATGCGAGCCGTCAACGCGAAGGTCGCGATCGATCGGCGGGTGGACGTTTCGCTCATCGCGCTGTGCGACGGCGTGCTCATCGCGCGCAAAAAGTAGTCGCGTTGCACGTTACCTGCCTCGGTGGCGGTCCGGCCGGACTGTACTTTTCGATTCTCGCCAAGCGGCGGTTTCCCGATTGGGATATCCGCGTCGTCGAACGCAATCGTCCGCTGGATACGTTCGGCTGGGGAGTCGTTTTCTCGGACGCGACCCTCGGCAATCTGCAACGTGCGGACGAGCCGACGTATCGCGCCATCACCGAAGCGTTCGCGCATTGGGACGATATCGACGTGCATTTCGCCGGGCGCACGATTACGTCCGGCGGGCATGGCTTCTGCGGGATTTCACGTAAGGAACTGCTGGCGATTCTACAACGGCGTGCAGGCGAGGTTGGCGTCGACCTCCGCTTCGAAACCGACGTTACCGACGTCGCGGCCCACCGCGGCTGCGATTTACTGATCGGCGCCGATGGTATCAACAGCCGGGTGCGCGCGACCTATGCCTCGACGTTCGAACCGAATCTCGACACGCGTTTGTGTCGCTTCGTGTGGCTCGGAACGACCCTGCCGCTGGATGCGTTTACCTTCATTTTCGAAAGGACCGAGCACGGCTGGTTCACCGTGCACGCCTATCGCTTCGATCGCGAACTCAGCACGTTCATCGTCGAATGCCGCGAGGAAACCTGGCTCGCGCACGGGCTCGACAAAAAGGATAGTGACGAGACGATCGCGTTTTGCGAGAAGCTGTTCGAACCGTATCTGCGCGGCCACAAACTTATGACCAACAGCGCCCACTTACGCGGGCGAAACTGGCTCAACTTTACGCGCGTAAGCAATGCACGCTGGGTCCACGAGAACGTCGTGTTGATGGGCGACGCCGCACACACCGCGCACTTCTCGGTTGGTTCGGGCACCAAGCTAGCCATGGAGGATGCGATCGGCTTGGCCGATGCGTTGCAAGGATCGGGTGGGCGGCTCGACGGTGCGCTGCAGGCCTACGAGGATGCGCGAAGCCTCGAGGTTCTGAAAATCCAAAACGCTGCAAGAAACTCGACCGAGTGGTTCGAGAACGTCGCGCGCTATGCGACCTTGCCCCCCGAGCAATTCGCCTACAGCTTGCTGACCCGCAGCCAACGCATCGGTCACGAGAATCTACGCTTGCGCGATACAACGTATGTCGAGGGCGTCGAGCGTTGGTTCGCAGGCGGAGCCTCCATACCGCCGATGTTCGCGCCGATGCTTTTGCGTAGCCTAGCACTACGCAACCGCGTTGTCGTTTCACCAATGGATATGTACAGCGCGGTCGACGGCATTCCTAACGACTTTCACCTCGTGCACCTGGGTTCGCGCGCCCTCGGAGGCGCTGGTTTGCTTTTCACCGAGATGGCTTGCGTTACGGAAGAAGGGCGCATCTCGCCCGGCTGCACCGGGATGTATCGCGAGGAGCACGTGGACGCGTGGAAGCGCATCGTCGATTTCGTGCATCACTTTTCGAATGCCAAGTTTTGCCTGCAGCTTGGGCATTCCGGTCCCAAGGGCTCGACCAAACTGATGTGGGAGGGGATGGACGAGCCGCTCGACGACGAGAACTGGCCGGTAGTTGCGCCGTCGGCGATACCCTACGCGCCGGTCAACCAAGTCCCGCGCGAGTTAACCCGGGTTGAAATGGACGACATTCGCGACGCGTTCGTAAACGCCGCGCGCATGGCCGAACGCGCCGGGTTCGATATGATCGAACTGCATTGCGCGCACGGCTACTTGTTATCGTCGTTTATCACGCCGCTGCGCAATCGCCGGACGGACGAATACGGTGGGTCGCTCGAAAATCGGCTGCGCTATCCGCTTGAAGTGTTCTCCGCGATGCGCGCGGTCTGGTCGCAAGATCGTCCGATGTCCGTTCGGATCTCGGCTACAGATTGGTTTCCGGGTGGAATCGCCGGCGAGGACGCGGTTGAAATCGCGCGAGCGTTTAAAGAAGCCGGCGCCGATTTGATTGACGTGTCGACCGGCCAAACGACGCCGGATGCCAAGCCAGTGTACGGGCGGATGTTTCAAACGCCGTATGCCGACCGCATTCGCAACGAAATCGGCATCGCAACGATGGCCGTCGGCAACGTGACGGAACCCGACCAAGTCAATGCGATACTGGCTGCCGGACGCGCGGATTTGGTCGCGCTGGGTCGACCGCATCTGGCCGATCCGGCCTGGACGTTACACGCCGCCGCGCAACTCAACTACCCCGAAGCCGACTGGCCGCTGCAATACGTTCCCGGCAAAGAACAGCTCGAGCGTCTGATCGCGCGGGCCGCCGAACAACAAGCGGCCGATCAAGAAGCGGCCCGTGAGAACTAGCGATCCAATTGCCGGCCGCCACGCCGTCGTTACTGGCGGACTGCGCGGCATCGGCGCGGGCATCGTGCGAGCCTTGCGCGAGCGCGGCGCAAACGTGAGCATATTGTCGCGTACTGAATCGACCGATTCGGGTTGGATTTCTGCCGACGTCAGCGATTCGTCGAATATTGAAGCGGCGCTAACGCGCACTCGCGAGAAATATGGCGCCGTCTCGATTTTGATCAACAACGCCGGCGTCGCCGAATCGGCTACGCTGGCGCGCACGAACGACGAGATGTGGCAGCGAACGATCGCTGTGAATCTCAGCGGAGCGTTCTATTGTACGCGCGCGGTTGCTGCGGAAATGGCATCGGCTGGTTGGGGCCGCGTCGTGAACGTTGCCAGTACCGCCGGTCTCGAAGGTGGGGCGTACTTGGCCGCCTATTGTGCCAGCAAACATGGCGTGGTGGGAATGACGCGTGCGATTGCGGCGGAATTTGCCGGAACGGGCGTGACCTGCAACGCAGTGTGCCCCGGCTTCACGGAAACCGAAATGTTCGATCGCGCCGTCGCTAACGTCGTTCGCTTTACCGGCGCGTCGCCGGAAGCCGCACGCGAACGGCTTGCCCAGCAAAATCCGGGTGGTCGTATCGCGACGGTCGACGAGGTGGCGCAAGCCGTGGTAGGATTGGCGGAAGGCGATCGCACGGGCGTGGCGCTCGTTATTCCCGGTAGTTTGGAAGAATGAGTTAAGCATGGCTTAAGGGAGATGTGCTTTGCGCCCAGCTCGCGTTTTATTTAGTTATATTGCATTATTTGGAATAGTCGGTTGCGGGGACGTTTCCGTCCCCGTTGCCGCGATCAAAGGCGCTCCCTCGCAAGCGACGGTAGACGCTCGTTCCGGGCACTTTCGACTGCTGCACGCCTTCGGAAAGAGCCCGGATGGCGCAGCGCCGAGCGGCGGGCTGACCGCGCTAGATGGATCGCTTTTCGGCCTGACGCAGTCGGGTGGCAAGTCTGGCGTTGGAACCGTTTATAGCTTGAGCATAACCGGAAAAGAAAAAGTGCTGCATTCGTTCGACTACAGCGGCGATGGCTACACTCCCGAGGGCGAATTGCTAGCGTACAATGGTGTTTTGTACGGCACGATCGCTGCGGGTCAGAATTTTTACGGCGATGTTTATTCTATAACGAAAAACGGTAGCTTCGATATTTTGCACAAGTTCTCCGGAATCGACGGCGTCAGCCCTGACGCCGGATTGACGGAAGTCGAGGGAATGCTGTACGGCACTACCCTTGAAGGCGGTACGCATAACAACGGCGGAACGGTTTACGCCGTCAGTCCGGGTGGCGGTGAGAGCGTCATATACAGCTTTGGGGCTCAACAAAACGATGGAAACGAACCGATCTGTAAACTCACGTTTTGGAAAAACAAATTGTACGGTACGACGAATGGCGGTGGCGCATATAACGGCGGTACCGTATTTTCGCTGACGACTTCCGGTGAAGAAGCTGTACTTCACAGCTTTGGAGAAGGCACTGACGGCAAAGCTCCGGATTCTTCCAACGTAACGCCGCTCGGTGGCGCACTGTACGGCACGACGTATCAGGGTGGAAAATACGGAAAAGGAATCGTCTTTAAGATGCTACCGTCGGGCGAGATGAAAACGCTGTACAGCTTCGGCGGTAAGATCGATGATGGCAGCTATCCAGAATCCGGCGTAATCGCATATCGTGGTTCCTTATACGGAACGACGCAAACGGGAGGCGCCAGCGACTATGGAACTATCTTCCGGGTAACCCTAGAAGGCAAAGAAACCACGCTGTTTTCATTCGATGGAGGCGATGGCCGAAGTCCGTGGGGACGTCTCCTAGCAGAGGGATCCAATTTGTACGGGACGACGTTTACCGGCGGCCCCGACCTCGGCACGTATCTGCAAGGCGGAACCGCGTTTCGCTTCACGCCGTGATCGTTCGAAAGGTTCAGCTTTGAAATACGCAGCTACCGCGCGAGCTCGGTTCGCTTTGGCCACGATACTGCTTGCGTTTGCGGGATGCAACGGGTCATCGTTGCATTCGAGCGTTCTACCCGTCGCAGTATCCGATATGAGCCCGAGTGCGCGAGCGGGACATTTTCGGTTGCTACACGCTTTTGACAAAAGCCCGGACGACTCGAATCCGGATGGTACGCTCGTACAGTTGAACGGAACGCTGTACGGCTTATCAAATGACGGCGGAAATAGTGGATATGGTGCAGTCTTCAGTTTGACCGTTACCGGAAAAGTGAAGACGATCTACTCCTTCAACGGGGAGAGCGGCTATAGTCCGGAAGGCCAACTTTTAGCATACGACGGGCTACTATATGGAACGATTCCCGGTGACGGCGAGGTCTACTCCGTTACGACCGGTGGCGTGTTTACGATATTGCATCGGTTTTCCGGACCGGATGGACTGAATCCCGACAACGGTTTGACTGCAGCGCAGGGCGAGATGTATGGCACCACGCTTCAGGGCGGATCCAAGGGGATCGGCACGCTCTACGCGATCGATACATCCGGTGCCGAGCATGTGGTCTACAGCTTCGGCGGATCCTCCGCAGACGGGTTTTATCCGGATTGTACGCCGACGCTTTGGAAGAACCGCCTTTATGGGACGACGTCTGAGGGCGGCAAATACAATCATGGTACGGTCTTTTCTATAACGGAGACCGGCGTAGAAGCCTTCTCGCATAGTTTTGGAAGCGGCATCGACGGACAAGATCCGCAGTTTTCGAACGTGACACCGCTGGGTGGCATCCTATATGGCACGACTTCCGCAGGAGGCAAGCACGGGCAAGGAACTGTGTTTAAAATTTTTCCGTCCGGCGCGGAGCGCACGCTCTATAATTTCGGCGACGTAAAAGGAGACGGCGCCGCTCCGAACGACGGTGTAATCAGCTATCGAGGCGTCCTATACGGGACGACGGCAGGCGGTGGCACCAACGGTCAAGGCACGATCTTTCGCGTAACGACCACTGGAAAGGAAACCGTCTTGTATTCTTTATCGGGGGATGACGGCAGCGATCCCATGGGACGCCTCTTACCTGCCGGATCCAACATGTACGGCACGGCGTCCGGCGGGGGCGTTTACGGTCAAGGTACTGCTTTCCGTTTCACACCATAACGACGAAAATCTGGAGGTAACGTGTTTATCCAGCGTTCATCTCGCGGCTTTCTTGTTTGTATGCTTCTTATTGCTTCGAGCGCGTGCGGTGGCACATCGGTGCCGGTACCGGAGGCCGGGGCGTCATTCACGCGCATCAACACCGACGCCCGTGCCGGGCATTTTCGGCTGCTCTATGCGTTTGAAAAAAGTCCGGATGGCGAGAATCCAAACGGCGCGCTGACACAGCTAAACGGCGCGTTGTACGGCTTAGCGTACGCAGGCGGACAAAACGGATATGGGGCGATCTACAGTGTAAGCGTGACCGGCAAAGAAAAGGTGATTCACTCCTTCGATCGGTCGGATGGCTACTCTCCTTCGGGATCGCTCTTAGCCGGCAATGGCGTCCTGTACGGGACGGTCCAGAGCGGCTATGGATTTTACGGCGACGTCTACTCCGTAACGCCCAGCGGCAAGTTCAACATTCTGCACAAGTTTTCCGGAGAGGATGGAATAACCCCGGATGCCGGCCTCGTCGAGGTTGGTGGAGCGCTGTATGGGACGACGTATCAGGGCGGCACGCACAGTGTGGGTACCGTTTACGCGGTTGGAACGTCGGGCGGCGAAATCGTCGTCCACAGTTTCGGGAGTTACTCGACCGACGGAACCTATCCGCATTGCCTGCTTACGTTTTACCAGGGCAAGTTGTTTGGAACGACGGCCGGTGGCGGGACATACAATGACGGAACGGTATTTTCGCTGACGACTTCGGGTCAAGAAAAAGTACTCTACAGTTTTGGAAGCGGTAGCGACGGAAAAGACCCTGGTTCCTCGAGCGTCGCCCCGCTCGGTGGCGCTCTGTACGGCACAACCTACGAGGGTGGCACTCACAACGTGGGGGTTGTATTCAAAGTGCTCCCGTCCGGCGCGGAGCGAACGCTGTATAACTTCGGTGAGAAGAAAGCAGACGGTACGTATCCCCAAGGGGGAATGATCGCGTACCGCAACGCCTTGTATGGGACGACGACCATCGGCGGAGCGAACAATCAAGGTACGATCTTTCGAATAACCCCGAACGGAAAGGAGACCGTACTGTATTCTTTTTCGGGCGACGACGGTACCGATTCCAACGCGCGTCTGCTACTGGAAGGAACGAACATGTACGGAACGCTGTTTGGCGGCGGTGAGAACGACGAAGGTACCGTCTTTCGCTTCACACCTAAATGAAGAGAGAAAGACAAGTTCTCGAATGCGAAGCGTGAGTGAGCTCCGGAGCGCGGCTGCTTAACAGGTGGCCAAGCTCCCCGAGGTCGATGGCCGTCGCCTGTCGCGCGCCCTAGAGCGCGCGGGTTTCGACACAGCGATGGGAGATCGGTAATGGTTCCGATTCACGATCGAGATTTGAAAACCGGAACCTTGGCCGCTGTTCTGAAAGTCGCCGGAATAAGCCCGGACGAACTCCGGGAGCTTCTCTAAACGACGGTAACTACGGACTGAAATCGACGAAGTAGGGCCTCAGCGGCCGAACCGGTCAGCGGGAGATCGCCGTCGCTGTCGGCACCAACGATGGATCCGGAGCGAAAATCCGAGTCGGCATCTTCGAAATAAAATATGATGATTTCGCTCAATCCGTTTGGGTCGGCTACTCTTGCCAGACGCGCGGTTCGAAAGAACCGGGGCATACGATAACCGTCGCGCTCGAGCGTATCACGCGTTACGGCAGCCTCGAAGCCGGGCGACGCTTTGGCCGCCGCCACGTCGTCGTAAACGTACGCACCGACTCGGTAAACGTCGCTTCCAAACGCAAACGGCGGTTTCGGCAGATACAGAAATTGAAACGAACTGCCGGACCGGACGCGTTCGAACTGGAGCACCACCATTTGTTCTATACGGTTGAACGAATTGGTTTTGATGAAGACGCGCCGGTCGACATTGGTCGATGGCAGCGAGAGTAGAATCGGAGCCAGCGGCGTGAAGCCGTCAGCAACCTTCAACGTTATCGCCGGATCGCGCCGCGATACAATCGATAATCCAGATTGCGCTACGGTTGGGTCGGGTATAACTGCTTGCGCTACGACGGTCGACAAAAGGGCAACTATCGCGACCAACACGCTCCGCACTTACATAACAGGCATCTGGCACCTGTGAATATTCACACGCGAGTTCATCAAGTTTTCTCAAGGCCCTTACACCCAACCAAAGACGTGTTGGGCGGTGAAGAATATGGCCAAGATTATGAGAACGAAACCGGCAACGCGTTCGGCCATTTGACGATAGCGCGAGCCCAGTTGCGCGCCGAACGTCAATCCGACGGTTGTGAAGATAATGGTGCTAACCGCCACGGTTGCAAGCAGCGGCAGCAGGGGCA
>DASXXU010000164.1:0-13827 GCA_036502885.1 Candidatus Tumulicola sp.
AGATCGCTGCGCTCGTCGTCGATGAAAGCGAACGCGGTAACGGTACCGGCGCAGCGTTATTGCAAGCGGCCGAAGCGTGGGCGCGAGAGCGCGGCGTACGCTGCATACGCGTCCGTTCGAACGTGATCCGTGCCGATGCGCATCGCTTTTACGAACGTGAAAAATACGCGCCGCTCAAAGACCAGCGCGTATTCGAGAAACGGATGTGAAGTAAGCCCGACGTTACTTCGCGTTGGTTGCGGCGTCGATGATGACGTTTGCAACGGCTTGCGGCATTGAAAGCATCGGGACGTGCCCGGAGTTTAGAACCGTCGTTTTCGCGTGGATTTTCTTTGCGATATCGCGTTCGTATTGCGGGTTAACCATTCGATCGTTGGCGTCGACGATTTCCCACGAAGGCTTTTGCATCCAAGCCGGGTGCGACACCGTCTCGTTCAGCTCTTTTGCATTCCAGGGACCTTGCGTTACGTACACGAGGTCTCTTTCGTCAGGTGAAAGTTCCGGAACGAAATCTTCGTCGACGCCTTTTCGCGTCAACCAAAGCCAGCCGCCCGAATCCGCCTTGAACTGCGATAGTCCCGGGGTCGCTGGATATCCTTTCGTCGCGGTGGCCGCGGACTGACCGCTCTGCGGGATGAGCGCCGAGATGTACACCAACGCTTTGACCTTGGGATCGTTTCCGGCTTGGCTGATGACCATGCCGGCCCACGAATGCCCGACGAGAACGACCGGCCCAGGTTGCAATCCGATCGCTCGTTTCGTGGCGGCGACGTCGTCGGCTAGCGACGACAACGGATTCTGAACCGAGACGACGTTGAATCCCTTAGCTCGCAGAATTGGGATCACTTTCGCAAAGCTAGAGCCATCTGCAAACGCACCGTGGACGAGTACGATATTTTTAATCGTCGACGCAGGCAGATCTTGGGCCGAAGCTCGGGTAATGGAAAGTACGAGTGCGGCGGTGATGAAGGCGAGCGCTACGGGTTTGAGGCTACGAATCATGAGTCCTCACTAATCTTGAGCGCATAGTATGAGCAGTGGTACCGTCGCTTGATTGCCCCTCGGGAGAGCAAACCCCCCGAAAGCGAAAGGCACCGGTCAACGACCGGCGCTTTTGCCTCGGAGCTGGATTTTGGCTTACGCGCCCTGCGTCGGCACGAATCGTAAAGCTACGCCGTCGATACAGTAGCGAAGGTGCGTCGGCGCGGGCCCGTCGTCGAAGACGTGGCCCAGATGGCTGCCGCACTGACGGCAATGCACTTCGGTGCGCTCGTCGATCAGCGCATAATCCGACGATTGGCGAATCGCGTTGGGCAGCACGTCGTAGAACGACGGCCAGCCTTCGCCGGCATCGTATTTCGTTTTAGAGGAGAAGAGCGCGAGCGCGCACCCGTAGCAGTGATACACGCCGGCGCGGTGTTCGTCGTTCAGCGGGCTCGAGCCGGCGAGTTCGGTACCGCCCTGGCGCATCACGTCGTACCGCTCGTCGCCGAGCAGCGTTTTCCATTGCGCATCGGAATGCGTCACGGAATAGTGTTGCGACGACGTTCCCGCCACCGCGCGCGAGCAAGCCGCTCCTCCGAGAACGAGCAGGCCGCCCAAAAAGGCTACTCGGTTCATCGCGCCGTCGGAATGTGACACGCCGCGCCACCGTTCTTTTCGAAGTAGCGTTGGTGGTATTCTTCGGCTTTCCAGAACTTCGGTGCGGGCTCGATCTGCGTGACGATCGGACGACGCTGGTTCATCTGCTCGGCTTCGCGCGATGCGAGCGCCTCGCGTAGCTGCTCGTCGGAATAGGTGAAGATCGCCGAGCGGTATTGGTCGCCGACATCCGGTCCTTGACGATTCAGCTGCGTCGGATCGTGAAGGTTCCAGAATGTGTTCAACAGTTGTTGATACGACACGCGCGACGGATCGAACGTAACTTCGACCGCTTCGGCGTGGCCGCTTCCATGGCCGCAGACTTCGCGATAGGTCGGCGATTCGGTTTTTCCGCCGATGTAACCGGAAACGGCGTCGATGACGCCCGGAACCTGGCGAAATGCGGCCTCAACGCCCCAAAAACAGCCGGCGGCGAAGGTCGCGGTTTGAGTGGTTTGGTTCATACACTATCTATAACGTTTTTGGCGGCTCGCCGGATGCGTTAGCCGGCGACCAGCGCGCGCAGCACGACCGCCCGAACGCGGTTGAGCGCTGCGTCGGCCTGGGGGCGGTCGTCCATCCAGTTCTCGATCGAAAGCGCGAAAATCGTCGTGCCTCCGTCGGTCCTTCGGGCAAACCCGGCGAGGAGCCGGGCATGGTTGGTGGTTCCGGTTTTGGCGACGATCGCCCCGGCGAGCGGAGGCGCGGTGAAATCGCCGGCGAGGGTTCCGCTACGCCCCGACACCGGCAACGAGGCCAGCAGCGTCGTCCGGTAACGGCCGTGCCAGCCGGAGGAGAGGATCTGCACCAGGTCGTGCGGGGTGATTCGATCGTAGGCCGACAAGCCCGAGCCGTCCGCGATGGTTACGGTGCGCGGATCGACGCCGATCGAGCGCAACCACGCGGTTTCAATCGAGATACCCGCGGCACGATCGTCGTGGGCTACGGGCGAGGACGCCACGCCCAGTTCCTCGAGCAGTTGTTCGCCGATGAGGTTGACGCTGGGTCGCCAGAAATCGCCGAGCACCGATCGCAGCGGCTCCGACCGGTGCTGCCAAACGTTCGTGCCGGTGGGTGCGGAGCCGTAGCGGATGCCGCCGTCGATGGTAACGCCATGCGAACGTAAAGCATCGCCAAAAACGCCGGCGGCGTAGGCTGCCGGATCGGGCACGGCCGGTTCGAAGTCGTCCGACAGCCCAGCACCTAACGGATAGCTTCCCGTTACGTCGATCTCTGCAGGCAGATTCCACGGCCGATCGAGATCGGTCGTGTCTTCGCTTCCGCGCAAACCGGTGGTCGCGCGATTGACGATGGTAAACGCATTTCCGGTCGGGCCGGATACGAGTTCGGCCGGCGAGCTGACGTCGGCTCCGGGGCGCACGCGCACGTGCGCGACGTTCAACTCGAGGGACAAGGCTGACGGAACCGCTGCGTATTCGTATGGGACGTCGTCGACCATCCATCCGCCCGGATACCGCGGTGCCGCAAAGTGCGAGGCATCCGCAACGACATCGCCGGTGACGTGCACGATGCCGGCGGCATGTACGGCCGCCGCGGCTTGTTGCAAATCCGCAACGCTCAACTGTGCGTCGCCGCCGCCGTGCAGCACCAGATCGCCGTTTAGCGTTCCGTTCGAAACCGGACCGACCGCGGCAACCGTCGTCGCAAACGTAAACGACGGGCCCAAACGCGCGAGCGCGACCGAGCCCACGATCAGCTTAAAGGTCGATGCCGGAACGAAATCGTTGTCGGCGTTGCGTTGGTAGAAAGTGTTTCCGGCGGTGTCGATCGCAAACAATCCGACGTGCGCGCCGCGCAGTTCCGGATCGTTCAGCGCCGCGTCGATCGTTCGTTGTTGCGACGATGGCGCGGCGAGTGCGCCGGCGTTCGCAGCAAACGCCAGCGCGAGCGCGGCGGCCGCTACGCGGACGGCGACGCGAACTGCTCCATGAATCGGTCGATGCGCGCTTGATCGACGCCCGCCGCGAGCATTTGCACGGCCAGTTGTTCGCGCTGCTCGGCCGGCGTAACGAACATGAACGGCGCTTCGCCGTCGTTCGAACACACGGTACATTCGTTGGAGGCGGCCGGAATGAGGGCGGTTTGATACGGCACGAGCGTAACGTCGATGCCGTCGCATCCGACCTGCAGCGGACGGTCGAGCGACATGATGATCAGCGGCCGGCCGTTGGTTTTCATCGTCGCCGGTTCTTGCGTGGCGACCACACGCTCGACCACGAAGTGGTTGTCGGCGATTAACGCGAGGCGTTCGAGGTTTTCAAACGTGTAGTCGATTTGCTCGAGCGTGCCCCCGGTAGTTGCCTTGTAATTCAATACGTCGGCGGCCTTTTGGACGTGCAGCTCGCGCGGTTTGCCGTCGGCCCCGATACGGTTCCAATCGAACATCCGGTACGTGAGATCGCTGGCCTGCTGCGTTTCGTACAGCGTGACGCCCGCGCCGATGGCGTGTACCATGCCCGACGGAATGTACACGCTGTCGCCGGCTTTCACCGGGATGCGGCGGAGTATCTCTCCCAGCGTGCCGTCTTTAACGCGCCGTTCGTATTCTTGGCGCGAGGTATCTCGCGTCCACCCGAGCACGAGTTCGGCACCCTCATCGGCTGAAAAGACGTACCAGCATTCGGTCTTGCCGTTGGGTTGATGTTCGACGCGCTGCGCGTAGGCGTCGTTCGGGTGCACCTGTACCGACAACCAATCGTGGGCGGTGATAATTTTTGTCAGCACCGGAAAGATTCGGCTGGGATCGAGGTCGCCGAGCAGTTGCGGTCCCAACGTTCCGCGCAAGGTTGCGACCGAATCGCCCTTCAGCGCACCGTTCGTTACCGTGTCGGTGTCCCAACACTCCCACGATTCGCCGATCTTGGCGTTCGGATCGCCGTGTTTGCCGTAGGTTTTGACCAGTTCGTTGCCGCCCCAGATGGCCGGCGCGAGCTTCGGGTCGAGCACCAAGGGATATAACGCTGCATCGCTCATTTCGATAGGTTCCTTCGCAGTCGCGTGGCGGCGTCCCCGGCGCGGAGGGCTGTTGTCGAAGCGGGGTTAATCGACGTGCATGGCCCGCGCCGACGCGGCTCAACGTTCGATCGACGTCCTTACGGTGCTTTTAGGAGCTCGTTTGGGACGTGACGCTGCCGTTCGTCTCTGGGACGGAACCGCCATCGCGGCTCCGGATGCCAAATTCGAACTGCTCGTGAACGCGCCGTTCGCACTGCGTGCGGCGTTCTCGCCGCCGCTGGATTTGCGGCCCGGTGAGGCGTTCGTCGAGAAGTGGATCGACGTTTCGGGCGACTTGGAAAGCGCGGTCGACGCCATCGAACGCAGCACGGAACGGTTGTCGCCAATCGATCTGGCGCGCATCGCAGCGGGCATCGCACGGCTGCCGCGGGCGCCGCGTGCGAGCGGCTCGGCACATCTGACCGGCGCGACGCACTCGAAAGCCCGCGATGCTGCCGCTATCGGATTCCACTACGATCAGCCGGTCGAGTTTTATGCCAGCTTTCTGGGCTCGCAACTCGTGTATTCGTGCGCGTACTGGGACGACGGCGTCGAAGATCTCGATGCCGCGCAACGCGCCAAACTCGAGTACTCACTGGACAAACTGCGACTGTCGCCTGGTATGCGGCTGCTCGACATCGGTTGCGGCTGGGGCGGGTTGGTTATCGCGGCGGCGCAGCGAGGCGTCCACGCGCTCGGCATCACGCTTTCGGAACGCCAATACGAAGAAGCGCGCCGCCGGATCGACGAACTGGGGCTGGGCGGATTGGCGCACGTCGAACGCACGGATTATCGCGATTTAGGGGGACGCCGCTTCGATGCGATCGCTTCGATCGGGATGGTGGAACATGTCGGACGCGAGCGCCTCAACGAATACTTTGCTATTGCTTACGACGCGCTCGAGCCCGGCGGCCTGTTCCTCAATCACGGTATCACGGGCCAAACGCGCGATGGAAAAGGTATTCGCTTGCGCAACGATTTCATCGGGCGCTACGTCTTTCCCGACGGCGACCTCGTGCCGGTCGGGATGACGTTGAACGCTGCCGAATCGGCCGGCTTCGAGGTGCGCGACGTCGAGAATTTGCGGGAGCACTACGCGCGAACGCTGCGCGCGTGGGTGGCAAACCTCGAAAGCAATCGCGACGAAGCGATCGCTGCAACCAGCGAGCACGCGTATCGAGTCTGGCGGTTGTATATGACGGGCAGCGCACGAAACTTTGGACTGGGGCGCCTGGGGTTGGCGCAAACGGTATTGGCCAAGCCGCACGAGGACGGTTCGAGCCGGATTCCCGCGACGCGCCGGGACCTGTACCGATGACGGGCGAGCGCATCGACGCTTGGCCGGAGCTGCCGCTCGAGGCGTGGCGCGATACATGTGACACGCTGCATCGATACGTGCAGGTCGTCGGCAAGGTTCGTTTGGCGTTATCGCCGCCCGAGCCGCAGTGGGCGCACGTCGCCTTGTACGTCACGCCGCGCGGGCTGACCACCGGTACGATCCCATACCGCGACGGCTCCTTCTCGGTCGAGTTCGACTTTATCGATCACGGTTTGCGCGTGCGGATGAGCGACGGGACGGATCGCGCGATTGCATTGGTTCCGCGAACCGTTGCCGATTTTTACCGCGAAACGATGGGCTTGTTCGGAAACGTCGGAATCCGGTTTCATATCTCGGATATACCGGCCGAACTGCCCGACCGCGTCCCGTTTTCGAAAGACGTCGAGCATCGATCCTACGACCCGCGCTACGTTCGCCGTTTCTCGCAGGTGTTGCAGCAAGTCAACGCGGCCCTCGAAGCGCATCGCGCGCCGTATCTCTTACGGCATACGCGCGTGCAGTTTTTCTTCGGCTCGTTCGATCTTGCGTACGCGCGCTATTCGGGGCGTCCGGCCGAACCGCCGTCGACCGAAGTGATCATGCGCAACGCGATGAACGCGCAGGAGATCTGTACGGGATTTTGGCCGGGGGACGACCGTTTTCCCGAACCGGGCTTTTGGTGTTACGGATATCCAAAAGCCGGCGGCGTCGAAACGGCGCGCATCGGGCCGGCAAACGCGGAATGGAATACGAAGCTTGGAGAGTTCTTGCTGCGCTACTCCGACGTTCGGGCGGCGCGCGATCCGCGTGCGGAACTGCGCGAGTTTCTTACCAGCACGTACGACGTGTTAGCAGATCTCGCGCAGTGGCCGCGCGGAGCGGAGTAGGTTAGCGCTAGAACTTACGGGAGGCGGCCTTCGCAACGCTTCCAGTCGATGTTTGCGAAGAAGGCGTCGATGTATTTACCGCGTTCCGACGGCTTGTAGTCCTTGATGAACGCGTGTTCCCAAACGTCGAGCACGACGATCGGGGTGTATCCCGCGATATGGCCGTTTTCGTGATCGGTGATCCAGTGGTTGGTAATCTGGCCGTTGCTATCGTCGCGGTAGGCGATCGCCCAACCCACGCCGCGCATGCCGCCGACGGCCATGAAGTCTTTCTTCCACGCGTCGAAACCGCCGTACGCTTCCCCGAGCGCGTTGTACAGCTTGCCGTTGCCGATGCCGGTCGGCGATTTGGTCATGTTGTCGAAATAGTACTGGTGTAAAACCATACCGTTGTATTCGAATCCGAGCCGGCGCACGAGTTCGGCGTAACTCGGATTGGCGCCGGCAGCCTCACCGGCGGCACGTATCGCGTCGAGCTTTTCGTTGAGGAGGTTCGTGTTCTTCACGTACCCTTCGTACAGTCCGAAGTGCATCTCGAGCGTCGCGTCCGAGATGCCTTGCAAACCCGAGAGATCCCACTTTTTTGCTGCATACGTTTTCATGGGGCGATGATTCGCGTCGCACCGCCGGTCTCCGGCAGGGCCGGTCACTTCCGCAGGAAGCGAGCGGCGGGGCCACGCAGGGTGGCGCGTGCACGAAGTGTACGCCGGGATCGGCTCCAACTTGGGGGACCGCCAAGCGAACATCTTAGCCGCCTTGCAGCGGTTACGCGCCCGCTGTGCGGTCACGGCGGTCTCCGCATTCTACGCATCCCCACCGGCCGGGGGCGCGACCGGACCCGAGTATCTAAACCTCGCCGTTGCGCTGCAGACCGCGCTCGATCGGGATGCGTTCGAAGCCTTCGCGCGCGATGTCGAGGCATCGGTCGGGCGAGCAAACGCCCCCGTCCGGCTAGCCCCGCGCCCGATCGATATCGACGTGCTCGCCATCGACGGCGAAATCGTGCGCGAGGCGCTCGAGGAGCGGGCGTACGACGCCGCGCCGTTGGCGGAAATCGCACCGCACCTGGTGCGCCGGCGCGACTTCGGCGAGGTCCGCAAAATCGAGCGCAGCTTGCACTTCGCGGTCGACCGCCAGTCGCTCGCGCCCGATATCGCGCTCTCGCTCGAGCGCGCGGGCGTCCGGTCGGTGCGACGGACCATCCTGGCCGGTGCGAGTGCCGGGGCGCGCGTATACGACGCCGAGTTTACGATGTCGAACGCGCTCGATCCAAATCGCGCCGGCGCGCACATGTCGCGTTACTCCGAAATTCTCAGCGAAACGCTGGATGCGGCTCTGCGCGAACAGGCGGCGGGCGCGATCCAGCGACTGCCGGGCGCGATCGCGCGTCGCATCGTCGAATCGCAACACGCGACCCACGCTGAGGTACGGTTGCGCGCGTCGTTCTCGCTGGAGCGTTGGACGCCGGTCAGCGCGCGCCCGACGCAAGAACGGTATACGTTGCTGGCGATTGCCTATGCCGGGCCGGCCGGCGTCCGTACGCTGATCGGGGCCGAAGCGTTCGGCATGACCGCGTGTCCGTGCGCGCAAGAGATGATGCGCGAACGATCCGAACGTTCGTTGCGCGATGCCGGCTTCAACGCGGAGGATGCGACGCGAGCGCTGGATGCGTTACCCCAGGCTACCCACAACCAGCGCAGCCGCGGATCGCTGCTGTTAGGGCATTTGGGCGACCCCAGCGCGTTCGCCGTGGAAGACGCCATCGAGCTCATCGAAAACGCGATGTCGAGCGAAACCTACGAGCTGCTCAAACGTCCCGACGAACTGTTCGTGGTGAATAAAGCGCATGCGCGGCCACGTTTCGTCGAGGATGCGGCGCGCGCGATGCTTGCGGGTGCGCTCGACATGTACGCGGATTTGGGCGACGATGCATTCGCTTCCGTGAGGCAAGTCAACGACGAATCGATTCACAAACACGATGCGTTCGCGCATGGGTTTGGAACCTTCGGCGAACTACGCGCGGAACTGCGCGGACAAGCGCCGTCCCAGCATACGCGTCCGTCGCGGTGGTTACGCGGGGGCTAAGCTTCGGCCGCCTGCAGTTTCGCGATGCGGTCTTTGAGCGCCGGATGCGAACTGAAGAAGAGTTCGTACCAACGCGGCGGATCGTCGTCGGCGAGGTTCTGTTCGCGTAAACGCGCGAGCGCCGCGGCGCCGTTAGCGGCATCTCCGGTTGCAGCCAGACCGAAATCGTCGGCCGCCCATTCGCGGGATCGTGAGAAGGCCAGCAACAGCGGTCGCAATAGTTGCGAAACCACCGTCATCGTCAGGACGAAACGCGCCAGCAGCAGCGGACGGCGACGCATCCGCGCGCGCTCGCGCACCGGCGTCGCACGTTGCGCCCAGAAGAACAACACGATTGCGGCCAACTCCGATACGGCGATCATGCGCCACGTATCCTTCGTAACATAATGCCCCAGCTCGTGCGCGACCACGAACTCGATTTCTGCCGGCGTGAAGCCGTCGATCAAGGTATCGCCGAGTACGATGCGGTGCGTTCCGCCGATTCCCGTAACGAACGCGTTGGCTTTGCGCGTCTGACGGCTCATGTCCATGCGCAGTATCTCGGCGGTGCCCGCACCGAATCGTGCCACCAGCGTTCGTATACGATGTTCGAGCGGACCGTTTACCGGCACGAACTTATTGAACATCGGTAGTATCCACAGCGGAACGACCAGGTTCATCGCAACCAGCAGCGGCAGCGTTCCGGCTGCGGCCACCAGCGGCCAAGTGCGCGGCGCGTGACGAACCGCGATCCCGAATAGACCCAGCACGATGGCGGAAAACGCGGCCGAAAGCGCCGTTCCCTTCGCATACTCTTCGAGCCACGCGGCGATCGATTGATCGCTCAAACCGTAGCGGCGTTCGGGCGTATAGCTTTCGACGAACGAGCCAGGAAGATCGGCCAACGACGATACCGCGACGATGGGAATCGCGAACAATGCCGGACGAAGCCAGGGCGGCGCCCAGCGCGTGGCGCGGTCGGTCCAACGACCCGGGGCGCCGTAGGCGATAAAATACGTGGATGCCAAACCGCGCAACGCTCCGGCCACGTCGAGCGCGCGATGGTATTCGGCGTATGCGCGCGCATCGCGGGGCAACTCCGGCGACGGGGTTCGATATTCGCGCACCGCTTGCACGGTGCGTACCACCGTATACCCGATCGAGATACCGGCGCACAGCCCGAGCAGTAGCTTCGACGATTTCATCGTACCGTGTCCACGTGCGGCTCTTCCATAATGCGCGCGTGTACTCATTCGACGCATCGTCGCAGCGATTCGTACCTCATACCAGCCTCGCCGTGCTCGAGGATTCGATCGCGGCAATCGACGCCGATCCGGCCGGAACCGGTGTGGAACGAATCGATCTCGACGGCGCCACCGTGCTACCGGCCCTGGCCGATTGTCACGTACATCTCGCAGGTTACGGATATTTATTCGGCGAGCGCGATCTCTCGAGCGCGCGCTCGTTCGACGCGTTCGATGCGGCGGTTCGGCGTCTGCCGGTGCGCGACGGCATCATCACCGCCGGTCAATACGACGATGCCACCTGGCCCGACGGCTCCGCCAGCGCGGAACCGCTCGAACGCTTTCACGCCGACCGCATCGCGCTGCTCACGCGTATCGACGCGCATTCCAGCCTGGTGAATGCCAAGACGTTGCAATGGTTGGGACTGCCCTCGGACATGGATGGAATCGAGCGCGATGCAAACGGTGTCCCGACCGGGCGCCTCGTTCGCGAGGCCAATTGGCGCGCGCAGGCGCGATTCGCCGAACGCATTCCGATCGGCGTTCGACGGGATGCCGAGCGGCGTTCCGTCGATTTAGCGCTCGCTCGCGGCGTGGCACATTTGCACGCACAGCTTATCGGCTTCTCTCGCGATGCATACGCCGAAGAGGTCGATGCGATGCGCGCGCTTCCGGCAAACGTGCACTCGAAGATCTGCGAACCGGATGCGCGACTGGCGCATGCGTTGGGATTGCCGTATGTTGGCGGCGACGTTTTTCTGGACGGCTCGATCGGCAGTTGCACGGCCGCGTTGTCGAGCCCATACGATGATGGCGGCCACGGCGCATTGCGCATGAACGACGACGAAGTTTTCGAGTATTTCGATGGCGCCGAACGCTTGGGGATCTCTGCCGGCGTGCACGCGATCGGCGATGAAGCGATCGATCAAGCGCTGCGCGTTTGGCGCCGGGTGCTGCGCGATCGTCCGTCAGCGCACGGTTGCCGCCACTTTATCGAGCACTTCGAACTAGCATCCGCCGAACACATCGAGGCGTGCGCGCGGATGGGCGTTTACCTTTCGATGCAGCCGCAGTTCGATGCGGCGTGGGGTGGAGCGGGCGAGTTGTACGAACGGCGTTTGGGCCTCGAACGCACGCGATCGATGAACGCATTCGCGAGCATTTCCCGCGCCGGGGCGACGTTGTGCGGTGGCTCCGACGCACCCATATGCGAATTAAACCCACTGATCGGCATGCAAGCCGCCGTCGATCATCATCAAGAAGACGAGCGGCTGACGCGGCACGAAGCGCTTGCGATGTACACGGTAAACGCCGCGCGATTCGGATTCGAGGAGCATCGCACCGGCAATCTGGTTGCGGGCTCGAGCGCCGACTTTATCGTTCTGGATCGAGACCCGCTGGATGCAGCGGCTTTCGCGGAATGTCGCGTTTTGCAGACCTGGATCGGCGGCCGCCTGGCTTTCGAATCCGGCGGTTAGATTAGCGAGATCGTTTCCTTCATCGACGGACGGGCTTCTGCGGCTTCGACTAAACGGGCGGCGAGTTCGTCGCAGATCGGATCGTCGATCGCTTCGACGTCGCCGGCATCGGCCAGCGCGGCCTTCGCCGGATCGAGCGGGATGCGCGCTAACAACGGCGCCTTTGCCAGTTCGGCAACGCGTTCGGCGTAGGACGGACCGAAGATGTCGTATCGCGATCCGGTGTCGGGCGTAACGAAGTACGACATGTTTTCAACCACGCCGAGAATCGGTTTCTTGAGCTGATGCACGAGGTTCGCGGCCTTACGGACGATCATCGTAGCTAGGGCTTGCGGCATCGTTACCAAAACGACGCCGTCGATCTTCAACGACTGCAAAACCGTGAGCGGCGCATCCGAAGTACCGGGCGGCAAATCGATCAGCAGATAGTCCAGCTCGCCCCACGTCACTTGTTCGAAAAACTGACGGATGACGCCGCTGAGTATCGGCCCGCGCCAAATCATCGCGGTGTCCTCGACGTCGGTCAGCAAGTTGGAGCTCACCACCTCAATGGCGGAACGCGTTATAGCCGGCGCCATCAGCGGTTGCGGACCGCCCTGCGGCGTTTTCAACACCGGGTCGGCTTCGATCGTCATCGGGGTGTGCAGGCCGAACATCTTTGGAATCGAGGGACCGGTGATATCGGCATCCAGGATGCCGACGCGCAGGTGGCGGCGGCGAAGTCCGAGCGCGAGGAGCGCGGTAACTAGCGACTTGCCGACCCCGCCTTTGCCCGACATGATCGGGACGATGCGCTTGATCGCGGCGCGACCGCGAAATGCCGATGGTGCGCGACGAACCGGACGCCGGTCCTCGGTGGAGATTGTTGGAACGAAACCGGAAAGCCGGGCTTGCTGTAGCGCGGCGATAATCGGCTCCGCGCGCAAGCCGTGCGCCTGCGCGCCTTGTTCGATGGTTTCGGAACGGCTAACGCCGCACGCGCTGCACCCCAGCCCAAATGCTTCCATGACGGCGGCCGCAATCGGCAGCTGCTGGACCAGTTCGTGAATATTGCTCGAAGGTTCGATCGAAATATCGATGTGCGGCATAGGGGCTTTCCGAAGTGACGATGGGCGACCTCAATTATGTCGAACCACGTTCGTCACTCATGAGACCTTTGTATGAAAGCGCGGCGTTGGCCGGCGGCTGCGATTCGCCGGTACGCTCCGGCTGGGCCGTCGGCGGCCCGATGTTCGTTCAAGCTTGCGCCCGCGATGCCTATGCTTTCGACGAGGCCGGCCGCCGGTACGTCGATTACATCATGGCGTACGGGCCGCTGTTATTCGGCCACACGCACCCGGCATTGGTGACGGGGTTGGACGAAATCGCCGCCCATGGTTTCGTGTGGGGAACGACGCATCCCGAAGAGTTGCGGCTTTCCGAACGGATTCGTTCGTATCTGCCTTCGATGGAGTCGATGCGTTTCGTAACCACCGGTACCGAAGCGATGATGAGCATCGTTCGCGTAGCGCGCGCCTTCACGAAGCGGACGGGCATCCTGCGGTTTGCCGGAAACTATCACGGACATTTCGATCTCGCGTTGCTCGGCGCCGGAGCGTCGGCGAACACCAGCGATGCCGCCGCCAGCGGGATCCCAGCGAACGTCGCAGCCGATGTCGCGGTGGCGCGATACAACGACCTCGACGACGTCGATCGCATCCTAGCCGAACGAGGACGAACGACCGCCGCAATTTTGGTCGAGCCGATCGTCGGTAACATGGGGTACGTGCCGCCGGTCGACGGTTTTCTGCAAGGATTGCGCGAGCGTTGCGACCGTCATGGCGCGCTGCTGGTCTTCGACGAGGTCATCACGTGGTTGCGATTTGGTCTGCGCGGCGCGCAAGGACGAACGGGCGTGCGTCCGGATCTCACGGCGCTTGGAAAAATCGCCGGCGGTGGCATTCCGTTCGCCGCGTTTGGCGGCCGCGCCGACGTAATGAACGTCCTGGCGCCCAACGGGCCGGCGTTCACGGGCGGAACGCATGGCGGCAACCCGTTCTCGGTCGCGATGGCGCACCGCGTGTTGGATTTGCTCGAAACGCATCCGGAATATTATTCCTACATGCGCACCATCGCCGGGCGTCTTGCGAACGGGATTCGTGCGGCGTTAGCACACCACGATCTACCCTATGCGGTCGTTA
>DASXXU010000165.1:0-15589 GCA_036502885.1 Candidatus Tumulicola sp.
CATAGTAACGATGGAACGACCAACAGGGCGTGCAACACCGTTTGGCCGATGCCGTCGCTGAAGAAATACAGCGGCAAGCTGATCGGCTTCATTAAATCCGTGGCGATCGTGCCCTCGCGCACTTTTTCGCGAATCATGCGCGTGCCGTCGACCTCGAGAATCAGCGACATCAGCATCGCGACGGTCGCGTACGTAATCATCGCATGCAGCGGAAGGTTGATCGGCGCGGCATTCTGCGCGTAGAGCGCCGTCCACAGCGAACGCAAGATGTAGACGCGCAGAACCAGCGAGCCGACCTCGGTGATGACCTCCATGCGGTAGGTCGCCTCGCGAGCGAACGCTTTCTTTGCGAACTCGACATACGGCGCCCATGCCGCCCACGAGAAAAATTCGGTCAACTGCCCCGCTGGCGACGAATCGCCTCCTGACGCCGGTGTTCCATCTCTTCGAGCTCGAGCATCATGACGTCGACGACCTTATCGACCTCGGTGGTTTGCGTAGCGGGCGGTTCCTCGCCCGAACGGCGAACCGGCGCTTTCGGCGCCTTCTTGTCCCCAGCGTCGCCGTCGTGCGCGTGCGCTTTTCGCAAGAACTTCGCATAGGTCTCGGCGATTCGTCCACGAGCATCGCCGGCGGCCTTCTGGTTGAAGATCTGCTCGAACATCTCGAACTCGAGCTCGTTGGCGTTCGTCCCAATCGACGTGCCCGAAGCCACTCGCGCGCCCGGGCGAACGGTCGAGCCCGCGCCCACGCCGCAGTCGTCTTCCAAAGCTGCGCCGTTGAGGACGCGAGAGTTTCCCGAGATAAAGCAGCCTTCGCCGATCGTCGCCCCGACGACGTATGAATGCGGACCGATCAAGCAGCGGTCCGCGATGTCGAGTGCGAACTGCATGGCGGACCCGCCGCTCGCGCGGAGCACGGCGCACTCCATGATCACGCAATCCGATCCAATGGTAACGGGCGCACCCTCGGAAACGATAACCGCGCCGTGCATTACCGCACAACCCGAACCGATCGTGACGTCGCCGCTCACGATCGCCGTCGGCGCGACGTACGCGCTGGAGTGGACGTTGGGTTTTTTGCCGCGGCTCGAAACGATCACGACGCGTTCTCCTCATAACCTCGGACGTAGATGTGCTTGATGATCGACTCTAGGTCGGGTTCCTCGATGCTGACGTCCTCGACGCCGTATCGTTCGCTAGCTTGTCGGACGAGGCGATCGACGCGCTGCAGATTGCGGTCGAATTTGAAACGCGCGATCTGCCGGTCGCGACCGTCCAGCTCGGCGCCGTCCAAGTGCGGCTCCTCGACCGGTTCGCTGAAATGCACCACCAGCGTACGATACCGGCCGTACTCCGATTTGATACGCTCGACGTTGCCGTCGTAGACGATCTTGCCGTGGTCGATGAGGATGATCCGCCGGCACAACCGCTCGACCTCGGCGAGATCGTGGGTGGTCAGCACGATGGTGGTCCCGCGTTCGTTGTTGATGCGCGAGATGAACTGCGAGATCGCGTCCTTCGCCACGATGTCCAAGCCGATGGTTGGTTCGTCGAGGTAGACGATTGCCGGCTCGTGGAGCAACGCGGCCGCGAAATCCCCGCGCATGCGTTGCCCCAGGGAAAGCTGGCGCACCGGCGTTCGTAAGAAAGGATCCATCTCGAGGATCTCGATGAATTCGGAAAGATTTCTCTTGTAGCGATCGGCCGGTACGCCATAGATCGCTCGCAGCAACTCGAACGACTCGATCAAGGGTAAGTCCCAATAGAGTTGACTACGCTGTCCGAACACAACGCCGATGTTCCGCGCATTTTCTTTGCGCCGCTGCCACGGCACGATCCCGGCGACCGTCACGTTTCCGGACGTCGGAACCAGAATACCGGTCAGCATTTTAATGGTGGTCGATTTGCCGGCGCCGTTGGGGCCGATGTACCCGACGAGCTCGCCGGCGTCGAGCGACATCGAAACGCCTTCGACCGCTACTCGGTCCTCGTACGACCTCGAGAAGAGCGTTTTGAGCGCGCCGAAAGCACCCGGAACGCGCTTGACCGATCGAAAGACTTTGCGCAGGTCGCGTGTTTCGACGATCGGCATCGAGGTTGTATGCTTCGGCGTTGCGTACACCCCTTTCTATGGTGATTACGATCTCCAACTTGTATGGAACGGGGGCGCCGCACATCGCGCGGCAGGCTGCCGAAGCGCTGTCGTACCGCTACATCGACCGCCAGCTGCCGGTGGTCGTGGCTACGCGCCTGCGCATCAGCCCGGAGCAAGTCGAAGAGAATGAAGACACCGGCCGTTCGCTCAGCGAGCGATTATTAACCGGGCTCGAGCGCGGGACGCCGGAGCTGGGGGAAGCGTCGATCGCGCCGGCGTTCGACCGCGAGCTGGTCGACGCCGTCGCGCAGGCGGTGCGCGACTTTGCCGACGCGGGCGATTCGGTGATCGTCGGGCGCGGCGGCGCGCTGGTGCTAAAAGACCGGCCGGATGTGCTGCGCATCTTCATACACGCTCCGCGCCAATGGCGTGTCGAACGGTTGATCGCTGCATTCGGCTCAAGCCGTAGCGTTGTCGAAGCCGAAATCGATCGGGTCGACCGGATGCGTGCGGAGTATGTCAACGATTGGTACGGGGCCAAATTCGGCGACCCGGGTAACTACGATCTATGCATCGATTCGTCCGCATTCGCGCAACACGAGGCGACCGAATTGATCCTGACGGCGGTGCGGCTGCGCGCTCAGAAGTAAGGCTCGAGGAATCGGCGCCGCGTCGCCCGACGCAAATTTTTGCGGCGCTGCGATTTCGCGATTTCCGTCTCCTGTGGATCGGGTTGCTGGTATCCAACGTCGGTACGTGGATGCAGTTCACCGCCATGGGCTATTTTGTTGCGTCGATGGCCGGTTCGCCGCACGCCGCCGCATTAGATCTCGGCGTTCTCGGCGCGTCCCGCGCGTTACCCGTGCTGCTGTTGTCGCCGCTGGCCGGCGTCGTCGCCGACCGGCTTCCGCGCCGCCGGGTGCTGTTCGTCACCAACGCGACGATGGCGTTCGCGGCGTTGCTGTTGGCGGTCTTGACCAGCATGCACCGCCTCGACCTGGCGACGCTGGTCGCGGCCTCCGCCTTAAATGCTGCAGCGAACGCGTTCGATTCGCCGACTCGTCAGAGCTGGGTTCCGCTGCTGGTCGACCGGCTCTACGTCGGCAACGCCGTCGGCCTGAACTCGGTCGCGTTTAACGCGCCGGCCGTCATCGGCCCGGCGATCGCGGGCGTATTGATCGTGTGGGTCGGCGTCGCGGGGGCCTTTTACGTGAATGCCGTCGTTACGCTGGCGGTTATCGTCGCGGTCGCGATGATGCGTCCGTCGCCGCCCACGAGCACCCGGCGCGAGCCGATTTTGGCGGCGATGCAACGCGGCATCGTCTTCCTGATCGGGCATCCGATCCTTAAATGGATCGTTCTGGCATTTTTCTTGACGGCCGTCTTCGCGCGGCCGTACAGCCAGCTCATCGCCGCGTTCGTCGAAAACGTTTTGCGCGCGGGTCCCCGCGGGTTGGGATTGGCGGTGTCGGCGATCGGAGCCGGTGGATTCGGCGGCGCGCTGGTCACGGCGTACCTCGCCCAACGCGAACGTCGCGCGCGGTTATGGTTGCAAGCCGGCTTGTTGATGTCGTTCGGCATCGTGGCGTTGGGCGTCGCCCCCAACCTTTGGGTTACGCTCCCGATTTTATTTCTGACCGGTGTCGGAACGATGACGTTGCTGGGGGCGACCAACACGTTAATCCAAACGCTATCGCCCGACGAAGTACGCGGTCGTGCGATGGCCGTTTACACGATGATTGCGATTGGTGTCGTACCGGCCGGATCGCTGGTCGACGGCGCAATCGCGGCGGCGATCGGCGTGCACGAGATGTTCGTATTGGCCGGCGTGTTATGCGCGCTAACCTTTGTAGCGATTTGGCTATTCTGCCCGAAAGTTCGTACCGTATAAGGCTTTTTAAAAGCGAGGGCGGGCCGCTTACGCGGCCCGCCCAGATGTAGAAAAACCGCTGTAGCTGTTACGCTGCTGCGGTTTTCTTACGGGCGGTGCGCTTGCGGCCGACGGCTTTTCGGACGACGGCTTTGCGGACGGCCTTGCGAGCGACCTTACGCGCGACTTTCTTACGAGCAACTTTCTTACGCGCAACTTTCTTGCGAGCGACCTTGCGCGCTACTTTCTTGCGAGCGACCTTCCTGCGAACGGCCTTGCGAACGGCCTTCTTACGAGTAGCTTTCTTGCGGGTCGCCTTCTTGCGAGTTACCTTGCGCGCTACTTTCTTGCGAGCTACTTTCTTTCGCGCCACCTTGCGGGTCGCTTTGCGGACGGTTTTCCGCACTGCACGCTTCGCTTTGGAAGCGGCTTTCTTGCGGGTTCGTTTGACTGCCATTTGTATGGAGTCATCCTTTCTCTGGTCGACGAACGACCAGGGTTGTTGCCTACCTTATACAGTATTACGTTCGTCGATGCAAGTTTTTAGCGATGACGGCGCGCGTATCGAAGTCGCCGTCGACGGCAATGGAGACGATGTAATCGTTCTGCTCGCCGGATTTGCGCTGTCGAAATCGATGTGGGACGAACAGACCGCGGCGCTGTCGGCGACGCATCGAATCGTACGTCCCGAGCTGCGCGGCATGGGAAAATCGAGCGCGCCGAACGGCCCATATCTAATGGAAACGCTCGCTGCGGATGTGGCGAACGTACTCGATGCTTGCGGGATCGAACGCGCCACGATCGCCGGACATTCGCTCGGCGGTTACGTTTCGTTAGCGTTTGCCCGGATGTTCACCGAGCGCGTCGAGCGGCTCGCTTTGGTGTGTAGCCGCATCGACGCGGACTCGCCGGAAGCGGCTCAGCGGCGTTACGATCTGGTCGCTCGTACGGAGAGCAGCGGCTCGATCGAACCGGTCGTCGATGCCTTTCTTCCTCAATTATTGGCGCCCGAGAGCGCGACGCAGAACCCCGCGTTGGTCGAACGGTTGCGCGAAATGCTTTCACAAACGCAGCCGCCAGGTGCCGCCGAAATGCTGCGCGGCATGGCCGAGCGCGTGTCGTCCGAGGATATCGCGGGGGACTTAGCGATGCCGGTGTTGGTGATCGGTGGTTCGCTCGACGCTTTGATTCCGGCGGAGAAAACGCGTGAAGCGGCGGCGGCGTTTCCTAACGGGCAGCTGGTGATCTGCGAAGGCAGCGGTCACATGCCGATGTTCGAAAAGCCGGGCTGCGTCACCGCAGCCCTACAAGAGTTGCTGGGAAGGCCGGCGCTTCGTTAACGAATGACCGGTAGTCGCGAGCGACGCCGGAACAGCGAGTAGACGAACAGCACGGCGACCACGACCGCCGCGATGATGGCGGCTGCGATAACGATCTTCAGCACCACCAGCGCGAGGAGTAGCAGAACGATTCCGATCGCTACGACGGCGGTGATCTTTAGGAAGGTAAAAAGTGCCGGATTCATGTTTCTTCGTCCCATCATGCGAGTTTCTGCATCTCCACTACCGTTTCACCCCGCCGGGTGTTTCAGGCGCGACGCCTTCCTTATACGCTAAGCTTTCCCAGCCGGTCTAGAACGCGGTAGGCGGCTGCGACCGCATGGCCCGCATCCATGCGGCCGTCTTGCAGCATGGTCCGCAGCTCGCCGAGCGTTGCCTCCTCGACTTCGATTACCTCGGTCGCGTCCGGTGCGGGCGCCTGCGTCCTTTGCGCCTCGCGCGCCAGGAAGACATAGGCCTTCGAGTTCGAGCGTACCGGCTCGGCGTAATACCCGCCGACAAACTCCCAAAGCGGCGCGGCGTAGCCGGTCTCTTCTAAGAGTTCCCGCCGAGCGCACTCCATAGGATCTTCGCCGGCGTCCACCGTTCCGGCTGGGAGTTCGAGGTGGATCGCGTCGCTGCCGTAGCGGTATTGTCGCACCAGGACGACGTGCTCGTCGGTCGTGACGGCGAAAATCACCACGAAGCCGTCGGACTCGCGAACGTAATAATCGGGGATGATCGTGCCGTCCGGTAATTCGATTTCGTCGGAACGTAAGCGCAGGTGCGGCGAGTCGACCAGCAGTCGCGTGGCGCGCCGGCGCCACAACGGCTTCTCCATGCGGCGAGCTTTTAAGCGACGAAGCGTTTGGGCCTCCCGGCGCGAAAACGACGCCGCGTGGACGAACGAGTATTGATCGCCGGCGGCGGCACGATGGGTGCCGGCATCGCCTCGATAGCGGCGCGTTCAGGATATCGCGTGGTCGTCGTGGAGCCAAACGAATCCGTAGTGGGCGCTGCGCGCGAGCGGATCGCCCGGGCCGCGCAACGTGCCTCCTCGCCGGAGATCGTCGAGCGGATCGAGTTCGTGCCGGAGGTTCCCGCGCAATCGCAAGCGATCGTCGCGATCGAAGCCGTGCCCGAGCGCGCCGAAATAAAACGTAGCGTTCTCGAGCGTCTTTCCGCGGCGGTCGACCAAACGGCGCTGGTGGCAACGAACACCTCGTCGCTTTCCGTCGCCGAATTGAGCGCCGCGGTTTCGCATCCCGAACGCTTTCTCGGCCTGCACTTTTTTAATCCGCCCGAAGCGATGCAGTTGATCGAGATCGTCCCCACGGACGAAACCAACGACGATGCGATCGCACGTGCTACGGAGTTCGTGCAACGGCTGGGCAAAACGGGCGTATTCGCTGCGGACAGTCCGGGATTTATCGTCAATCGCGTGGCGCGCCCATACTATCTACAGTCGATGCGCGCGTTGGCGGCGGGCGTCGCCTCTGCGCCGGAGCTGGACGCGCTGGCGCGCGGTGTCGGATTTCGCATGGGGCCGTTCGAGTTGATGGATTTGATCGGTCTCGACGTCAATCTAGCGACGACGGAATCGGTGTACGAGCGCACCGGCGAGGAGCGTTTATCGCCCGTTCCGATGCAGCAACAGTTGGTGACTGCCGGATCGCTCGGCCGCAAAACCGGTCGAGGCTTTTACGATTATCGCGAAGGTACACCCGAACGGTTCGAACCCGAAGTGCAAACCGGCGTGGAGCGAAACGCCGATGAAACCGTCGCGATCCTCGGCTTCGGTTCGCTTGCCGACGAGTTGGCGCAGGCCCTCGAAGCGCGGTTCGAAACCGTGCACGTAATTGGAAACGACGATTTGCTCGAAGATTTCGACCGGTCGTGCACGATCGTATTCGATGCGGGCGACGGGCTGTTGGATCGCAAGCGTATGTTGGTCGAGCTCGACGGGATGCTCGATCCTTCGACGGTGATCTTCTGCGATGCGTATGCCACCGATATCGGCGGATGCGCGAGCGCGTTGACGCACCCGGAACGCCTCGTTGGATTCGGCGTCTTGGGATCGTTCGCCGAACAACGTTGTGTCGAAATCGTCGATAGCGAAGAAGTGGCCGACGACACGCTCGAGCTCGCTCAGGATATCTTCGAATCGCTTGGCAAGGGTGTGATCCTGGTCGAGGACGTTGCCGGCTTGTATCTGGGGCGAACGATCGGTTCGATCGTCAATGAGGCAATGGTGGCCGTGCAAGAAGGCGTCGGCGATCGGGACGATATCGACCTCGCCTTGCAGCTCGGCGCGAACTACCCGCAGGGGCCGATCGTGTGGGGTCGCGAGATCGGCGGGCGCCGGATCGCGCGCATCCTCGAACGCGTGGCCGCGGACGAGGGTCCGGAATTCGCACCCGACCGCTCGCTCTGGTTGCTCGACCTTCAGGACGAAGAGGCCGAAGCGCCCGGCGCCGCAGCCGAATCGACGCTTCCTGGTTTGACCGAAGGGTGACCACCCTGCGCGAAGTTTGGATCGTCGATGCCGTACGCACGCCGATCGGCCGGTATCGCGGCGCGCTGTCGAGCGTACGCCCCGACGATCTTGCGGCGACAGCCGTTTCGGCCGTCGTTCGTCGAACCGGGATCGACCCGGAGCGCATCGACGATATCTTTTTTGGCGCCGCGAATGCCAGCGGCGAAGATAACCGCGACGTCGCTCGCATGGCGGCGCTGTTGGCGGGTTTGCCCGTGTCGGTGGCGGGCGCCACGATCAATCGATTGTGCGGCTCGAGTTTGCAAGCGATCAACTCGGCGGCGCACTCGATCGCCTTTGGCGAGAACGATGTTGCGATCGCCGGCGGCGTGGAATCGATGACGCGCGCACCCTACGTTCTCACCAAAGCCGAAGCATCGTTCGATCGTAATCAGCAGTTATTCGATACCGTGCTCGGTTGGCGAATGGTCAATCCGAAGATGCCGGAGCGCTGGACCATCTCGCTTGGTGAAACGGCGGAGAACGTCGCGGACCGCTACGGCATCACGCGTGAAGCGCAAGACGAGTTCGCATTGCGTTCGCAACAACGCGCTGCCGCGGCGATGGTTGCAGGCCGCTTCGACGCGGAGATCGTCGCGGTCGACGTGCTTTCGAAAAGCGGCACGCATGCGTTTGCGATCGACGAGCACCCGCGTCCGGATACGACCGCGCAAGCGCTCGCGGCGCTCAAGCCGGCGTTTCGTAAAAACGGAACGGTAACCGCCGGGAATTCGTCGGGCATCAACGATGGTGCGGCAGCATTGCTGTTATGCGATGCCGCAACCGCTCGCACGCTGGGCTTGCGGCCGATGGCGCGGTTCGTAGGATCCGCGAGCGTGGGGGTCGATCCGGACGTTATGGGGATTGGGCCGATTCCGGCCGTTCGAAAAGCATTGGCTCGTACCGGTTTGCGCGCGGAGCAACTCGACTTGGTCGAACTCAACGAAGCGTTCGCATCGCAGTCGATTGCGTGCATGCGCGAGCTAGAGTTCGATCCCGAAAAGACCAACGTCAACGGCGGAGCGATCGCGCTCGGCCACCCGCTTGGTGCTAGCGGCGCACGTATCGCAACGACGCTACTCCACGAGCTGGGACGCCGTGGCGGCCGGTTCGGGTTGGCTACGATGTGCATCGGCGTCGGCCAAGGTATTGCTAGCATTTTCGAACGCGTAGGAAGCGAGGAGTAGAAGCTTGACGTCGGTTGCGTCGCAGACCACCCAACTCTTTATCGGCGGATCGTGGCGAGAAGCTCGCGGCGGATCGTACGACAACGTAAATCCAGCCACAGGTGCATCGCTGGGCCAGGTCGGCGAGGCATCGAAAGAAGACGTCGACGATGCGGTAGCCGCCGCCCGCCGCGCGTTCGATGGTAAGTGGCCGACGATGGCCGCTTCGCGGCGCGCAAAGATCGTCTACAAGATCGCGCAACTCATCGCGGAACGCGCGAAAGACCTTACGCTGCTTGAGGTCCGCGATAACGGTAAAGCGCTCGCGACCGCTAACGGTGAGATGGGCGCGATCGTCGATTGTTTCGAATTTTACGCCGGCGCCGCAACCAAAAACTACGGCGAATCCATGCCGCCCCCGTTGCCGACGTATCTGGCGACGACCGTGCAAGAACCGGTCGGCGTTGTGGGCGCGATCGTTCCGTGGAATTTTCCGCTGTTGTTGGCGGCTTGGAAAGTCGCGCCGGCGTTGGCGGCGGGTTGCACGATCGTGCTCAAACCCGCGCCGTCTACGCCGCTCACCGCGCTCGAGCTGGCGAAGATCGCGCAGGAAGCCGGCTTGCCCGAAGGCGTGTTAAACGTCGTCACCAGCGCGGGCCGCGAGCCCGGGGAATGGATGGTCGCACATCCCGGCATCGACAAAATTGCATTTACCGGCTCGACGCAAACCGGAAAGCTGGTTGCTGCGCGCGCGGCGGAAACGGTCAAGCGCGTTACATTGGAACTCGGCGGCAAATCGCCGTCCGTCGTTTTCGACGATGCCGATATCGACGGTGCGGTTGCAGGCGCGTTATACGGAATCTATTCGAACGCCGGCCAAACGTGCGAAGCGCGCTCGCGCGTGCTCTTGCACGAATCGATCTACGATCGTTTCGTTTCGTCGTTCGTCGAAAAAGCACGTTTGCTACGCGTCGGCAATCCGGAGGATCCCAAGACGCACGTCGGCGCGATTACGTCATCCGAACAACATCGCAAGATCGCATCGTACTGCGACATTGCCAACGACGAGGGCGCGACGCTCTTGTTAGGCGGTGGAGTGCCGGCCGATTTGGATGAAGCCAACACGGCCGGCACGTTCTGGAGCCCCTCGGCGTACGAAGCGCGTGCGGATCACCGGGTTGCCCGCGAGGAGATCTTCGGGCCGGTTGCCGTGTTCGTGAAATTTAAGGACGAACGCGAAGCGATCGCGATCGCAAACGACAGCGATTTCGGGCTATCCGCCAGCGTGTGGTCGCGCGATATCGGCCGGGCCAATCGCGTGGCCCGTGCGATTCGCTGCGGTACGGTTGCAATCAATACGCCCTATGCCGTATTTCCGGGGGTGCCGTTCGGCGGCTACAAGCAATCCGGATACGGCCGCGAACTCGGTATGGAGACGATGCGCCTCTATAGCGAAACGAAAAGCGTCCTCACGTATGTGGGGGAGAAACCGATGAATCCGTTCGGGGTATAAACGGCATATGACAGAGACGGTGCGCATTGGTGAATCGTACGACGCGGCGTACGGCACGCTGTGGAAGGACGGAACGTATTTTCCGCGGGGGACGCGGGTCATGGTGGTCGGCATGCACGTGGATCAAGGGTTCTGCGTGCGCTTTCCAGCCGAAAGCGACGGCGAGCCGCTGGAAACCTGGGAAGATTGGTCGGAGACCGATTTTTTGGCCGAAGTAGGTAGCGTCGATCCACCGGATCGGCCGTTGTCGGCCACGGTCCTTACCGAAGCGCGCGACGTCCTATCGGACGCCGACGACGGTTGTCATCTACATCTGCAAGACGACGAAGAGTAGCAGCGCGCTAGTTCTGATTATTTGAAAGGGTAATCGTATCGAACTGCCACGTCGTCCAGTTGGAACAGTTTGACGCGGTCACCGTTTTGTTGAAAATTGCGACCCAGCAATACCAATTGCTCGGCTTCAAATGAGTGAACTTCGTCATGCCCTTGATGCCGGTTTTTTGCGTTAGGAACGGCGTTCCAGGTCGTGGGCTCGACGTCGATGCCGGGGTCGATATCTCGACCGGAATATACGGGTCCGGCGAGCCCTGGTCTCCAGTCACCGCGATCGTCGCTGCCGTAATCGTAGGATCGGGTGTGAAAGACGTCGTCGGCTGAGGTGCCGGATTCGACGAGTTCGATCCCCCGCAGTCGGCCAACGCGATGGCAAGCGCGACGGCGGCAGCAAAAATGGCGAGCGCTTTAGGCATGGCCCGCACGGTTCGACGCCTTCGCCAACCGCTCCGTCAAGCTCGCTCCACCGTTTCCGTTAAGAATCGCTGAGCTTTATGCGCGAGCAGCGCGTAATACTCGCGAAATATTCCGGCGGCGATCGTTCCCGGCCAGTGCGCTGGGACGAGCTCGCTCGGCAGCCCCGGGTCCAGGTACGCGAACTTTCGGAAATCGTGGACCAACCATAACCGCTCGGCAAACGCCGCGCGATCCCGGGAAGCGCCCGTCAGCAATTCGCGTTCCAGTAGCGGACGGTACGTTGCGATAAAATGCTCGTACGCCTCGCCGACTCTCGGCAGATCCCAACAGCGTTCTACCAACTCCCGGTCGGAGAGCGGCCCCTCATAGACGCCCACGAACAGGTGTGCTTCGCGCGCGGCGTCATACCGTTCGGCAGCTTCGACGGCCGACCGCAACGAGTCGGCCGGCGAGATCCACACCGCCGGTGTAAGCGGCGCCCATCCGAGGACGCGCAGCTCCTGGCGAAGCCGCACCCTCGCGTCGCGCCCGTCGATCGTCGCCGCCAGCAGACGCCACTTGCCGTCCCATTCGATCACCGGCCCGTAGATACGCGGGCTCAGCTCCTCGATGCGCCGCCTTCCGCGCGTCGTTACCGTATAGTAGGCGCGTTTGCCGTCGCGCGCGGCGCGCAGCCAGCCTTGCCGGGCCATCCGAGAAACCGCTTGGCGAACGGCTGCTTCCGACAGATCGAAGGCCGACATCAGCTCGACCAGGGTCCCCAGCCACAGCGCCGGTTCCGACGAAGGGCCCGAGGCGTGAACGAGGTCGCCGTACAGGCTGAAGATCAGCGATGTCGGGCGGGTCGTGCGGCGCCCGGTCGGGTTGACAGCGGCACTCATCCAGCCTAGTATGACAGTATTCTTGCGATTGGTCAAAAATATGTCACAGAAAGCGAGCGGGCATGGCGGCACGGATCTCAACCTTTAACGACTGGATCGATCTGCTCCAGGAATGGCAGCACGATATCGGCCTCGACCGCGAGCTCATCGAGCGGTTCATGCCGGGCTACACCTTCGAAGCGAAATACGGCGAGCTCCCGACGTCTGAGATTTTCTTCGGCGACTTCAAGGGCGACCGGCGCTGGGAGCGGGTCCGCGAAATACCGGATCAACGCATGCGCGATGCCGTGCTGAACATGGTCGTGTTCCAGGGCGATACCGAGTTTGCCTCAAACGAGCAGCAACGGTTTCTGGTGAATAACGCGCCCACCGAATACGACCTCGCTTCGCTCGTGCGCATCATGGTCGAAGAGACGCGCCACGGCTATCAGATGTGCCATTTGTTGGTCGAGCATTTCGGCAGCGAAGGCAAAATCGAAGCACAGAAGATGCTCGAGCGCCGCGCGTTCGGCAAGAAGAACCGGTTGCTCAACGCGTTCAACGAAGACGTTACGCATTGGCTCGATTTCTTTGCCTACACGAACTTCATGGATCGCGACGGAAAGTTCCAATTGACGATGCTGCAACACTCGGGTTTCGCCCCGTTAGCCTCGTCGATGGGGCCGATGTTGCGCGAGGAATCGTTTCACATGGGCACCGGCATCACCGGCCTTCGCCGGATCGCGAAGGCGGGCGTCATTCCGATCGCAATGCAGCAAAAATATTACAATAAGTGGATCTCGGGATCGCTCGACCTGTTTGGTACGGATCACTCCGGATCGGCGCAGTGGGCGTACACGTGGGGCATTAAAGGCCGTGTCGACGAAGATAAGACGGCCGATCCGGTCGATCGCGAAACGCTGAACGAACGCGCGCGCCAACAGTTCTACGACGAGGTCGCCGGAACCGTAGACCGCGTCAACGAGGTCGCACAAGGCGATACCAAACTGTACGTGCCCGACATGCGCTTCAATCGCAAGATCGGTGCATTCTCCGATGGACGCTATTCGGTCGATGGACGCCGGCTAACCGATGCCGAGTGGGAGGCCTACGCACCATCCGTGCTACCGAGCGCCGCCGATGAGAGCGTTTTGGCGGAATACTTTAAAAACCCGAACTGGATCGCCCCGAAAGGCAAACTGGCATGAGCGCAACGACCAACGGAACCACCCAACAAACCCCCTTCGGGCGCGAACAGCGCTCGTACGACGGCAAGCGCGTTATCAACTTTTGGAAGGACGGTCACGTCGGCATCATCGAGATGGCCGATCCGCCCGCCAACACGTACACGCACGAAATGATGCGCCAGCTGGATGAAGCGATTCTCGACGCGCGCTTCGACTCCGACGTCGAAGTGATCGTTCTCACCGGCAAGGGTGAAAAATTCTTCTCGGCCGGCGCCAACATCGGGATGTTGAACGCGGTCACGCCGGAGTTCAAGTACATGTTTTGTTTGCATGCAAACGAAACGCTCAACCGCCTGGAGCAAACGCCCAAGCTGGTGATCGCGGCGTTGAACGGACACACGGTCGGCGGCGGCCTCGAAATCGCCATGGCCGCCGATATCCGCATCGCGCGCCAAGACGCGGGCAAAATCGGCTTGCCGGAAGTCGCGCTCGGCGTTCTGCCGGGTACCGGCGGAACGCAACGCCTGGCGCGTCTGGTTGGCAAGTCGCGAGCCATCGAGCTGATGGTGACCGGTAAGACGGTGAGCTTCGAGCAAGCACTGGAGTGGGGCGTTATCAACGACGTGCTCGAGGGCAGCGCCGATGAGTTCCGCACGCAGATCCTGGATTACGCCAAGCAGTTCTGCTCGCCGAACAAGGCTCCGATGGCGGTCGGACACATCAAACGCAGCGTGCAGACCGGTGCGGAACTGCCGTTGCAAGACGCGTTGGCGCTCGAGCGCGAGCTGCAGTCGCTGTTGTTCAAGAGTTCGGACGCGAAAGAAGGCTTGGCAGCCTACAACGAAAAGCGCGTCGCAAAGTTCACCAATAAGTAGCGCGTGTCGCGGTTAGGAGCTTCAATGATTGCCACTACGGTCCGCCGCCTGATCGGCCTTTCGCTGGTTGTAGCGCTGGTCGGCGCCTCGCCGGCGCCGGCCACCAGTCCCAGTCAAGACGGTCAGTACGAGAATTTGGCCCAGTCGTTTTACATGACGTACCTGAAGACGAATCCGATCGCGGCAACCTACGTCGGTATTCATGACTACGACGCCGACTTGGGAGATTTCTCGGCGGCCGGCGTGCAGAAAGAGCTCGCGCTCGACCACGACACGTGGACCAAGCTGCAAGCGATCGATCGCACCGCGCTCTCACCCAGCGTCGCGCTCGACGCAACGCTCCTGGGAAACTCGATCCAGGACGACATCCTCAGCAACGACACGCTGGCGCAATGGCGCCACAATCCGGATAACTATACGCAGACGGCGAGTGGCGCGATCTTTGGGCTGATGCAGCGCAATTACGCTCCGCTAAAGACCCGCATGCAGTATGCGATCTCGCGCGAGCGTCAGATCCCGGCGATGTTGATCGATGGCGAACACAACACGACAACGGTGGACGCGGTAACGCAACGCATCGCGTACGGCGATGCCGCCGGTTCGGTCGATTTCTTCAAAACGAGCGTTCCGTTAGCGTTCGATGCCGTTAAAGATGCATCGCTGCAGGCGCAACTCAAAGAGACCAACGCGGCAACGATGAAGGCCATGGGCGCGTACGCTGCTTGGATTAAGAAAATCCATCCCTCGGGAACGTACGCGATCGGCGCCGACGCCTATCGCGCCAAACTCAAGTACGAAGACGCCCTCGACATTTCGCTCGATCAGTACTTGGCCTACGGCGAGAACGCCCTCAAAGAAACGCGGGCTCAGTTCGTAGCGACCGCGCGTAAGATCAACCCGAAAGCGACGCCGCTGGCGGTGTATCTTTCGCTTGCGAAGGTTCACCCGGCCCCGAACAAGCTGCTCGACAAGGCGCGCACCGACCTTGTCGCGTTGCGGGCGTTCATCGAGGCTAAACACATCGTGACGCTGCCGCCGAATGCGAACATCACGGTGGTCGAAACCCCTCCGTTCGAACGCCAGACGACGACCGCTTCGGAAGACTCCCCGGGCCCGCTCGAAACCGTAGCGTTGCAAGCGTTCTACAACGTTACACCGGTCGATCCGACCTGGAACAAAAAGCAGACCGAAGATTATCTCGCGCAGTTCAACGACTACGAGTTCCCGATTATCTCGGCGCACGAAGTCTATCCGGGCCACTTCACCAACTTCTCGATCGATCGCAACCTCGAACCGCCCCTCAGCCTCACGCGGAAAATGAATGTGACGTCTGAGTTTGCCGAAGGTTGGGCGCACTATTCCGAGCAGATGATGGTCGACGAAGGCTGGGGCAACGGCGACCCGCGGGTCCGCTTG
>DASXXU010000166.1:0-12654 GCA_036502885.1 Candidatus Tumulicola sp.
CGGCAATGGCGAACGTCGCGCCTCGATGACCGCGTCGCCCTCGTGCAGTCGATCGCTGCCGGGTTGCGCAGCGGACGCGATCGACTCGCGGCGGTCGCCGTGCGCGAAATGGGCAAGCCGATCGCGCAAGCTCGTGCCGAGGTCGACAAGTGCGCGGCCTGTTGCGACTACTTCGCCGATAATGCCGCGCTGATGCTCGAACCAAAACCGGTGGCGGGAACCGCCAAACGGTACGTCGCGTTCCATCCGCTCGGTCCGATATTGGCCATCATGCCGTGGAACTTTCCCTATTGGCAAGTCGTCCGGGCGGCAATTCCCGCGTTGCTCGCCGGCAACGCGGTGCTATTGAAGCACGCCGACAACACCACCCGTTGCGGTTTGGAGATCGAGCAATTGTTCCACGCGGCCGGCGCACCCGAGGGTTTGTTCTCGACGCTGCTGATCGACAACGCCGTTGCCGACGATGCGATCGCAGATCCGAGAATCGCCGCGGTCACGCTGACCGGCTCGGAACGCGCGGGGATCGCCGTGGGTGCGGCGGCCGGCGCGGCTCTCAAGAAAAGCGTTCTGGAATTGGGTGGCTCGGATGCGTTCGTCGTTTTGGCCGATGCCGACGTCGCGGCGGCAGCGTTCGCCGCGGTATTCGCGCGTTTCCAAAATAACGGGCAGAGTTGCATCGCCGCAAAACGTTTCATCGTGGATTCCACGGTGTACGACGTGTTCGTCGAACGCTTCGTAGCGCTCGTGCGATCGCAACGTGTCGGCGACCCGTCGGATGAGTCGACCCAAATCGGGCCGTGCGCGCGCGCCGATCTGCGCGACGGTGTGGCCGCGCAAGTGCGTGATACCGTGGCCGCAGGCGGGCAACTCGTTCTCGGCGGTTCCACCATCGATGGCCCCGGATTTTACTACCAGCCGACGGTCGTGTGCGAAGCACCGCCCGGATCGCCGATGCGCGTACAAGAGGTGTTCGGGCCGGCTGCGGCCGTCGTACGAGCGCGCGACGAACGGCACGCCGTCGAATTAGCTAACGAAACCGCTTACGGGCTGGGGTGCAGTCTGTGGACGCGCGATACGCAGCGCGCTTATACGTTGGCGGCTGACATCGAGGCCGGCATGCTCTTTGTGAACTCGTTCGTCGCCAGCGATCCGGGGCTACCATTCGGGGGCGTCAAGCGCAGCGGGTACGGACGCGAGCTGTCACACTTTGGCATGCACGAGTTTTGCAACGTGCAGAGCGTTTCCATCGAGGGAGCAATCGAATGACGCGACATTTGCAAACGGCTGCGGCCGTGCTGGCGCTAACCGCGCTCGCAGCATGCGCTTCGCGGGCGGGCGTACCGGCCGGCCCATCCGGAACTGCGGCATCCGTGCCTGCGGTTCGGACGAACGACTACGGAAACATTCGCTGGAACAAGCCGAGCGTGCACGTCTACAAATCCAAAGGGGCGTCGACCGCCTCGCTAACATTTTGGGCGAAGAACGGATATATTCTGTTTCCGCAGTCGTGCGAGCACGGCGGCCAGTTCGTCGGTACGCCGGGAACGGTCAAAGGCAATCCGAACCGCTACGAGCGCGTGCAATTCTCGTTCGTCGCGAAGACCGGCAAAGCCGACCAATGCACGTTTACAGCGGTACTCAACAACACCGGCAGCCCGCCGATCGCAACGTTAGCCGTGTATCTTAACTCTTAATCGCTGCAGAAGGCGCAGCCTTGGGCCCGCGGCTGACGACCGCCGCGCGCGGCATGGTAAAGCTGCGTAACGTACGCAGGCGTTTGCCGCCCGCCGGATAGGAGTACACGTTTACGAAACCGTTCGATCCAACTTGAAACGGCACGACGAGATATTTGCCCGAAACGCCGAACTTACCGATTGTGCCGGTGGCTTCGAGCGGTATCGAATCAAATAGTCTCGCGATCGAGCCGGCGAGTTTGAAGCGATCGATAACGCCGATGCTGGAATCCGCGATATCGAGATGTGTCCCGTCCCAAGCGATGCCACCCTGCAGCGATGGCCCGTTCTTCATCGTAACGACTTTGTAGGATTCGCTGCCGCTGGGGACTTCGAAGAGTTCGGGAACGCCTGCTGATGAATTTCCGATGATAAACAGATCACTGTCACCGTCGTACGAGCAATATGCGTTTCGGATGTCGCCTAGCGGAATCAAGGACGGTCTGCCTCGACCACCTTTGAACAGATCGATCGTGGAGTTATTAGAGCTATCCGTTAGCACAGCCAAGTTTCCCGTGTTGCTGTCGACCGAGCAATCGATTGGGACGGCCCGCACGCTCAACGTCGCGTCCGGATCGATTGCGCCATGCGCGAAACGCACGATTACCGTTCCCGCCGGCATTACCCAGATGTTCTGCGAGGCGTCGACGCAAGCGCCGTACGGACGCTGCACGCCGTTGAGTATCGCAGCGAAACGCAAAGCGGCCGGCTTGAACGTGTATTCCATCACGGCCGAGCTGCCAATATCCACGACGTATAGGAGATTATCCGAGACGGATGGCCGCACGCCGACGCGAGTTGCAGCTGCGGACATCGCAGTTGCAGGCGAGTCTGACGAAAGCGTCGACACGCAGCCCGACAATGCTGCTACCGCGACCATGAGGCTTATGCGCCCAATGCCTCGCAGCATCATGATTTCGGCGCACGGCTAACGACGGCCGCGTAGGGCTGACTGAAATTCCGCAACGTTCGCAGACGGTTCCCGCCGGCAGGATACCGATAGATGCTTACCGCTCCAGCCTGATGCGTGAGATTAGACGGCACGATAACGCGGTTGCCATCGACGGTAAGTTGGTCGATCGTATCGGCACCGCGAACGGGCAGCGAGCCAACCTCGGTAGCCGTCGAACCCGTCACCTTGAAACGATAAATCGTTGCCGCGCCGGCATCCGCGATTGCGAGATACTTGCCGTCCCACGCGATGCCGCCGGTCGCATCGAATCGCTGGCTAATGGTAATGGGTACCAAGTTTTTTCCGCCGCGCGGCAATTCCACCACGAGCAACGAATCGTCGTTGTCCTCGCCCACCACGAATAGATTGCCCTTACCGTCGTAGGTGAGATAGCGCGCATATAGGAACGGGTATTCGTAGAGGGTTGCTCTGCCAGCGGCCTTTTTGTACACCGCGAGCGGTAAACTTTTTCCGCCTTCGCTCGTAGCGGCCACGGCCAGATTACCGCTGTGGGGGTCGACCGCGCAACCATATGGCGCGCCGGCCGGATCCGAAAGAACCGCATCCGGCGTGGTTGCACCATGCGGGTAGCGATAGAGTACGAAAGATGAGTACGCGGCGCCGGCGGTGACCCAGATGTTCTGGTTCGCATCCACGCACTCGCCCCATGCGACCGGATTAACGCCGATCTCGCCGACGAATTTCAACCCATTGGGATAATAGCTGTAGACCATCAGGTTGGCGCTTCCCAGATCCGAAACGTACAATAAATTGTCGGTCGTCGCCTCGGGCAACATCCAGGAGTGCGCAGCGCGTGCGTTCGACGCGGCGCTCGAAACCGCCGGAGAGCCGGTGCCGTTCGCCGCGCAACCAACGAGAAGCACGCCGCCCATAAAGGCGGCGCACATCATACGCGAACCGGAAAGCATAGTCGTTCTCCTTAGGTCAGCATTTTAAATGCGTGGTGCCACTTCCCGGTGGATTGTCCGAATAGCAGCCACGTCATGCACATTGCCTCGAGGTAGCGGGCCGAGGTTATCCCGCCGATATCTGCGGGCTCCCATCCAAAACTCGTTAACACATCGCTCACCGCAGCTTTTGCGCCGGCATCGTCACCCGCAATAAACATCGTCGGCGGCCCGCCCGCAAATTGAGGATGCACCATATCGTCGGCGCCCACGATGTTAAACGCCTTTACGACACGGGCTTGCGGGATCGCGCGTTGCACGCGCTCACCCAACGAATCCGCAAATCCGGCCGGCATATGGAAACCATCGGCATCTGCGACGACCGCATTGGTTACGTCGATGACGACCTTGTTCGAGAACGCTGCGGAATCGAGCGTTTCCAAAAGCGCTACCGTGGCACTGCCCAGCGTCGCAACCACGATCAAGTCCCCAAAGGCCGCTGCTTCTGCGTTGGATCCCGCACGGGCTCCGCGGCTCGCCACAATGAAATCTTTGAGTTTGTCGGGATCGCGCGTTCCCAACATAACCGAGTCGCCGCGCTCCACGAAACCTTTGGCGAGGGCTTGCGCGACCTCTCCGCTGCCGATAATCCCAACGTTCATGCGATTGAAGACCCGCCGGCGGATGCGCGCGTTGCACGCGACCACTCGGCAATGCGCCGCACGCCCTCGGCGACCACATCGGCCGGCGCGACCCAGCTCAACCGGAGCCATCCTTCCATTGCGTCACCGAACGCGCGCCCTGGAATCGCGACGACGTCGTGGTGCTCGATCAACGCGTACGCGGCGTCGAGCGAACCGATACCATCGGGAACGCGCACGGCAACGTAAAAGGCCCCGTCCGGGGCTACGAACGGGAGGCCGCTATCTCGCAACGTGGCGACCAACGCCTCTCGGTGCCGTGCATACCAGCCGGCATGCTCTTGCAACCCGCCTTCGGTGCTGAAAACGTGCGCCGCGACGTATTGCGCGAAGGTATCCGCGCACGACGTAACCCACGCATGCGCTTTTACGGCTTGCTCGAGAAATGCTGTTGGCCCGAGAATCCAACCCAGCCGCAGGCCCGTCAACGCGTTGCTTTTGCTCAGAGAGTTCGTCACGATCGTGTACGGGTACAACGCCGCCAAATCGACCGCGTCGTCGATAAAGCATTGCTCCCGATAGATTTCGTCGTGAATCAGCCAGACCGGATCGCCGCCCCGGCGGCGGACCGCTTCGACCAACGTATTCGCCTGATCGCGATGAAGAACGCGGGCTGTCGGATTACATGGCGAGCACACGACGATCGCGCGCGTAGCCGGACCGATCGCTGCTGCGATGCGTTCGCCGTCGAACGCGAAACCGTCGTCTGCAGACATCGAAACCGTTCGCACCGCAACGCCGCCCAGCGTCGCCATCTTTACGTACGATGGAAAGGCAGGCTCGACGACCAGCAGTTCGTCGACGGCGGGGTCGAGCAGCGTCATCAGCGTCACGTACATGGCTTCTTGCGAACCGGCCGTAACGCACACGTTTTCCGCGCGATCCATTTCGGGGTAGGCGTAATGGGCCGCGATCGACTCGCGCAACCGCAAGTCGCCCGCGTTGGCGGTGTACTTTACGCCCTCGCCGGCTACGCGTTCCATCGCGTAGTCAAAATGCGCCATCGACGGCAGCAGCGTCGGCTCGCCCAGCCCAAGGTCGATCGACGTCGGGCGCTTTTTTGCGGCGACCTGCCGAATGAGCGATCCGGGGATCGCGGCTACGCGCGGGTTCAAACGGCTACCTCGTAATCGCGCAGTGCGTCGTTGAGCGAGGTCTTGCGATCGGTCGACTCGGTGCGCGTTCCGATGATCAACGCGCACGGCGTACCGTACTCACCGGCAGCAAACTGCTTGCGCTGCGATCCACCGATAACCACCGAGCCTGCCGGAACGCAGCCGCGGGTTACGACCGGTTCGGCTCCGCGTACGTCGACGATCGGCGTGCTGGCGGTCAGCACGACCCCCGCACCGAGAACGGCCTCACGTTCGATCCGCACGCCCTCGACCACGATACAGCGCGATCCGACGAACGCGCCGTCCTCAACGATAACCGGACTGGCCTGCGGCGGTTCCAGGACACCCCCGATTCCAACGCCGCCCGACAGGTGTACGTTTTTTCCGATCTGAGCGCACGAGCCGACCGTCGCCCACGTATCGATCATCGTTCCTTCGTCGACGTAAGCCCCGATGTTCACATATGCCGGCATCAAAATCACCCCGGGCGCCAAATAGCTGCCGTAGCGGGCGACCCCGGGTGGAACGCATCGCACGCCGAGCTTATGGTAATTGCGCTTCACCGCAAGCTTGTCGTGGTAAACGAGCACGTCGTCGCGGGTTCCCATCCGCTCGACGTCCCGGCGCTGAAAATAGAGTAAGATCGCGCGCTTGACCCATGCGTTCGTTATCCAGTTACCGGCGGCGTCGGGTTGCGCCACCCGCAGCTCCCCGCGGTCGAGCGCCGCGACCACGTGGTCGAGCACTTTCCCTGCGCGGCCGCGCACGTTTTCGGAACCGGCCAACGCCTCGCACCGCTGCCGCATCTCTTCGATTTGCATGCGCTGACCGCAATACGGCGTGCGAAACCGCCGACCATGCCGCCGCCTCGCGGGCCCCGGGTTACCTTGGGTAAGAGATAGCCGCGGGAGGTCGAAAAGACCTCACCCCTTCAGGGGACCGACCGGTTGCAATCACGTTTTTATTAAGGAGATCCCGTGCCGAACAGCCCCGCTGATGAGCAACGTATCAATGCCATCCGGTTTCTTGCGGTCGATGCGGTTCAAAAAGCTAACTCGGGCCATCCGGGCATGCCGCTCGGGGCCGCCGCAATGGCATACGCGTTATGGACGCGCAAGCTTCGTTTCAATCCGAAGGATCCGCATTGGCCGAACCGCGACCGCTTCGTGCTGTCGGCCGGCCACGGATCGATGCTGTTATATGCGCTGCTCTATCTGACCGGATACGACGTCTCGCTCGACGATCTCAAATCGTTCCGCCAGTTCGATAGCATCACGCCCGGCCACCCCGAGACGGAGCGCACGCCCGGCGTTGAAGCGACAACCGGGCCGCTCGGCCAAGGCGTCGGAAATTCCGTTGGCATGGCAATAGCCGAGGCACACCTGGGTGCGGTCTACAATCGCGACGACAAGCCGGTCGTCGACCACTTCACCTATTGCATCGCGGGCGACGGCGATCTCATGGAAGGCATCAGTCAAGAGGCCATCTCGCTCGCCGGCCACCTCAAGCTCGGCAAACTAATAGTGTTCTACGACGACAACCTCGTAACGTTGGCGGGGCCGTCGGATCTCGCACTGAGCGACGACCCGATCCAGCGGTTTGAGGCAAGCGGTTGGCACACGCAGTTCATCAGTTCCGACAAAGGCAACGACGTCGACACAATTGACGAAGCGATCGAGGTCGCGCAGAACGTCACCGACCGTCCGTCGCTCATCGTGGTACGAACGCACATCGGGTACGGCTCGCCGCGTCAAGATAACTTTATGGCGCACGGCGAACCGCTCGGACCGGATAACGTCAAGAAAACCAAAGAGGACCTGGGCTGGCCGGTGGAACCGCCGTTCTTCGTGCCCGACGACGTTCTGGCGTGGTTCCGCGAAGTCGGCGCGAAAGGCGCCGCTGTCGAGGCCAAATGGAACGCGATGTTCGGCGAATGGAAGACCGCCAATACCGATCTCGGCACGCAATTCGAGCGCACGCTGCGCAAGGAGCTTCCGGCCGAGCTTCCGTGGCCGTCGTTCGATGCCGACAACGGGAACATCGCCACGCGTGACGCAGGCGGTACGGTGATGAACGCGATCGCCGCATCGCTCCCCGAACTCGTTGGCGGTTCCGGCGACTTGGATCCTTCAACAAAAACCTATCTGAAGAACTGCGGCGACTTTCAGCCGAACAACTACGCCGGACGAAACATTCATTACGGTGTTCGCGAGCACGCGATGGTTGCTATCAGCAACGGCCTCGCGTTGCACGGGGGTTTGCTACCGTTTGGAGCTACCTTCTTTAACTTTCTCGATTATTGCAAACCGGCCGTGCGACTCGCCTGCCTGGCAAAACTGCACATCATTCTCGTCTTCACACACGATTCGTTCTTCCTCGGCGAGGACGGCCCGACGCATCAGCCGATCGAGCAACTCGCGATGTTGCGAGCAACGCCGAACTGCTTCGTGGTACGCCCGGCCGACGCGCTCGAGGTTACCGCGGCCTGGAAGCTCGCCGTCTCCCGTCAAGGGTCGCCCTGGGCGCTGATCATGACGCGTCAAAAGGTGCCGTTCTTGGGAGCACGCGACGCCGCGGTCGAAAAGGGCGCGTACGTTCTTTCGGATGCAACCGGCGGTAAGCCCGACTTGATACTGATCGGAACCGGTTCCGAAGTATCGTTGGCGGTCGACACCAAGAAGTTGCTCGACGCCGAGGGCTTCTCGACCCGGGTCGTTTCGATGCCGTGCTGGGAACTGTTCGACCTCCAGCCGCAGTCTTATAAGGATGAAGTGCTTCCGCCCGCCGTCACCGCTCGCGTCTCGATCGAGGCAGCCGCGACGATGGGCTGGTCGAAATATGTCGGAGATCGAGGGCTGTCGGTGGGAATCGACCATTTCGGCGCCTCGGCCCCCGCGGCCGAACTCGCAAAAGCGTTCGGCTTTACACCCGATCGCATCGCCCAACTCACGCTCGACGCGTTCGCACCCGCTCAATCGTAGGAGAGATTCGTGAAAAACCAACTGGAGCAACTGCTCGACGACGGCCAAAGCGTTTGGCTCGACAACCTTCGCCGCAGCATGTTCGCGTCCGGCGAACTGGCTCGGCTAATCGACCGCGGCCTGCGCGGAATGACCAGCAATCCGACGATTTTTGAAAAGGCGATCGGCGCCGGCAACGACTATGACGAGCAACTGAGCAAGCTGATCGGCACGGAGCTCAACGCCGAAAAATTGTTCTGGGATTTGGCCGTCGACGATATCCAGCACGCATGCGACGCATTCGCCAACGTGTTCAAATCGTCGGGCGGCAACGACGGATTCGTCAGCCTGGAAGTGTCGCCGTTGCTCGCACACGATACGCAAGGCACCATCGCGATGGCCAAGCAGTTATGGCAACGCGTGAACCGTCCGAACCTGATGGTGAAAATCCCGGGTACCAAAGAGGGTCTGCCCGCGATCGAAGAGTGCATCTACGAAGGTCTCAACATCAACGTCACCTTGATCTTTTCGGTCGACATGTACGAGAAGGCCGCGCGCGCGTACGTTCGCGGTTTGCAACGGCGACTCGCCGAGAAAAAGCCGGTCGACAAGATCCGGTCGGTGAACTCGGTGTTCGTCAGTCGCATCGATACCGCGGTCGACAAAATGCTGCAATCCCGCATCGCTACAGGCGAGAAGCTCGGCAACCTCATCGGTAAAGCCGGCATCGCGAACCTAAAGCTCACCTACCAGCGCTTCAAAGACGTGTTCGAGGGCGAGGATTTCGCGCCGGTTAAGGCCGCCGGCGGTGCCGTGCAGCGCCCGCTGTGGGCGTCGACCTCCACCAAGGATCCGAACCTCCCGGATTTGATGTACGTCGAAACCGTCGTAGGACCGGACACCGTGAATACCATGCCGCCGGGAACGCTGGACGCGCTGCTCGACCATGGCAACATCGTCGCCGATACGGTCGAAAGCGACCTCGACGGCGCGCGACAGGTCATACAAGGGTTGCAAGATGCGAAGATCTCGCTGTTCGAAGTTACCGCGCAGCTGCAAACAGAAGGCGTCACGCTGTTTTCCGATTCGTTTGCCGCGCTCTTGGGAGCGATCGTTTACAAGCAGAAACTGCTGTCGTCGGAAGGCGCCGAACGGGTCCGCGTCGCCATGGGAGCCGCCCAACCGGACTACGATTCGGCGATCGATAACCTCGTGCGAAACGATTTCCTCAAGCGGTTGTGGGCACACGATCCGACGCTGTGGTCGTCGTCCCCGCAAGCGGCCGACATCATCAAACGTTCGCTGGGATGGTTGGCCATTCCGCAACATATGCTCGAGCCCGTGCCCGAGCTACGCACGTTCGGGACCGAGATCAAAGAGAAGTTCGATTTCGCCGTGGTGTGCGGAATGGGTGGGAGTTCGCTGGCCCCGGATATTCTAGCCGATACGTTCGGCCAGTTCGGCGATTACCCGCAGTTGTTGGTTCTCGATTCGACCTGCCCGGCGCAAATCAAAGAACTCGAGGAGCGCATCCGGATTGCGGACAGCGTCTTCATCATCTCGAGCAAGAGCGGAACGACCACCGAGCCGAACGCGTTCTACGCGTACTTTCACGAGAAGGTTAGCAAACAACTGGGTGCGTCGGTTGCCGGCAAGAACTTCATCGCGATAACCGACCCCGGTTCGCCGTTGGAAACCGAAGCGAAGGAATGTGGCTTCCGCGCGACGTTCGATAACGACCCCACGATCGGCGGACGATATTCGGCGTTGTCCTACGTCGGAATCGTACCCGCCGCGCTGGCTGGATACGATATTAACCTGTTACTGGACCGCGCGTTGGGCGCGATGCACGCTAACGACAAGACGGTCGATCCGAAGGCCGCTCCGGGCGTTCGCCTGGGCGCCGCATTCGGCGGTGCCGCCGCCAACGGCCGCAACAAGCTGACGATCGTCACACATCCCGACGTGAGCGCCTTCGGCGCGTGGGCCGAACAACTCATCGCCGAATCCACCGGAAAAGACGGCAAGGGCATCGTCCCGGTTGCGGGCGAGGCGCTGGGTAAACCCGGCGATTACTCCGACGACCGGTTGTTCGTGTACGTCGGCGCGAACTTAGCCGATCCTGATCCGGGCGTCGAGGAAAAGCTGCGCGCGCTCGAAGCCGCCGGCCATCCGATCGTGCGCTTGGCGATGAACGACCAGTACGACCTCGGCGAGCAGTTCTACCTGTGGGAGGTGGCCGTCGCAGCGGCCGGCTCGATCTTGCAGATCGACGCATTCGATCAACCCAACGTGCAAGAGTCAAAAGACAACACGGTGGCGTTGCTCGAGCAGTACGGGCAGAAAGGCCACTTCGACGAACCGGCCACCGACGCGCAAGGCCATGATTTCAACGTCACGTTCCTAAGTGGTAGTCGCGCCGTTCGTGCCCAAACGCCGGTAGCGGCGCTCGCCGGCGTGTTCTCTCAGTTCAAGCCCCACGACTACGCCGCGATCACGGCGTTCATCGCGCGGAACGATCGTCACGCAGCATTGCTGGACGAACTGCGTCTGAAACTTCGCGACGCGCACAAGATCGCTACGACCGTCGGATTCGGTCCGCGCTTCTTGCATTCGACCGGCCAACTGCATAAGGGCGGCCCCGGCGAGTGCGTCGTGCTGCAGATCGTCGCAGACGATCCCGACGACATGCCGATTCCCGGCATGCACGTCGGCTTTCGGACGCTGCTCGCGGCGCAAGCGCTGGGCGATTGGCAATCGCTCGACAAGCGTAACCGGCGCGGCATACGCATTCACCTAAACGGCGACGTCGAAAGCGGTCTTCGCGCTCTCATCGATGCCGTAGACGAGGCACTGTCGGTACGAGCATGATCGCGACCGCACCGGCGGACGGAGCCGCCGCAAACCCGCTTCGAGAAGGACTGTCGGCGGTCGATCGCATCCAGGATCCCTGCAGCATCGTGTTTTTCGGTGCCAGCGGCGACCTGTTCAAGCGCATGCTGCTGCCGGCAGTCTACTCGATGCACCTCAACGGAACGCTGCCGACCGGCTTCGCGCTGGTCGGCTTCTCGCGCTCGCAATACACCGACGAAAGCTTTCGTCAGTATTGCCGCGAGCAACTCGACGAAATGATGCCGGACGGCCGCAAGCCGCAAGGCAGTTTGTGGGACGACTTCGCGACGCGAATATCGTACATCAGCGCGGATTTTAAGGATACCAACGACTTCCTCAAACTGAAAGAGCGTCTGGCGCAAAACGACAAGCAGTTCGATACCGGCGGCAACCATCTGTTCTATCTAGCGACCCCGCCGCCGGTGTTTCCCGAGGTCGTTCGACAGCTGAAGACGGCCGGTCTCGATCCGAGGGATGATGGATCCGGCTGGACGCGCATCGTCGTCGAGAAGCCGTTTGGGACCGATCTGGCATCCGCACGCGCGCTGCAGCATGAAATGGACCGCGTCTTTCCCGAAACCGCGATCTACCGCATCGATCACTACCTCGGAAAAGAACCGGTGCAAGACATCATCGCCTTGCGCTTTGCCAACACCATTTTCGAGCCGATCTGGAACCGAAACTACGTCGCCGACGTGCAGATCACGGCCGCCGAGTCGATCGGGGTCGAGCTGCGCGGCGGTTACTACGATAACGCCGGCGCGTTGCGCGACATGATTCAAAACCACGTCATCAACTTGTTCGCCTTGGTCGCGATGGAGCCGCCGATCAGCTCGCACGCCGACGACATTCGCAACGAGAAGTACAAAGTGTTGTCGGCCGTCGCGCCGACCAACTACGACGAGGTCGCCAGCATGTCGGTGCGCGGGCAGTACGGCGCCGGCACGATCGATGGGGAATCCGTCCCCGGTTATCGCCAGGAACACGACGTTGCCTCGGATTCGAATACCGAAACTTACGCTGCGGTTCGCTTCTTCGTGAACAACTGGCGATGGGCCGGCGTGCCGTTCTACCTTCGTTCCGGAAAACGCCTGGCACGTAAGGTATCCGAAATCGTCGTAACCTTCCGGCCGATCCCGCATCGTTTTTACGGCGATTCGACCGACACCATCGAACCCAACATGCTGGTAATCAAAATCCAGCCGGACGAAGGCATCGCGCTCCGCTTCGAAGCCAAAGTACCCGGTCCGAAAGACCACGTTCGCAATGTGTATATGGACTTCAACTACGGCAGCGGGTTCGGCGTCGTATCGCCTCCCGCGTACGAACGCCTCATCGGCGACGCGATGCGCGGCGATCAAACGCTGTTCACCCGCTGGGACGCGGTCGAGCG
>DASXXU010000167.1:0-8488 GCA_036502885.1 Candidatus Tumulicola sp.
ACGAACGATTGACCGGAATGCCATCGTACTCGAAGCCCGTGGTCCAGGGGTTTTGACCGCGAACGACGACGCCTTGATTCCAGCCCGAACCAAATGCGCCAACGTACAGTCCCGGAACCGTCGCGATTGCGGAATAGGCTGTATTTAGATTTCCTCCGCCCGTCGCGGATGCGGAACTTGTAATCTGCGCTGCGTTGACACTGTAAAGGTCGCCGCCGACGCCCGATTTGACCAGCGAACCCGTCGCAGTCGAGGTCACATGCGCAATCGACTGCAATTGCTTCTGCAGCATAAGGGTCACTTGCTGGGTCTGGTCGGCAAAGACGACCTGCCCGGGCGCTGAAGTCGGCCCGTAGCCGCCCTTCGATACCGTTATCGTATAGGTATCAGGAGACAGCGACAGGAGGATGAAGTGCCCTCCCGAGTCTGTGGTGGTCGATCCCGCCTGAGAAGGCGAGACAGCCCTAACCTGCGCACCGGCCACCGGCGCGCCAGCGCTGTCCCGGACTACGCCGGCAATGTTACCGGTGACGCCGGCCTGTGCCCAAGTTCCCTGTAACAGGAATGCCACCAATAAAAGTGCGGCCACCGCCGCATGATAGAGGCCGCGAGGCGCCTTTATGAGGCGCGCTCTGCCAGAAATGTTCGTGCACGCACCGTCGAAGGACGACGCGTGTGATTTCGCGTTATTCGCGAGCTTTTCGACCGTGGGGATCGCTCGGATCGCGCGACCGGCGGTCAGTGTCCACGTTGCCTGACCTCCAGTCATCGCACGAGCCTTCGATCCCGCGGCCGCGAAATGGGGTAGTGAAATTCGTTTCATGAGTGTATCTCCCACAGTGAAACGCTGAAGTAGCGCGCCATTGCAGCGCGAATCGCACCGTTCGAACGGCGCAATTCGCGCGCCCTTTCGCTCATTGTTCCGGTGGCATTTATGTGGCAGTTTCAATAATGCGAGAGCGTCGCGTAACCTATCAAAAATACTCAAACGCTTTACTTAATGGCGTTTGAGGACACCACGGGCGCGCGCGGCTATACTTTAGAACGTAATCATGCAAGCGACTCGGTCGACGCCGAACGATCGTGAAGATCGCGACCGGCGAACGATGGAAGCAACAGTCCGGCGCTTACTGCGCAGAAGTTTGGACTCATACCGGCTGGCTGCATTCCCACTCGCGCAAGCGTTGTGCCAGGCGACCGGGATTGCCAACGCTCAACTCGCTTTGCGGCACGTCGTCGAAGCGGCGTTTAAAGATACGCCGCACGAAAGCCAACTTCGCGACATCGTCCTTCAATCGGATCTCGATGCCGACCTATCTAGGACGGAATCGGCGGCGCGTTGGCAAGTATCCAGGCGTCACTTTCAGCGATATCACGCGCAAGCCGTGTCGATTCTGACCGCGCACATTCGAGAGCTGGTGAAGCCGATGGCACATGCGGCGCTCGAGGGTGAAGGCCTATCCGATCCGCTGGACATCCTATCGACAATGCTCGCGCCTTTCGAACCGGCCGCGGCCGCTCGCCTTGCGGGTCTAGGAAGTCCTGAATTCGCGACTGGCGCGTTCGTCCTTAGCGTTCGCGCTCGAGTCGAAGCCGGCCACGAAATCGTCGATCTGCCGGATGAAATGCGTTTGGGTCGCTCGCGCTCGTTGTTGGCGGTCCTCCACGCGCAATCGAAGCAGTTGAACGGCAAGGAAGTCGAGGCCAAAGGAGCGCTTCGCTCGATGCTCACCGATCGCGACCGCGACCTGGCGTACGACGCCGAGGCGTTGTTCGAACTCGAGTGGCTGGCGTTCTTGCGCGCGCGTCACCGTTGCGACACGCCGGATATGGCGCGTTCGGCAAACAACCTGCGCAGGATCTCGCACGATCGCTTCAACTGGCGCTCGCGAGCGTTTTTGGCAGAGGCCGAGACGCTCATCCGCTTCGGGAAAATCACCGAAGCGACCAAACTTCTCGACGACGCCGAACGGCTTAGTTTGCAAACGCACGCGATCGGTCTGTTGGCGTCGACCACGGCGCTTCGCGCCGAGTCCGCGCTCGCGATCGGCGACGATACCTTGGCCGAGCGGCTGGCGCAGGGGGCGTATCTAGTATTGCGAGGCCGGCACTACGATTCGTTCGGTTGTCTCGCGACCATCGCGCGAGTGCGCTTGCGCCTACGGAAACCGTGGACCCTGCCGGACGACGCCGCCATCGGCCTTGTGGCTTGGGATCGCGTTCGGTTGATCGTCGAGAATACGCGCCATCTCTTCGCCCGAGGGCTTCACGAGAACGCGGGCTGGCAGGCGCGCGAAGCGTTCGAGACGTCGATCCGTTCGGGTTTTCGAGGCCTCGCCGCACGCGCAGCGGCGACGCTCGGTGCTTTAGCCCCCCAGCATACGCAAGCGCGACGAGACTGGTTGCTCAAAGCCCTTACCCACCATCTTGGAACGCGCGATCGCTTCGCGGCCGGCGACTTATTTTTCGAAATCGAGGAGCTCGGCTCGCAATCGTTTCACGACGACGCCTCCGCTGCGATTTATGCGGCGCTCGTCGCCGCGATACCGCAGCTTGGAATAGATCCGTACGATAGCAAAGACGCAGCGATCGATTACCTCAAGCATTTGGAACGATACGTCCTCGCTTCGGGCGACCCGCCGGCGGAATTCGAAGAAGCTCAGGACCGCTGCGCGGCCGAATCGAGATCCTTCGCGCAGTTCTTGCTCCGCTTCCAAAGCGAGGCTTCGGACATCCTTTGCGCGGCATTCATCGCGCTCTCGATGAATCGCGACGACCGCACCATCGAAGGGCGTCTGCAAACGGCCCTCGATGCATTCGCACTACGCGTGCGGCCGGTCGCGATGCGCCAGTTCTTGGTCGGTTAGAACCTCGAGCTATTTCTTCGTAGCGGTAGATCGGCGATCGCGCGAACCAACCGCACGAACCTCGGTTCTTTGGCCAACGAGCCGAACAACGGGACAAGCCCCGGCAGTAAGAGCATCAAGGGTTCTTTGGCGTTCATAGCAGAGCGAAGACGTTCGTAAGCGATATCGTGTTGCTGCAGCGCCGCATGGGTCACCGCAAAATCCCAGTGCGAAACGTATTGCGAGAGCGAAAGCCGTTGCAACTGCTCTAGCTTTTCGCGCGCGGCGAACTCGTCGCCGGCGTCGACGTAAGCGCGCGCCAGCAGCGGTATCTCGGGTCCGCTTGCGAGGATGTGCCGCAGATCGTCGATGGCGGCAATCGGCGAACCGCTAAAGAGGAACGCGATCGCGCGCATCGTGCGCGCCCAAAAATCCTCGGGATCGCTCTCGATGACGCTGGTGTAACACGCGATCGCGTGCGGCAAGTCGCCGGCGAACATGCACGCACGGCCGAGAACCAGCAGAAACACCGCCGACGCGGGTTCCGCCGATAGCACTTGCTCGGCTTCGGCGGTCGCGCGCTCGAACGCACCCGAACATAAGTGGTACCACGACAGGGTATGCCGCACGAATAAGGATTGCGGATTGATATCCAGGGCGGCTTGAAGATGCTCCTCGGCGCTCGAAAAGTTCCAATCGCCAAACATGACGATTTCCGAAGCAAGCGCCTGAGCGATCTCGGAATCCCGTTCGAGTGCCAGCGCCTTTTCGATCGCGACGCGTGCGGCCGAGAAAGCCGCCCCGGGCGGTCCGTACGCAAACTCCCCGTACAACGCGTGCGCTCGTGCGAGGCCGATCCACGCCGGCGCGTAACGCTCTTCGAGCTCCAGGCAGCCTTCGAAGAGAGCGTGCGCGCGGAAGATCTCGGCCGCGGTTCGTTTTTCGAGATGGTGGCTCGCCCTGCAATACAGATTTAGCGCCTCGAATCGGCGGTTGGCACGCGTTCCCAGGCTCTCGTCGTTTTCCGGCGCGACGTCGTCGACCGGTCCGGTCGACGCGCTGCTCCAAAGGGTTAAGCGGTATCCTTTGCGCGGGACGGTGATGATGTAGCGATGCGCATCGCCTTCGTCGCCGAGAAATTTTCGCAGTAGGAATACGTGCTGCGCGAGGTTTCCATCCGAAATAATTTCGTCGGGCCAAACGGTGGTGAAGAACGTTTCTTTGGCGACCACGCGGCCGTTTGCCTGAAGCAACACGAGGAGAATCTGGAACAGCTTTTCGGGAATCGGCCGCGCTTCGTTGCCGGCCAAGAGGATCCGGCGCGACGCATCCAGGCGAAAGCGTCCGAAGCTGTACGTCGTCGTCGTGCGGAGTTGGTTATTTGCGCGTTCTTCGCGTTGCCCGGAAGGCAAAATGCGTGCGTCTTTCGTTAAGCCATTCGAGGGCTTTCGCGCTTCTGCACGGGCATGGTACGTCCTAGAAACATTCGCTCGTTTGATGAAAAATTGAGCCGCTTTGATATGTCTCGCCTACGAACGGGGCGTGCCTTTTCGAACCCGGCCGCCTTCCACTTCCCTCAGCAACTCTTTAAGCCAATCTCGATCGAGCCGTCGTTGCCGCTCCAGGTGACGAAACAGATACTCGCCGCCCGTCGAGATGCTTTTCGTCATCTCCGGGCGCATAGTTTTAAGCTCGGCGATCAGTTCGTCCAAGCGAACGATCTTACGCCGCAGTGCGGCGGACAGCTTCGCGCGCGAAACGCAGTGCAAGAAAAGCAGCGGCCCGTACAACGTCCGCGCAACCGTGTCGTCCCGTTCGAGAAGGTCGAAGAAACCTTCTTGAAATTCGGCCCGCCCCTTCGGGGTGACGGCATAGATCGTTCGCATCCCGCCGCGCGCGACGCGCTCTTGGGAAACCGGCTCGATGGCGCCGTCCTTCTCGAGCTGCCGGACCGCGTAATAGAGCGAGCCGACATCCACGTCGAGGTAGCAGTCGACCATCGCCGCCTCCAGGCGCTTTCGCATCTCGTAGGGATGCAAGTCTTCGCGATGGAGCATCCCCAGGACCAGCAGTCTTGCTTTCATAGTTTAATTAAACTATTATATTCAAACTAATACTGCCCGAGACCTGGAGGACACCCGCATGTGGCGAACGCTCGCGAGTATCGTAGCCGGCCTAATCATTTGGACGCTCATCGTGACGGCGATAGATCTCGTCCTGCGCGCCGGCATGCCGGGATATCTAGCCGCCGAACCGCAGCTCGCCTTCACCCTGCCGATGAAAATTGCACGTCTGCTGGAAGCCGCGATTACGTCCATTGCCACGGGCTTCATCGTTCGCGCGATTGCGCCCGCCAGCCGATACGCGGCGTGGATGGTCGGCATCCTGATACTGGCCGTCTTTATTCCGGCGCACGTTCACATCTGGTCGAAACTGCCGGTGTGGTATCACCTGACGTTCCTGATCACGTTGGCACCGCTCGTTGCAGCTGGCGGATTTGCGTACGCGAAATTGCGGCGCCCCGCAACGCTGCAAACCGGGCACTGAGTCTTAAGCGGCGGTCTTTTTTCTACGGCCGCCGCGCGCCGGACGCTCCGCCTCGGCGTCGGAATCTTCCATCTCGCTCGACGCGGCGCCGCGGCGTTTCTTGCTCGCTTCCAGACTCTTCGCCAACACGTCCATGAGGTTAACCACCTTCGACCGCGCCGGCGACTTTTTGGCTTTAGGCAACTCCTTGCCGTTTGCGCGCGCATCGATCATCGCAAGCAGTTCGTCGTGATACTTGTTGGTAAACTTCTGCGGCTCGAACTCGTCGACGCTCATAGCGTCGATCAGCATCTTGGCCATCTTCATTTCTGCTTCGGGAAGCTGTTCGCGTCCGGGTAGTTCGAGCGTATCCGACGCGACGATTTCGGTCGACCAGTGCATCAGCTCGAGGACGAGCGCATCCTCGAGTGGCTTGACCGCAGCGATGTATTCCTTGGTTCGAATAACGACGCGCGCGATCGCGACGCGTTTGCTCGTTGAAAGCGCCTCGCGCAACAGCGCGTACGCGTGCTTTCCTTGTTTGGTCGGCTCGAGATAATACGGTTTGTCGAAGTACATCGGGTTGATTCGATCGAGTTCGACGAACTCGAGAATGTCGACCGATTGCGTCGCTTCCGGATTGACCTTCTTGAAATCTTCGTCGGTCAGTATGACATACTGCCCCTTTTCGTACTCGTAACCTTTGACGATCTCGTCCCACGGCACCGGTTTGCTGTCCACGCTGCAAAGTCGCTCGTATTTGATGCGTCCGTCGTCCTTGGAATGCAGCATATTGAACGAAAGATCGTCGGATTTAACCGCGGTAAACAGTTTGACCGGGATCGTCACCAGGCCGAAGTTGATAGAGCCGGACCAAATCGCATGCGCCATAGCCCGACTATTCTACCCGTTTGGCCCGCGTCCGTCCCTTGGCTGCTTGCTCCGGTTGCCGAGCCCCCGCCCAGCTCTTTTGGGCCGATTCGATGGCCGGCTCGAGCGGCTGCTTTTTCCAAGCCTTTCCGCCCCACAGGTCGCCCTTGGAGGCGAGCCGCTTGGGGGTCGTCGCTATCGTAAACCTCGCGAACTCATCGGCCGGCACGATGTTGCCCCGCTTGCGCGCCATCGCTTCAACCTCGGGCCACTCCAGCGGCGTAGAAACGGGGGCCTTGTCGCGAGCCCGCACGCAATACGGTACGACGTAGGTTTTGCCGCGTCCGACTTGCACGTAATCCAAGTAGACCGCCGCCGGATGGCGCTTAGCGATCGCACGCTCCAGCGTCACCAAGTCCCCCAATCCGCCCGCGACGTGGCGCGCGATCAGTTCCGCAAACAACTTGGCGCTTTCGTACGAATAGCCGCCGGCGAGCGGGACGAACACGTGCAAGCCCATGCCGCCCGACGTCTTCACCAGCGAGTTCAGACCGATTTGCGCCAGCGAGTCGCGCAGCGCAAGCGTGACGGTGGCGAGCGTCTTTAGCGTGCAATCGTCGCCGGCGTCGACGTCAAAGAAAACGAAGTCGGGCTCGTCGATCGTATCGACGCGCGACGTCCAGGCGTGCAACGGAATCGAAGCGAGGTTTGCAGCGTAGACGAGCGTCGGTTCGTCATTGCATACCACGTACGTGACCTTCTTGCCGCCTTCGGCTGCGGACGTCGTGACGCGGTCGACCCAATCCGGAACGCCTTTCGGCAAGTTCTTTTCGAAAAACGACGGCCCGTCAATTCCGTCGGGATATCGCTGCAGCGTCAGCGGACGTTCCCGCACGTACGGTAGAATCGTCGCCGCCACCGCACGGTAATATGCGATCAAGTCGCCCTTCGTGTAACCGTCGCGTGGCCACAACACTTTATCGAGGTTCGAGACCGTTACGCGTCGCGAACCTACTTCGATCGTCGTGCGTGCGCTTGCGCTCACAAAGCCCTCCTAATCGTCGGGCCATTGCGCGAGCGTGGGGGAACGTCCTACCGCCACCGAAGCCGCGGCTCGTGAAGCATTGGAGCATGTGGGCATTGGCCATTGGGGCCGTGATGGCTTCGATCGTCCCGGCGGCAGGCGCGCGCAGCGCGACGGGGACACCATCCGTGACCGATGCGTCGGTCCAGTCCGCGATCGTTGCCGCCGTCGAAAAGGATCGGCGAACGTACGGTGGTGTGGCACCGATACCGGGCGTGCTGATCGGCGTTTGGGACCGGTCGGGCCACGGGTTCACGAGAGCGTTCGGCTATGCGGATTTGGCCTCGAAGCGGCCGCTCACCACCGCCGACCATTTTCGAATCGGCAGCAATACTAAAACGTTCGTCGTCAGCGTCTTGCTACAACTGATCGCGGAGAAGAAACTCTCGCTCGACGATCCGGTTAGCCACTTTTCGTTGGGCGTCGATATTCCGAACGGCAGCAACATAACCGTGCGCGACCTCTGCAACATGCGCAGCGGGTTGTTCGAGGCATACGATACGCCGCAATTCGACCGTCTCCAGATGAAGGTTCCGGCCGATTTCAACCCGCGCATGCTGATCCGCTGGGCCGTCGCACACAAACCGTATTTTGCGCCCAACGCCGGCTATCGCTACAGCAATACGAATTATCTGCTGCTCGGGCTCATCATCGAAAACGTAACCAAGGACAGCGTCGGTAACGAAATTCGCAAGCGTTTAATCGAGCCGTTCGGGCTTACGCAAACGACGTACCCGAGCACCGAGGCGATGCCGGAGCCGTGGACGCGCGGTTACGGGTTGGATGCAAAACGAAACTGGGTCGACGTTAGCAATACGGTTCCGGTCCCGTTCATGGGCGCGGCCGGCGAGATGGTATCGGATATGGCCGATGTCAAGAAATGGATCAAGCTATACTCGTTGGCAAAAACCGGCGGCCCGGCGTCGTACACCCCCGACTCGGAATGTAAGCACGTCGTAGGCAATAAGAAATTCGGCTTAGCTATCAACTGCACCGCGGGCTGGTACGGCTACACCGGCGGATTACCCGGTTACAACACCGCCGATTATTACTTTCCCGCCGGCAACGTCACGATCGTCGCCTGGGTGACGTACCAAGCATTGCAGCCACCCGAAGGTGTCGCAACGGTAATCTTTCGCGACATCGCGCGCATCATGACGCC
>DASXXU010000168.1:0-5949 GCA_036502885.1 Candidatus Tumulicola sp.
CGGCGATCGCGACGCCGGTTTCGACCATCGTTTGTGCAAGCCCAGCGCAAAATGACGTCCACGCATACGCATCCAGCGGCGACCCGACCGGAACGCGCACGAAACTCTCGGCGAACGCCGGGATCGCGACCCGATATGCGCCGAGCAAGAAAAATGCACCGGTGTACGCCAACGACCACACGCGTCCGAAACCACTGGGCGCCACGATCTGCACGTTGGGCGCGATCGCCTTCACGCCCACGTAATCGTCGATCGCACGGCCGCCGGCGTAGGCCGCATCGTATACCAACGATGCCGCAGTACCGATCGCAACCCCGACGACGAGCTCGAGAACCAAGGCCGGTACGAGCATCGCGTCGGACGGTGCGCGCGTTCGAGGTATTCCAGGCAGAACCGCAGCGGTGAGTAACAACGCCAGCCCGGCTCGAACCGGCGCCCCAACGCTCGGATGTGAAATCCCGGGCGCGCGACTCATAAAGCCGGCGCAGCGCGCGAACGCCAACGCGCTCGTTGCGTTCACGAGCCCGCGACCAAGGCTGGAATCGAAGACAGCGCGTGCATGAATAAGCCGGCCAGCAGTTGCATCGCCGGGGCGCCGCCGGCGACCGTCAGCGTTCCGACAACCAGGATCTTGGGGAGCAACGTTAACGTTTGTTCTTGTACTTGCGTGGCGGCCTGCACGATTGCGATCGCGGTTCCGACGCATGCTGCTAGCGCAAGCACCGGCAACGCAAGAAGTGCGGTAACGATCGACGCATCGCGCAATAGACCGGAAAATGCGTCCACTCGGATATGCTATCCGGGCGATATGACGGCGGTGTTACCGCTTGACGGTTAAGATGCGTCCCCAGCCGCGGCGAAATCGAGCCGCCACGCGCTGGCGGCAAGCAACGAAGAAACGATGGCGCGCGTCGCCGGCGACCGGTTGAGCGTATAGAAATGGATTCCCGGCACCCCGGCTTGGAGTAACGCTACAGATTGCATCGACGCGTACGCGACGCCCATCGCCTCGATCGCCCCGGGATCCCCACGACGAGCTTCCATCTCGACGTGGAGTTTGGGCGGTATGCTGGCCCCACACATCGCCGTGAACCGTCGAATCTGATCGAAGTTCGTAATCGGCATGATGCCCGGCAGGATCGGTATCGTAATCCCGGCAGCACGCACCCTGCGCACGAAATCGAAGTACGCTTCGTTGTCGAAAAACAGCTGCGATACCAAGAAGTCGGCGCCCGCATCGACTTTGCCCTGTAAGTACCGCAAGTCGTCGGCCGGTCCCGGCGATTCGGGGTGCGTCTGCGGATAGCACGCGGCGCCGATGCAAAAATCGTAGTTGCGTTTGAGCATCGCGATCAACTCGTCGGCGTGGGCGAACGCGCTGGTCGCAACGTCGGACTGGCCGGAGCGCGGAAGGTCTCCGCGCAGCGCTAGAACGTTTTGAATCCCGGCCCGCGCGAGATCGTCGAACAACAGGCGCAGCTCGGCACGCGACGCCCCAACGCACGTGACGTGCGCGACGACCGTCAAGCCGATCTCCTGTTGGATTTGTTTGGCCAGCGCGACCGTACGGGCACGCGTCGAACCGCCGGCGCCATAGGTAATCGAAACGAAGGCTGGGCGCAAGGGCTGCAGTGCCGTAATCGCCTCGAACAGGCGGCGCGAACCTTCGTCGTCTTTCGGTGGGAAAAACTCGAACGAGAAAAATGGGCGGAGGCTGGCGAGCGCGTCGGCGATGCGCATGTCCGCCTCTTTACCGGAAGCCGGCAGCAACGCCTCCGCGGGCCCAACGACACGAGCAAGGCACTTTAATGTCCTAAAACGTCGGTTTCTGACCATTGCGGACACACCGGCCGTCGCTATACACTGGTGATATGAAAGTGCGACGCGTTGCCATCCCCGTTTACGATGCCGTTACTTTGCTCGACGTTGCTGGTCCGGCCGATGTGTTCACCTGCGCGAACGAACTGTCCGGGCGCGAACCGAACCCGTACGAGGTGGTCTTAACGAGCTCACGGCGTGGTCGTGTTGCGACCGAGTCCGGGGCGTCCTTACACGCGGATACCACATTCAACGATGACGTCTCGTTCGATACGATCGTCGTGCCGGGGGGCAAAGGACTTCGCTTGCATCCGAAGACGCGAGCCCCGGTCAAAGACTTTTTGCTGGCTCATGCGAAGCGGGCCCGGCGGATCGCATCCGTGTGTACCGGTATCTACGGGCTGGCGGATACGGGTTTACTTGACGGCCGGAACGTAACGACCCACTGGCGCTACGCCGCCGACGTTCGGGGGCTTTGGCCGACGCTCAACGTGAACGCGGACGCGATCTTCGTAAAAGATGGAAAGTTCTACACCTCGGCCGGGGTCACGGCAGGCATCGATCTATCGCTGTCGCTCGTCGAGGAAGATCTCGGCAGCGAGCTTGCGCTCGCGGTCGCTCGTGAAATCGTTGTCTACCTCAAGCGCTCGGGCGGTCAGCTACAATATTCGCAACCGTTGCTTGCGCAGACGAAGGCCACGCCGCATTTCGGCAACCTGGCCGGCTGGGTTCGGGATAATTTGCAAGGCGACCTAACGCTTGAGGCGCTAGCCGAGCGCGTAAACCTAAGCCCCCGGCACTTCGCTCGCAAGTTCAAAACCACGCTCGGTCTGACGCCGGCCGATTACGTCGAAGGGCTACGATTGGACGAGGCGCGCTGGCTGCTCGTTAACGGCGACGATCGAATCGAAGAGTTGGCGCACACGGTCGGTTACAAAGGTGACGATACGTTCCGACGCGCGTTCGAACGCTGTTATGGAATAGCTCCCGCCGAGTACCGGCGCCGCTTTCGCTTGGTAGAACCTCTAGGATGAAAACAGCGTCGCACCCACGTTTGCAAGTCCCCCTAATTGCAGCGGCCGCCACGTTCCTGTTTCACCTCGCAGCCAACCCGCACTACGGTTTTTTCCGCGACGAACTCTACTTCATCATTTGCGGGCAACATCCGCAGTGGGGATACGTCGATCAGCCGCCGGTGATTCCGCTGCTTGCGGCAGGTTCGCAGATCTTCGGGCACTCGCTGGTAGCGTTGCGCGCCGTCTCCGCACTGTTCGCTGCGGGTTCGGTATTCGTTACGTGCCGGCTGGTTCAGGAATTCGAAGGAAGTGCGTTCGCCCAGATCCTCTCGGCAGTCTGCGTTACACTCTCCCCGATCCTCGCCACTTTCGGCATGATGCTTGGGCCGGATAGCGTCGGGCTGTGGGCGTGGCCGCTTATCGCACTCTACGTGGGACGCCTGGCGCGCGGCGCCGATCCGCGTTGGTGGCTTGGCGTTGGTGCCGCTGCGGGCATCGCGCTCGAAAGCAAGTACAGCGCCGCATTTTTTCTGGTTGCGGCGTTCGTAGGCGTCGTCTTTACGAGAACACGCAGCGTGTTGAAAACGCCGTGGTTTGCCTGGGGTGCGCTTCTCGGTGTTGCGATCGCGCTTCCAAACGTTCTTTGGCAGGCGCATTACGGATTTCCGATGGTCGAATTGCTACGCAATGGCCAGCTAGGAAAGAACGTCGTTCTCGATCCGCTTTCGTTCGTGCTGCAACAATTTGTAATTACCAACCCCATTCTCGCCATCGTGTGGATCGCCGGACTGATATGGGCGCTTCTCACGCCGGCGGCCCGTTGGATCGGAATCGGATTCGTTGCGCTGCTCGTCCTGATGATCGCACTGCACGCGAAGAGCTACTACATGTGCGATGCGTACCCGGCGCTGTTTGCACTCGGAGCCGTAGCGGTGGAGCGCTGGACCTCGCGCGCACGATTCCTTCGCCCCGCAGCGGTCGTTTTAGCAGCGCTGGCCGGATTCGTTCTCATCCCGCTGGCGCTACCCGTCCTGCCGGTCCAAACATACGTTGCCTATCAAGCCGCGCTCTCCAAAGTGCTTCCGCTTGGCTCATTGGCCACCGAACACCACAAGCAATCCGTGCTCCCGCAAACGTACGCCGACATGCACGGATGGCCGCAACTCGCGCGGGTTGTCGCAAGCGTCTATAACGCACTTCCCCCCGCGGAGCGCAGCCAAGCCGTGATCGTAACGCAAAACTACGGGGACGCGGCTGCCATCCAATTCTTTAACACCCCCGAGCCGCCGGTTATCAGCGGACATAACCAATACTTTCTTTGGGGAACGCGCGGCTATTCCGGAAACGTCGTTATCGACGTCGATGGAGACTGCGGTCGCGACCAGCACCTGTTTCGCAGCGCGCAGAAAGCTGCCACGTTCACCGCGCCATATGTCATGCCGTACGAAGACGATATGCCGATCATGGTGTGCCGCGGCATCCAGCGCCCGCTCGCGCAGATTTGGCCGAGCATCAAGAACTACAACTAGCTTTATCCTGCTATCGGAAACTGGCGGCAACGCCCCCGCAAACCAATCCCCAGCCGTCGACCATCACAAACAGCAGCAGCTTTACGGGCAACGAAACGACCGACGGGCTGAGCATCATCATGCCCAGACCCATGAGGATTGCGGCCACGGATAGATCGATCGCGACGAACGGGAGATACAACGCGAACCCGATCGCAAACGCATTGCGCAACTCTCCAACGACGAATGCCGGAACGAGCACGTCGAACGGCGCCCGCTGCGGCGGCTCGGGCGCCCGCCGAGCGACCCGCTCGAACATCGCGATATCGGAACGGCGCGCCTGGCGCAGCATGAACGCATCGATCGGCGCGACCGCACGCATTAGCGCTTGCGACTGGGTCAGTTTTCCGCGGGCGTACGGCTCGAGCGCGTTGGCGCGAATCGCATCGAAAGCCGGCGCCATTACCGCAAGCGTTAGGACGAACGCCAATCCGGTTAGCGCGGCGTTCGGCGGCAACGCCGATGCGCCGATCGCCGACCGCACCAGCGATAAGACCACCGCGATCCGGACGAACGACGTGCACATCACCAACAAGAACGGCACGACGGAAAGCAACGTTAGACCGGCTAACACGTCGAGCGGCAGGCTGGCGTGCGTCCGAGCGACGATCGCCGAAACGTCCGACGCTGCGTTCACGCGTGCGGTCCCAGCAGCTCGACGATTCGTATCGCGAACCGGTCGTCGACGGCGACGATTTCTCCACGCGCGATACAGCGCTCGTTTGCGAGCAGATCGATCGGCTCGCCCGCAGCACGATCGAGCTCGACGACCGAACCGTTTCCTAACTTGAGCACTTCGGAAATCGTCATCCGGCAGAATCCCAATCGCGCGGTAATTCGCAACGGGACGTGCAGCAGCGCGTCGATCGCCGGGGTTGTGTCGCGCGCCGTCACAACGCGGGTCCCAGCAACACGGCGTATCGTCCGTCGCGCACGCCGGTCGTTCCGGCGCACAGCGTGCGTCCCGAGATCGTCAGACGCGTTCTACCGGGCGGCCGGACCGAGACGACGTTGCCGTATCGCAGCGCCGCAATCGCGTGCATCGGAAGGCACGCAACGTCCAGAAGGGCGTCGAGTCCGAGAGCGACGTCGCCCAACCCGTCCATCGTGATGCCACCCGCAGGTTGCGGCGGCGGGTCGATTGATAACGCAATTCCTATACGAGCATCGATTGGTGCGGAGACGGCGATTTCGAAATAGGTACGATAGCCGGCGATCGAGGCGATGCGGTCCAGCGATTCGCGTTCGCACGCACCGCACACCGGAACGAGCGTGCGCGCGATGGCTGCGGCGACGCGATCGACCACATCACGTTCGAGCGGCGATAACGCGCGCGCATCCGCCGACGGCGCGGATCGTTCGCCAAACGCGGCAGCCGCCACGGCAGCCGCGTCGCCCGATCGCAGCACGATCGCTGCATCCGAAATGCTGCCGCGCAAACGGTAAATCATCGCGTCGCGCGCGATCGCCGTCCAACCCTCGAATCGGGGAACGCCCGGCTCGAACAGTTCCGTCTGCAACGGCATGCCGAGCAATGCGGCGAGCGT
>DASXXU010000169.1:0-14392 GCA_036502885.1 Candidatus Tumulicola sp.
ACGGAAACGTTCGTGTGCATACCGCTGCCGTTTACGCCGACGACAGGCTTGGGCAGGAAGCACGCGGTCAGTCCCATGTTGCGAGCCACCTGGCGGCAGATCAGCTTGTAGAGCTGGATGTGATCGGCCGCAGCCACCACCTCCGCATAGCTGTAGTTGATCTCGAACTGTGAAGGCGCAACTTCCGGATGGTCCTTCTCGTTCTGGAAGCCCATCGCGCGCTGAACTTCCGCGGTCGTGTCAATGAACGTTCGCAGCGGATCGCCGGGCAGCGAGTGATAGTACCCGCCCGTGTTGACGTATTCGAACGATCTGGTTTCGTGGAAATGGCGCTCGGCATCCAAACCCTGGAAGAGAAAGCCTTCGATTTCGTTGGCGGCGTTGAGCGTGTAGCCGTGTTCGGAGTAGTATCGGTTGGATAGTCGCTTGAGCGTGCCGCGAACGTCTCCGGCGAACGGACGGCCTTCGCGATCCAGTACGTCGGCGAACACCAGCACCTTGCCCGGTCCGAAAACGTCCGCAGGGCCCCAATAAAACGCGCTCCAGTCGAGCGCTAAGCGCAAGTCGCTCTCGCGCTGCGCGGTAAACCCGCGGATGGAGGAACCGTCGAACGTAAGGTTGTCGTGCGAATCGAGTAAGAACTTCTTATCGTAATCGAGCATCTGCAGACGGCCTTCGAGGTCGCTGAACAGCACGGTAACGGCCTTGATGCGCTTCTCGCCGCTGAGATACTCCAGCCGTTCGGCGGCGAGCTGGTGCGCGGCGGCGCGGTCCTTGCGCTGTTGCTTGGCGGCGAGGTTGCGCTCTTCGAGTTCGCTGTACGACAGCCTGAGATGATCCCGCAGCTCGAGCGGGTCGGACGAGCGTTCGTGGGCAGACATCATGCTCATTGTACTCCTTTGCGCGGCGGCTTCATCGTGAGCGTTAGCCCGCGGCGCGGTGGCCGCCTTTGGACAAGTGGCGCAGCGCTTCGCTCATTATGTCGAGGTTGGGATGCCGGCGGTTCGCCACCGAATAACCGGCACATGTGGAAAATAGCGTTGCTCGCGCTGGCGGCCGTCGCAGCCGTGGAAACCCCGCAACCCGACAACTCCGGCCGGCTGGCTGACCGGCAGTTCGCCGTGGCCGCACCGCGCGGCAGCGGCATCGCGCGCTATTTTGGAAGCGCTTCGTTGAATGGGAGCGACGCGGTGCAGGCGGTGATCGTGGTGCACGGCGTTCTGCGCGACGCGGATTACTATTACGACTCGGCAACGCGCGCCGTCGCTATGGGCCACGCTGCTCGCACGATCGTCATCGCGCCGCAGTTCATCGAAGCGTCCGACCTCGCCGGCCACAACGTTCCGAAAAACACGCTGTTCTGGCCGCATACGTGGCCAGGTGGATCGGACGCCAATAATATAGCCGTCAGCACCTACGACGTGTTCGATGCGATGCTGGCGCGTCTGAGCGATCCTCGACGCTTTCCCAACATGCGCCGGATCACGATCATCGGACATTCAGCCGGCGGTCAGATCGTGCAACGCTACGCCGTCGTCGGCCACGCTCCGCAGTTGGATCGATCGACGCGGGTCGCAGTGCATCTCGTGGTCGCCAACCCGTCGTCGTACTTTTACTTCGATGATTGGCGTCCGATACCGCAAACGAACTGCGCCGATTTCGATCGCTGGCGCTACGGTTTGGCCGGCGCGCCCGCGTACGTAACCGAAACCGGGGCGGCGCTACAACGCCGTTACGCCACGCGGCGCGTCACGTATCTGCTCGGAACCGCGGATACGAATCCCAAGGAGGACGATTTGGATCGCTCGTGCGGCGGCGAAGCACAAGGACCGTACCGCTTCGCTCGCGGGAAATACTACGTCGGCTATCTAGCCAAGTTGTATCCGCGAGGTACGAATCAAGACTTCGCATTCGTTCGCGGCGTACCGCACGACAACCGGAGGATGTTCACGTCGCGATGCGGATTGGACGTACTCTTCGGCGGTAGCGAATCGAGTTGCGCGCAACACGGATGGATCGGTGCGCGGCTTACACCCCAAACTTCGGGTACACGCCCTGGAAGCCGGTGATGATCAGCTCGATCGCGATCGACAGGATCAGGAACCCGAGGATGCGGTCGAACGCGCTGAGCGTCCCGGCGCTCAGCCGCTTCACGATCGGACCGCTTAAGCGCAGCAACGCATAGATGACGGCGCCCATCGCGACGATCGAAATCGCGATCCCGGTCAGCCAGATACGCGGATCGGGCCGGGCCGCCAGCGCCATCACCACGCCGATCGATCCGGGGCCGGCCAGCAGCGGCATGGCCATCGGCGAAAAGGCGATATCGTCCTTCGTGGCGGCATCCGCGCTTTCGGTCGGCGTCAGGCGGCTGGATGCGGTGACCATCGTCCACGCCGTGTGTGCCACGATGATGCCGCCGGCGATCCGTAGCGCGGCGAGCGAGATTCCGAAGAACTCGAGCACGTACGTGCCGCCCAGTTCGAATGCGATCAGGATCAACACGACATAGATGGCGATGCGTGCGGCGGTCGCGTTGCGCTCGGCAGACGTGTCGGCGCTGGTCATCCCGAAGAAGACGGCGACGCCGCCGACCGGATTCACGATTGGGAAAAGTGCCACGAATGCGGTCACCGCGGCGCCAAATAGTGCGTTCATCGGTTTGAGGGCGCTACGCTTGCGCGCGTGGCAGAACCTGCCGGGAGGAAACCCCAACCACCGCAACGGAGGGATGACCGATGCAGATGATTCGTCGTTTTCGTTTAGCAGCCGCCGCAATCGTCGTGACCGTCGCACTGTTTGCATCAACTGCAAGCTCGCCGGCAGCGATCGTCCTTTCCGTCGGAATTCGTTTGGTGATTCCGAACGCGCCGCCCAATACGTGCAGCAACAAAGCGAAGGCCGCTCTGACGTCGTCGCTATCGAGCGTTGGGGAAACGGCGCCGGGCGTGGGGATCTGGATCGGTTACGGACCGACCGACGCAACCGGTCACGCGGGATCTGCGGCCGTCATTCACTGCTTCGAGTTAGACAAAGGGTACGAGGTCACGTTCACTTGCACCGTCGATCCGGGAGACAGCCCCTACACCGCCGACGCGCTATGCAAGACGCTAGACGATAAATTCCAAGGGCGCACGGCGGCTCCGCTGGCAGCGGCGGCAACGCCTACGCCCGAACCGACCGGTTGTGCCACCACCAACCTGGTCGGCACCTGGTTGATGAACAATTCGTCGAGCCAGAAGTTCGTCTTTACGGTGGACGGTCAAGTCACCGATCCGCAAGGAGTATCCGGAAACTGGAACCTGGACGGCGACAAGGTGACCCTAACCTACTACGGCACGTCGACGCTCAAGCTGTCGAGCGACGGTAAACAACTTACCGGCTCGAAAAACTTCACGCGACAATGTTAGCGCGTGATGCCACCAACACGCAAACCGCTTTAAATTGAGGGAGATTCGTATGCGCATCGTTCCATCGATTGCAGGCGCCGGTATACTAACCGGCGCCTTGTTATTTTCGGGCTGCTCTTCGGCCGGTTCTGCCGGTTCGCCGGCATCCTTGCCCCAGGCCGGCGCTCAAACGCGCTCCGCATCCGCGATTGCATATTCGAACGGCATCGACAAACGCTATGCCGGCGAACTCGGAAGCATCCAAAACCGCGTTTCCCCCGACAAAGCGAAGGTCGATAAGGATGTGTTCGTCTCCGACGGCCTTTCGTCGGTGTTTCTGTTCGCAAACAAGACGTACAAGCCGGCTGGCAGCATCACCGGCCTCGACGTACCCGACGGTATCACGGTCGATAAAGCCGGAAACCTCTACGTCGCCAACGTGAACGGAAAGAACGTTACCGAGTACGCGCCCGGATCGTCGTCGCCATCGTGCACCTACGACGCAGGAATGGTCGATCCGATCAACGTCGCGGTCGATGCGAAGGGCGACGTGTTCGTCTCCGATTTCAACGATCTCAACGCGCCCGGTTACGTCGACGAGTTCAAGCAATGCGCCGATAAGATCGTGCAACAGTACTCGATCACTAAAGGGCCAGAAGGCATCGCGATCGATTCGAAGGGCGACATCTTCGTTTCGTTCTTCAACCCGAGCTTCAACGGCGGATTCATCGAGTTTCCCAAAGGGAAAACCAAGGGAGTCGACCTGAGTGTAACCGTCGGTTCGCCCGCCGGCCTCGCGATCGACAAGAAGGGCAACCTACTTGCCGACGACCAAGAAGGCTCGATCGACGTGATCGCGCCGCCATACACGACGGCGACGCCGCTCGTTTCCGGACTACAGGATCCGTTTCACGTCGCTTTGAGCAAGAACGGCAAGTTGCTGTTCAACGCCAACGCGGGCGACCCGTCGACTGCAACGATCTATTCGTACCCAGCCGGCAAGCTACTCGACACGATCGGGTCGAGCAACGGTTTGGACGGAGCCGAAGGCATCGTCGACTCACCCAACGCCGTTTACTAGATACCCAGAGCCGGGTCGTTACTTCAGTAGCGACCCGGCAATCTTTCCGGACGCATCGATCGTAACCGTCCAGTCGTGCGATTGCGTTCCGACCAGCACGCGATACCGGTAGACGGTATAATCGTCTTGCTTCTGTGCTCCGATAAACGTCCACCCGGATAACGCACCCATCGAGCTCAACCCAACGCTGATTTTATGCAGCATGTCATCGTTGATGTGTTGCGAGAATTCGGGCGTGAGCTTCGAACGGTCGATGGCGCCCGATTGCAACCCGAGAAGCAACGCACGCGCCAGCGCCGCAACCGCCGGATCGTCGGGGAGTGAATCCGCGCCCGCGGCCGACGACACGGGCGCTGCCACGAGGGCCGGATACAATGCGTGCAGCCCGAGCGTGTCGATATTCATGTCGGCGACGTTCGCCAGCACGACGATCCCCGTGTTGGCGTCGCGATTCAACAACATGAAGGCATGGTAGCCGCCGGTTTCGCCGTTCATAAACGTGTTGCCGTTGGCAACGTTGACGATCCAGATCAAACCCGTCTTCGTTTCCCCGTGGGGCGAATCGTCGACCGCACGCGGCGTTTGCGCCATCGCCATCGCCGGGCCGAGCGGCCCGGAAGGCGCGGCCAAGTTGGCTTGCAGATACGCCAGCATGTCGTGCATATCCGAATATAAGCCGCCAGCCGCCGCAAGTTCGCCGAACGCCCACGGCGGCGAAGGTGCCCCCGACTGCGTCAGGCCGGGCGCCAGGCGCGCGCTTTGCTCCGGCGAGAGCGACAGCGTCGTATCCCGCAGATCGAGCGATTGCAGGACGCGGCTTTGCAGCAGTTGATCGTACGGGCGCCCGGCGCTCCACGCGAGCGCATCGCCGAGCAGACCGCCGCCGGCGTTCGAGTACTCGTAGCGCTCGCCCGGCGCGCGCGTCAACGCATACCCCGAAAGAAACTGCGCGAACAATGCGGGCGTGTACGAAGCATACGGATTTGACGCATCGGCCGGTAAATTCGACGGCAATCTCGGTAAGCCGGAATTGTGTTCGGCGAGGTTCGCAAACGTAATCTGCTGCCCGTGATACGACGGTATCGTGACGCCCGAAGGCGCGACGCTTTGCACGGGCGCGTCGAGTTTTACTTGGCCGTCGACAACCATCGATGCGAGCAACGTTGCGGTAAACGTTTTGGTCAAGGACCCGATTTGGAACATCGTCCGGTCATCGAGCGGCGGCTGGCCCGGCCCGAAATCACCCGAGCGGTACACGCTTACCGCACCGTTCTGCACGATGCCGGCGATCACGCCGGCATGATGGATGGTGCTGGTGTACGCGTCCAGACTGTGCTGGATCTCGGCGGGCGAAGCCACAACCGGGGTTTGCGCCCACGCCGGCCTTGCTACTGCAGACGCGAATATTATGAGCGATAGCGCGAGGGGCTTCGATCGGTGCATTTCCCCGACATTCGCGTCGCGGGCGCCCCAACATTTCTGCAACCGAAAGGTTGCATTTCGCGCGCGGCCGTGCTATTTTATCAGGCAACTGGGAGGTTGCATATATGCCGTCTTCGATGGACCGAATCGAAAAGAAGCTGCTCTTGCGCGCACCGATCCATCGCGTGTGGGACGCGATTGCCGACGCGACCGCGTTCGGCGATTGGTTTGGGATGGAATTTGAAGAGCCGTTTAGCGCCGCCACGACTGCCAAGGGCGTCATTCGGCCGACGAAATGCGACGACGACATCGCGCGCATGCAGGCGAAGTACGACGGCGTACCGCTCGAAATGCACATCGAACGGATCGAGCCGATGCGATTGTTTTCGTATCGATGGCACCCGTTCGCAATCGACACATCTGTCGATTATTCCGCCGAACCGATGACGTTGGTGACGTTCGAACTCGAAACCGCAGAGGGCGGAACGATGCTAACGGTAACCGAGTCCGGCTTCGACGCACTTCCGCTCGCCCGTCGCGCCGACGCGTTCGAAGGTAACGACGAAGGCTGGGGAGGCATGATGCCCCTAGTCGGCAACTATTTAAGCGCGCGATTGGCGTGAGCGTCGCGCCGGTTCTCGCCGCACTCGGGGACGAATCGCGATTGCGCATCGTGTTGAAGTTGTGCGACGGCGGCCCGCTTTCGATCGCCAAACTCTGCGAGGGTTCGGGTATATCGCGGCAGGCCGTCACGAAACACTTGCACGCGTTGCATGCCGCCGGGTTGGTTCGCAGCCGGCGGCGCAGCCGCGAGCGCATTTGGACGCTCGAACCACGCCGGCTCGAAGACGTTCGCCGCTACCTCGAACGGATTTCGCGGCAGTGGGATGCCTCGCTTAGCCGCCTGCAGTCGACGGTCGAAGCGTAGCGACCACGATGCGCGCGACCGAAGCCAGCGCGGCATCGCGAGCTCGCGCGCGTACGGTAACGCCGGTTAGATAGGCCGCGACGACGATCGGTGCCCCAGAAGGCGCCCAGGCGATCGCGACATCGTTCCTGGTGTCGCTCGAATCGAACGCATTGTGTGCGCCGCCCAATCCCGTTTTGTCACCAACCGTCCATGTCTGCGGAAAGCCCGCGCGTAAAAGATTCGCGCCCGTTTTCGAGGCGATCATCCAACCTTGTAGCACGCCGCGCGTCTGCAACTGCAGGTAGGTTCCGACGACCATGTCGCGGGCGTCGTATGCCATCGCCGACGGCGTCGTCGTATCCCGGGTTTGCCTGGGGCGGAGCGGTTCGTTGACTTGCGGCTCGCCGTGCGCCAGGATCGTTTCGGAATCGCCGGCGTGCCGCATGCCGGTGTTGAATCCGGGCGGTCCTCCGACCGACGCGAGCAGCAGATTCGCGGCGGTATTATCGCTGAGTTCGACGGTAGCGATCAACAGCTCGCGCACCGTCATGTAACCGCGCGCGACGTTGCGCCGCGCCGCCGGCGCGTATTCCAGCAGGTCAGCGGTGCCGTACGAAATGCGGCGGTCGAGCGACTCCGTTCCGAGATCGACCTTTTTCAACACCATCGCCGACAAAGGCAACTTGAACGTGCTGCACATCAAGAACCGCTCGTGCTGCCGATATCCGAGGGTGCGCCCGGAATTCGTGTCGATCGCAAAAACCCCCAGGCGTCCGCCGGTCGACTGCTCGAGTGCGGCAAACGCGCCTGAGGCGCCGGCGGCTCGCGCCCGGGACGTGATGGTCCCGGCGATCGCCAGGGCGGAAACACCGGCAAAAAACGAAGCGCGCCTCATGTTCGATTCGGTTCAGAACGTTCTCTGAGGAAACCTCGCGCTTGGACAGAACGTCAGGCTGATGCACGGCATTCTAATCGCAATCTGTTGTTTGGTTTCGGGCAGCGTTCACTCCCCATCGGGTGCGCCGATCGCCAACGCGCAGATCGTGCTCACCGCAAGCACGACCACCCGCGCAACGAGCGACGCCACCGGGCGCTTTACCGTGCAAGCGGCCCCGGGACGATACACGCTGGGGGCCGCGGCCCGCGGCTTCATCGCGATCCAAGCCGACATCGGCGAGATCGACCGGGATTCGACGGTCGACGTCGCGCTCGAACCCGCCGATTCGCCGAAACTGCGAACCATCGGCGAGGTGCGTGTGAACGGCGGGTACGGTCTGGTGCGCAGCGCCGTTCCGGAGATGAGCGTGTCGCGCGCCGAAATGGATGCGCTCGGATACAGCGACGTGCTGCAAGGCCTGCAGCAAGTTCCTTCGGTCGTTATTCAGCATCCCGATTCGGGCGCGCCGACGGCGCCGGCCGTCGTGTCGCTGCGCGGCCCGGACCCGTCCGAATCGCTGGTGACGCTGGACGGCCAGGTGCTCAACGACGGCAACACCGGCGACCTCGATCTCTCGCAGTTTGCCGTGCCGGCGTTTAACAGCGTGAACGTTACGGAGGGCTTGGGCCCAAGCGATAGCGAGGGCAGTAATACGTTCGGCGGTGCAGTCAACCTGGTGTCGCTACAACCGACGCAACAGGAGCACTTCGCCCTTTCCGGTTCGGCCGGATCGTTTGGAACGACCCAGACGTGGCTCAACGCAACCGGAAGCATCGGCAAGTTGGGGTACGCGTTCGCCGGCAACGTCTACCAATCGACCGGGCAAGTGAACGAATACGTTCCGGTCTATCCGTCCAACAACGCGCCGTCGACGCATTGCAATTCGACCACCAGCGTGACGAGCACGTCGGCCCAACCCCAGAACTGCGCCGTGCTCACGCATCTGGGCTCGTCGATCAACGCGAAGCTCGGCTTGGTAAACCTCGACTACAACTTTTCGCAGCGCGCCGACGCCGGCGTGCGCATCTTCACGCTCGGCGACTTTCGCGACGAGAGCAGCGCGGTCAACGGGATCGCCGACAACCCGTTCGAGCCGTGCGACCCCACCGATGCGACCGCGCCGCCGTGCCCGGGCGGTTTCACGAGTACGCCGAACCCGCGCTACCAAGATAACGTCGGAACCGGCAACGCCATCTTCACCCAGAACATTCGCGCCTACGACGCGTATTCGAGATCGGTGCTCGGAGCCGGGACGTTGCTCGCCGAGTTTTACGCCGACGATAACAACGTCGATCTTTCTGGCGGTTCGGGCGCGACCTCGCCCTACGACGTTTCGCACGACGACAAACGGTACAACGAAGCGTTGTCGTGGGGACGCACCTTCGAAACCGGCGAGTTCGCGTTTGGCGGTTACGCCCGGCAAGAATCGTTGACCGGTTTGGGCATCGACCAAACGCTCTCGCAGAGCATCAACTCGTACTTCGTTCGCGGTGCGCAACAGTTCGGGCGTCTGCGGCTTTCGGGCGGACTCTATCAAGCCGATTATTCAACCTTCGGCAGCACGTTTAATTGGCGGCTTGGGGCGAGCTACGATCTCGACTCGTCGAACGTAGTGCACGCCTCGGCCGGTACCGGCTTTCGCGCGCCGCTGCTGATCGAACGCTACTATTTCCCGCCGGTGCTGGTGAACGGCATGCTCGAACCCAATCCTGGTTTGCCGCCACCGGATCAGAACTGCGTCGTTGCCGGGCAGGGCAATCCGGACGAACGGCCCGAGCACGCGACCGAGTATGAGTTGGGCTACTCGCATCTGTTCTCGACGCAATCCAATCTCGATGTTTCGTTATATCGTTCGAACCTGCGCGATACGATCGAAAACTACTACCCGTTCGGTGCGTGCAATTCCAAGCTCGGATACGAATACGAGATCCCGATCAACATCGGAAACGCCGTTTACGAAGGCGCCGAGGTTCGCTATCGCCAGGGATTCCCGCAGCAACATCTGACCATGGTGTTGTCCTACGGTCTCAACGTGGCGTACCCGTATTCCCTGGGGCCGAACGTCTCAAATCCGACATCGGGCGGCAGCCTGGTCGACGACGAGCAATTCCTCGGCGTTCCGCAACAGCAAGGATCGGCGACGCTGACCTGGGCGCTCAACGGTTGGCATGCATCGACCGCGGCGACCCTCAGCGGCCGCAACAACCCGCTCAATCAGCAACCGTTTACCATCGTCGACGGCGCGATCGGCCACGACTTCGGGCGGCTCGACATAACCTTGGCCGCTTCGAACATCTTCAACGCTGCGTCCGGACCGTTCACACAATATCTGGCCGGCGTACCGTACCGCGGATTATACGCCGGGCCGAACGCTTCGCAGTACCAGGCGAACCTGCCAACCGATCAACTCAACGTGCAACCGGCCGCCATTCGATTCATCATGACGTTCCACGAATGACCCGAACCCTGGGAGTGTAATCGTGCTTAGATATCGCTACGTTGCGTTCGCGTTCGTGCTCTGCATCGGACTGATCCCATTTGCCGCGCGCGCGGCACAATCGCCGCAAGAGCAACTCATGAGCAAACTGTCGTGGCGAAGCATCGGACCGTATATCGGCGGACGCGTCGTCGCGGTGGCGGGAGTTTCAAGTAATCCCAACTTGTTTTACATGGGCGGGGTCGAAGGCGGTATTTGGAAGAGCACCGATTACGGACAAAATTGGACGAACATTTCGGACGACACACTACCCGGGATCGCCAGCCCGATCGGAGCGTTGGCGGTGGCCGATTCGAATCCGAACGTGATCTACGCCGGTACGGGCGAGTCGGATATTCGCAACGACTTCGACACCGGCGACGGCGTGTACAAATCGACCGACGCCGGCAAGACGTGGAAATACTCGGGATTGCGCGACACCCATACGATCGCAAAGTTGGTGATCGATCCGCACGACGCCAACGTTGTTTACGCAGCGTCGTTGGGACACGTCTGGGCTCCCAACCGCGAGCGCGGCGTCTTTAAGACGACCGACGGTGGCAAAACGTGGCGCAAAGTGTTGTTCGTCGATGCGGATACGGGCGGCGTCGACCTCTCGATGGACCGGCACGATCCGCGCATCTTATACGCCTCGATGTGGCAGGCGCAGCGCTTTCCGTGGAAGCTCGTTTCGGGTGGTCCCGGCAGCGGCTTGTATAAAACGACCGACGGTGGCGTGCACTGGACCAATCTTTCGCGCAACCCCGGCTTTGCGGCCGGTCTGCTCGGAAAGATCGGCGTTTCGATCGCACAGTCGGATCCGCGCAGGATCTACGCGATCGTGCAAGCGACCAACGGTGGCGTTTTCCGTTCGGACGACGCCGGCCGCACGTGGAAACATCTCAACAATCAGTGGAAGCTGCGCCAGCGCGCCTTTTACTATATGGCGATCTTCGCCGACCCGACCGATTCCAATCGCGTGTACGCGCCCAACGTCGATTCGATGTACGTTTCTACCGATGGCGGCAAAGTCTGGGACGGGCTCGAAGGCAACACGCACGGCGATCACCACATTCTGTGGATCAATCCACGCCATCCAAACATTCTACTCGAGGGAAACGATGGCGGCGCGACCGTCTCCGTGAATCGCGGCGATACGTTCAGCCGTCAGGATAATCAACCGACCGGCCAGATCTACCACGTCGCCCTCGACAATCAGTTTCCGGTTCATATCTTTGGTGCATCGCAAGACGAAGCTTCGTGGGAATATACCAGCGCGTTCGTCGGGGGCTCGATACCACCCGGCGAACTGCATAACGTAGCATTCGGCGAGAGCACGTTCATCGCGCCGGATCCCGATAACCCGCTCGTGACGTTCGGCTCAGGCTATGACAGCACGTTCGTGGAACTCAACCGCGTTACCGGGCAAGAGAAAGACGTTAGCCCTTGGCCGCGATTGATGTCCGGTGCCGCTCCTGCGGATATGAAATATCGGTTCGGGTGGACGCACCCGGTGCTCTTCGCGCCGATCATCTCGCAGGCCAATCCCCACGAATTGCTGCTGGTTGCGCAAGTCGTTTTTTCGAGTCTCAATCGGGGACGCACGTGGAGCGTCATCAGCCCGGATCTCACGCGCAACGATAAATCGACGCAAGGGCCATCCGGCGGTCCGATCGATTGGGACAACACCGGCGCCGAAATCTTTCCGGATATTTCGTCGCTCAACGTGTCGCCACTCGACGCCAACGTGTTATGGGCCGGCTCTTCGGACGGTTTGGTGCACGTTACGACCGATCACGGTGCGCATTGGACCGCGGTAACGCCGCCACAACTTCCGCAGTGGACGCAGATCAGCTCGATCGAACCTTCGCACGTCGCGCGCGGAACGGCCTATCTAACGGCGTCGCGCTACCAGTGGGACGATTTCCATCCGTACGCGTATCAGACGACGGATTTCGGCGCGCACTGGACCGCGATCACCGACGGCTTGCCGGATAATCAATACGCCTTCGTTGTGCGTCAAGACCCTCGCGAGCCTCGACTGTTATTTGCGGGGACGCGCAGCACGGTGTACGTGAGCCTCAACGGTGGCGCACGGTGGCAGCCGCTAACGCTCGATCTTCCGGGCGTGCAGATTCGCGATCTCGCGATCGACGCGCGCGAAGGCGAACTCGTGGCAGCTACGCACGGCCGTGCCTTTTGGATTCTGGATAATCTCGCATTGCTCGAACAGCTCGCGCGCCAAACCGAGTACTCGGTCGGCGGAGCGCAGGTCTTTGCGCCCGAAAATGCGTGGTTAACGCAATCGTACGGCGACTTTCCGTCGGAACTGTCCGGCGAGAATCCGCGCTACGGGGCGCGCGTCTTCTTCAGCCTTCCGGCTAATTACAACGGCAGCGTTCCGGCGACGCTGTCGTTCGTCGATTCCCGCGGTTCGACGATTCGTTCGTTCGCGCTTCATCTAGCGCCCAAGAAGCCCATCGACGTCGATGAAGATCAACAGAACGCGATGGATGAGGCGCACATCAAGGCCGTGCTGTGTTCCGAACTCACCGCCGTCAAGCCGGGCATGAACGCTTTCCAATGGGACTTGAAGTATCCACCTGCTTTCGACGCGCCCGGGTACAAGCTCGACGAAAGCGACGATTTCTCGGATAACGACGACGGCCCAACGACGCTACCTGGCTCGTACACTGCGGTACTGCAATATGGTTCGCAGCAGATGCGCGTCCCGTTCACTATCACCATCGATCCGCGCGTTCACCCGGCAGCGGGCGCGCTCGAAGCGCGCCTCTCGCTCGAATCACAAATCCAAGCGGAAATCGAACGTCTCGATCGCGCCATGGCAGCGGCGCTGACCGCGCGTTCGCACGCTTCGCCCCAAACCGCGCGTGCTATCGACGCCGAAATCGCGCAGTTGATGTTATTGGGCAAACGTTCGAGCGAATACGACTCGGTGCGGCCGACGCAAGTTCGCGAACAGTTGGCGTTTTTGATGAACGCTATGGAAGGCGCATACGAAGCACCGACCCAAGCCGAACGCGATTCCTACGACGATTTAAAGGCTCTCGCCGATGCCGGAATCGCACGGCTCCGCCAGCTGACTACACCTTAGGTATGTAGCTCGAACAGCGTTCCACAGAAACATGCTGCCGTGCCACCCGAACCAGCCGTTCCATACAGCGTGGAACCGTCTAGCACGAGCGACCCTATTGGATGCTCGCCATCGGGGCCTGCAAAAACGTGCAGCCGCGTTTCGTTCCAAGTGCTTCCCGAATGTGTCATGTGGAAGATCGTCCCGCAGCCGTCGAAGCATGCTGCCGACAAACCGCCGTATCCGGTGTGTCCGTACACACCGCTCGACGCGGCACCGACGAGCGCCGCGGGTTCTTCGCCGTCTCGGCCGCCTGCAAACGAATACAGCGTTTTCACGCGTGGTTTCTCACCGCGACCGACCGTGAGAGAATAGAAGGTTCCGCAGCCGTTTACTTCCGGCTCTACTTGACACGCCGGCGCGCCACCACCGAACGAGGTTGCTCCGTACAGATTGCCGTCACCACCGGCGATGAGTGTATCCGATACCCAAACGCCGTCCGTCGAGGTCCTTTTCGTGTAAAACGAGTGAATAACGCGCTCCGTGGCGCTGCTGCCCAAAGGCGTAATTTTATAGATCGTTCCGCAACCAATGACGGCCGGACAAAGCCCGGACGTTCCGCCAAACTCTGTGGTTCCGTAAAAAGAGCCATTCTCGCGCACGACACCGGAGCCGGGCCCGGCACCATCGGGAATGCCTTTGAATGAGTGCAGAATCGATTCGTGCCACATCCCGAACGACGTTGCCGGAGGTTTGAGTTCGAACATCGTTCCGCATCCGTTGTCGGTAAAAAGGCACGCGGTTCCGTTGCCGCCCATGCGAGTCGTTCCGTAGAGCGTTCCGTCGGCCCCGATGTAGACCAGTCCAGTGGGCTCCTCACCATCGTTTGGTGCGCCGCTGAAATTGTATAACGTCTCAAAAATCCGGGTACCGCTGGTACCGCTAACGAGCGCGAAGACGATGCCATCGTCGTGCAAGCCACCCTCCGCGACACCATAGTACGTTCCGTTGTGCTGCAGTAAACCACCAAACGGATGGAACCCGGATGGTTGAGGCTGAAATAAGTAGAGCAGACGCGAGGTC
>DASXXU010000170.1:0-20534 GCA_036502885.1 Candidatus Tumulicola sp.
CTAACGCACGGGTCACCCTTTGCGTGTTCGGTTGCAACCGAACACGGGCCGTCCAGCGGATTCGAATAGACATACGAACCGCCGATGAACAGTCCGGGAAGGAGGGTGGTTAGCTGGTAGTCGGCATGCAAACCGATCGACGAAGCCCAGGTCGCCTGGTTGACGCCGGTCGAGCTGTACTTCGAGCTGCTGAAATTATATTGCGCGCCAGGATTGTTCGACGCGTTCTGACGTGTGAAGTAATACGAACGGAACTGGCCGTTCCAAGTCAATGGATTGGGCGTTGGCGACGCCGCCGTCAACGGAGGCGGCGGAACGGGTGTTGGGCTGGTTTGCGCGACGGCGTGACCGCCGAGCGACGCCCATAGGACGCCCGCTGCGAGCAACCCCCTCATGATGCTCCAGGAATTCAAAAGGTGCCTCCTCCAAAAATGTGGTCATTTCCGTCATTCGACGGGCCCAATTTAATGACCTAGGTCATCTAATATAGCGGCAGACTCGCTCCCGAGCCCTGCACAGTCTATCGGGCCAGGATTAAGCCACAGTTATGAAGCGCTTAAGAGCCGTGGTGGAATGTACGAGTTAAACCGGAAGCGCCGAGGCTAGCCGTAGCGGCCGGTAATGTAGTCTTCGGTCCGCCGGTCTCTGGGTTTCGTGAAGATCGTCGATGTCGAGTCGGTCTCGACCATTTCGCCCAACAAAAAGAATGCGGTGTAGTCGCTTATGCGAGCTGCCTGCTGCATCGAATGCGTCACGATCGCAACCGTGTAATCTTGTTTGAGCACGTGGATGAGGTCTTCGATTTTGCTGGTTGCGATCGGGTCGAGCGCCGACGCCGGCTCGTCCATCAAGATGACCTCGGGATCGACGGCCAAACAACGCGCGATGCACAACCGTTGTTGCTGACCGCCGGAAAGATCCAATGCCGAACGGTCGAGCCGGTCTTTTACTTCGTTCCAGAGCGCGGCTTGCGTCAGGCTGCGTTCGGCAATCTCACGCAGCACCGAGGGACGGCGTTCGCCGTCAAGGCGCGGGCCGTATGCGACGTTGTCGAAGATCGTTTGCGGAAACGGGTTTGGCCGTTGGAACACCATGCCGATTCGATGACGGATGGTCACCGGGTCGACCGCGGGATCGTAGATGTCCGAGTTATCCAGCAGCACTTGTCCGCGCACGCGCGCTCCCGGCGTCAGGTCGTGCATCCTGTTTAACGAACGTAGAAAGGTCGTTTTTCCGCAGCCGGACGGCCCGATCAATGCGGTCACGTGCCGGTCCGGAATGGTAAGGCTGACGTTCTTGACCGCGTGAAACGTGCCGTAGTACACGTTGAGATCGCGCGCTTGCAGCTTCGCCTGGAACGAAAGCGGCGACTTTTGAGGATCCATCGCGGTCATGCGGCGCACGTGTTCGCCAGGCTGCGGCGGGGCGTCCTGGAGACGCGGCCTAGAAACGATCGGCCATCGATTCGGCGTACCATTCGCGAACGTCGCGGAGCGTCAGGTCCCGGCACAACTCGTCGAGCACCGCCAGCACCTGCATGCGCATCGCGAGGTCGGGGTCACCGAGGCTCGTCGTGGCTGCTTCCATACCATAAGGGTGCCACACGCACGTTATGTGCGTGTTATGCCGGCCTTAAGCGTAAAGCAACTGCCTTTTTAGAGGTTCTCGAGTTGATTTTCACGCTTGATCCGGACGATCGGCAATCGAATCGTGAACGTCGTGCCTCGACCCAGGGTGGATTCGGCGGAGATCGCGCCCCCGTGGGCATCGACGATCCCCTTGACGATGGCCAGGCCCAGACCGGCGCCCCCGCTCTCGCGCCGCCGGGACCGGTCGACCACGTAGAAGCGCTCGAAAATTCGTGGTACGTCGCGATACGGAATGCCTTCGCCGGTGTCGCGTATGCGCACCACCGCGTCGCTACCACGCGCGTCCAACTCGATTGCGATTCGTCCGCCCGCCTTCGTATGCCGCAACGCGTTGTCGATCAAATTGACGAAGACTTGTGACAGCCGATCCGGATCGCCCTCAACCTCGACCGGCCGCAGCGTCACCAGCTCCAAGTCGACGCCCTTGCTCGCGGCTTGCGGCTCGAACGACGAAATGATCGGATGCGCGACTTCTTCTAAGTCGATCTGTCGCAGGGAGAGCTTCAACTGCCCGGATTCGGCGCGAGCCTGCTCCAGCAGTTGTCCGACCAACGCCACGAGGCGATCGACTTGCTGTAGCGCTTGCGGCAAAAAGAGATCGCGTGCTTCGTCGTCGGGCGAGGCGACAACCGTTTCGAGCATGAGTTTGATCGAGGACAACGGGGTGCGTAGCTCGTGCGAAACGTTCGACAGAAATTCGCGGCGCGCACGCTCCAATCGGATCAACGCGGTCTGATCGTCGGCCAACACGACGACCCGCTCGATGACGGCGTTCTCCGATGGCAGTGGGTAGATCGAGACGCGATACACGCGTCCGCCGTCCTGTGCGCTCAGCGAGAGGGGAGCCACCGACGCTTCGCCCGAGATCGCGTCGCCGATACGTCGTTCGATTTCGATGTTGGGAACGGCCTCGATGATGTGCGATCCGGTAACGCGGTCGAGGTCGAATCCGAAAATCGCGCCGGCCGATGGGTTCGCGAACTCGATGCGACGATGCGCGTCGACCACCACGATTCCGATCGGCAGCGCGCGCGCTAAACGAACGAAGGCGCCTTCCATCGGATCGTCGGCGACGATACCCGCCGGAGCCGTTTCGACCTGGGGTGTTTGGCGATTGGCGAACATCCTCGCCAATGGAAACGCAACCGCGGCGCCCGCAATGGCAGCCGGCAATCCCCAAATCAGGGCGTCGGAGATCACGGCACCTTGAACATGTAGCCACGGCTGCGCACCGTCAGAATGTGACGCGGCGTCCGGGCATCTTCCTCAATCTTCTCGCGTAGCCAGCGCACGTGGACGCTGACCGTTTGTTGCTCGCCTTCGAAATCGTAACCCCACACCTTATCCAGCAACGTCTGGCGGGTAACGACGCGGCCGTTGTTCTCCATCAATACGCGCAGCAGCGCGAACTCTTTGGGTGCGAGCGCTACCACCTTGCCGCGGACGGTCAGTTGCTGTCGCGACGGATCCAAGACGATCTCGCCGAGCGCGATGGCCTCGTCGTGACCGGATTGGATCGGAACTTGGCGGCGTAAGCGCGCTTTCACGCGCGCGAGAAATTCGTGCAGCGCGAACGGCTTGGTAACGTAGTCATCGGCGCCCAGTTCCAAAGCGAGGACTTTGTCGATCTCCTGATCTTTTGCGGTCAGCATGATGATCGGGACCGAGCTGAACTTGCGGATCTCTTTGCAAGCTTCGATGCCGTCGAGCGTCGGCAACATGATATCCAGCACGATGAGATCGGGCTGCTCGCGCTGCGCGGTCGCAATCGCGGTTCGGCCGTCGCTGGCCGTAACGACCCCGTAGCCGCTACGTTCCAAATTAAAGCGCAAGGTTTGCAAGATGGCCGACTCGTCATCGACGACCAAGATCTTTTTATTGAGTTCGCGAGCTTTGACGAATGGGCTACGCGTCGGTTTTGCGGTCAGCGATCCGTTCATACGATTTTGCGATCGCGCTGTAATCCAGCGCGCCGTCCCCTTCTGCGGAGCGGGCTGTGTAGAGTTGGTAGGCGAGGGCAGTAGCGGGCATCGAGTGTTTTACGGCGCGGGCGGCGTCCAGTGCGGCGGACAAATCCTTGCGCAAGAGATCGAGTGCAAATCCACCCTCGAACGTTCCGGCGAACCACGTCTTGGGCAACCATTGTTCGAGAACGTAGTTGGAACCCGTCGCGGACTTAAGAATTTCTCGAACGGCCTCAAGATCCGCGCCGGATCGTTTGGCGAAGGTCAACGCCTCGGCATTTGCCACCATCACGTTGGCGATTACCACTTGATTAACAAGCTTAACGGTTTCGCCCATTCCGATACCGCCGACGCGATGCGGCGTGCCCATGGCCGCCAGCATAGGGCGTACGCGCTCGTATACCTCGGGTTCGCCGCCGGCCATGATGGTGAGAGTTCCCGCTTGTGCTCGAGCCGGTCCGCCGCTAACGGGGGCGTCGACGAAAGCGATCCCGCGCCGATCCAGGCGGGCCGCAAACGATCGCGTCGCGATGGGCGAAATCGTCGAGCAATCGACGACCACCGATCCCGGCTCCAGGCCGTTCGCCAACCCGCGCTCGCCAAAAAGCGCATCTTCTACTTGCGGCGCATCCGGAACGCAGATGAATGCTACGTCGACCGCGTGGCCGACGGCGGCCGGATCGTTGGCTTCGGTAACGCCGTCCTGGGCAACGAGGCGTTCGAGCGCCTCCCTTCGACGGTGGGCGCATGCGGTGACCGAAAAGCCCGCGCGACGCAGCGCTCGCGCCATCGGTTCGCCCATCGATCCGAGTCCGACGAAACCGGCGCGCTCGTTCACGGCGGCCCCTTTGGGCGGCAAACCGGGGCTTTCCCGCCGCACCGAGGGGCCTCTCCGGAGCGAGCCGAAGGCGATGCACGTGAACAACGCAAGCACCGCGGTGGCACGTCCCACCTTCGATCAAATGAACTTGTCGACCGGCAAGCGCACGCGTTTGCACCGGTTCATGTACGAACATGGACCCGCAAACGGCACGCTGATGATGCTTCCGATCGATCAAGGCCTCGAACACGGGCCGGTCGATTTCTTCGACAATCCCGACGCGCTGGATACCGATTGGATTTATCGCCTCGCCGTCGAGGGCAACTTTTCGGGTATCGCGTTGCACATCGGTCTGGCTGAAAAATACCAGCAAAAATACGCCGGCCGCGTGCCGTTGCTACTGAAGGTAAACGGCAAGACCAACATCCCGTCCGATGACGATGCATTCAGCCCGATGACGTCATCGGTCGAGGACGCCGTCCGTCTGGGTGCCGATGCCGTCGGCTACACGCTGTATGTGGGTAGCCCGGCACAAGATCTCGACATCGCGCAGTGCAACGACGTCCGTCGCGAGTGCGATCGCTACGGCATGCCGCTGGTCGTGTGGGCGTATCCCCGCGGAACCGCGGTCAAAGCGAAAGGCGGCATCGAATCGTTGTACGCCGTCGACTACGCGGCGCGCGTCGCGTGCGAGATCGGCGCGAACATCGTAAAACTCAACGAGCCGGTCTGGAACGAAGCCGACGCGGCGAAACTTCCCAAGCCGTACGATAAAACGTCGTTCACCGATATCGAAGGCTTACGCAAAGTCGTTAAATCGGCCGGCAGAACGTTGGTGCTGGTTTCCGGCGGCAGCAAGATGGGCGACGACGCAACGTTGCACAAAGCAAAGATTGCGATGGAAGCCGGCTGCGTGGGATTGATCTTCGGGCGCAACATGTGGCAGCGCGATTGGAACGCGGCCACCTCGATGGCCTCCAAGATTCATGAGGTGATGAACTCGTACGGACAGGAGCAATAAGACGGCGTCGCTCGAGGAACGCGTCAACGCTGCGCTCGACCGCGTGCGGCCCGGGATTGCTGCCGATGGCGGCGAGGTCTGGCTAACCGAGATCAAGGATGGCGTGGCGTTCGTGCAAATGCTCGGCGCCTGTGGCGGTTGCCCGGCGTCGACGATGACGCTTAAAGGCGCGATCGAAACGGTCGTATGCGCGGAAGTTCCCGAGATCCGGGAAGTCGTTCAGATTTAGGCGTTCGAAACTAGAAGAAGTTCGAACGCGTCTTGGCCGCCTCGGCCGAGCAGTGCGCGCAATACCAGCTGACCGCACCGTCGTGTTCGCGCGGAACCATATGCTCGCGATGGCCGCGCCGGCCGCAACTCGCGCACGCAAAGCTTTGACCGATCGGCGTTGGCCCGGCGGGCGCTTCGTGGCGCTTCGCGACGACGAATACCGCGTAGATGATGATCCCGATGACTAAAGGCGCCCACGCGAAGAACCGATCGAACGTCGCGGCGGAGATCGCAGGGTTCACCCCTTTTTGCCTCCATCGCGAAAGTACTCAGCGTTGATCTCGGTATATTTCTCGAATTGCGCCGGGACGTCGGAATCGGCGTAGATCGCTTCGACCGGACAGGCCGAGACGCACGCGCCGCAATCGATGCACACTTCGGGATCGATGTACAACATCTCGTCGTCATCTTTTCCGTGGATGCAGTCGACCGGACAAACGTCGACACACGACTTATCCTTGGTGCCAATACATGGTTCGGTGATGACGTACGCCATTGTGCGTTTCTACCTCACCGAACCGAAAAACGCCTTCCCTGTCGTACTATTGCGGCCTGCGTTAGGCCGTGCGTCCGCGGAACGCGCGAATGACAAACAGTAGAACGACGGCACCTACGATCGCACACACGGCGCTCCCAAAGTTGAAACCCGTAATGCCGACGTGACCGAACAATCCGTACAGCCAGCCGCCCAAAAGCGCCCCGATGATGCCGACGATGATATCGCCCAGGACTCCGCCCGGTCCCTCACCTGGAACGATCCATTTGGCGATGAAGCCGACGATTAACCCGAAGATGATCCACGCGATGATGCCCATACGTTACGCGAGCCCCTTTCTCAACGTACCGTCCCCCGGCAAGCTTAACCTCAAACTGGGGCGACCGCCAAAGCGACCGGGCCAGGGCACGAACGCCCCGCCGTCGACGTTATTCCATCATGCAGAAGTGGATAGCCGGGTTTGCGGCGGTAGCGCTCGCCGCGTTCGTCTGGAGTCCCGCCGTCGCTGCGGGATCTACCGAAATCACCGTCTCGGGAACCGGGAGCGTCGCGCTCGCGCCGGACACCGCGACCGTCAGCGCTTCGGTCGAAACGAACGCCGATAACGCAGCGCGTGCCGTTTCGGACAACAACCTCCGCTATGACCGGGTCGTCGCCGCGCTCGAACGCGCCGGCGTCGCGCGCTCCGATATCACGCTGTCGTACTACACCGTTAACTACTCACCCAAGCCGCAGACGCCGTCGCCTGGCGACCGGTACGGATACACGGTGCGGCGCCAGTTCGACGTCAAGGTGCGCGAGATCGGTAAGGCCGGGGCCGTCGTCGACGCGTGTACCGGCGCGGGCGCCACCGGCGTCGACAACGTTTCGTTCGGCACGGCCGACCCGAACGCGGGCCGAGCCGAGGCGATTCGTCGCGCCGTTGCCGACGCGCGCACGACGGCCGACGCCATTGCCTCCGCGGCCGGCCTGCACGTTACCGGAATAGAGAGCATCGGGCAACCCGGCACGGAATTTCGCCCGATGCCGATGATGCGTATGGCCGCGACCGCTGCCACACCGACGACGTTCGATCAATCGAACGTCAACGTCAGCACGACCATCTCGGTAACCTTCCTGGCTCAGCCGTAGCCGAAACTCGCCCCGCACGCGGCGGGTAGATGAGGGCGATGAACACTCTGTGCGACGGCTGCGGCAACCGTCAGGTCCCAGTGGTCGCCGGTATCAAGCAACTGTGCGCGGACTGCGCCCGTAAGCGCATCGGTTCCAGCGCGCTCCCGTTTCTGGGCGCTGCAGTGGCCGCTGCCGGCTTGATCGCCGGCGGCATCCTGCTGTCCGAACGCCTCCAAGGCGAGGGAGGCAGCGGGCGGTCTGCCGGATCGCCGCTCGACGAACTCAACCGGCGTTTTCGTGGAACCCCAACGCTTGGAAATTTTTCCCGGGACCTGACCGCGCTGGCGCGCGAGGGCAAGCTCGATCCGGTGATCGGGCGCGACGACGAGATCGAGCGCGTCGTGTCGATCCTCGCGCGACGCAGTAAGAACAACCCGGTGCTTGTCGGTGAGCCCGGCGTAGGCAAGACCGCGATCGTCGAAGGGCTGGCCCAACGCATCGTGGCAGGCAACGTCCCGTCGTCGCTGGCCGGGCGCCGAGTGCTCGCACTGACGCTCGGACCACTCGTAGCCGGCACCAAGTATCGCGGCGAGTTCGAGGGACGCGTTAAGCGCATCCTCGACGAGGTTAAGCGCAGCGCGCGCGACGTCGTGCTCTTCATCGACGAACTGCACACCTTGGTTGGAGCCGGCGCCGCCGAAGGCTCGCTGGACTTGAGTTCGATGATTAAACCCGAGTTGGCGCGTGGCGAACTGCAATGCATCGGCGCGACGACGTTTGACGAGTACCGCAAATACATCGAATCGGATGCCGCGCTCGAACGGCGCTTCCAGCCGGTCATGGTCGACGAACCCAGCATCGAGGAAACGGTCACGATCCTGAACGGGCTGCGCGACGGATACGCGCGTCATCACCGCGTGCGCATCGAATCGGAGGCGGTCGAAGCCGCCGCGTCGCTCTCGGCGCGTTACATTGCGGATCGTTTTTTACCAGATAAAGCCATCGATCTCATGGACGAAGCTGCTGCCTCGGTCGCGTTGCACAATAAAGGCGACGTCGACTTGCCACTCGTCACCACCGAAGATGTTGCCGCGGTCGTTACGCGTTGGACGGGAATACCGCAAGCCGCCCTCAACGAATCGCAGACCAATCGCCTGCTGGCGTTGGAAACGACGTTGCAGCAACGCGTGGTCGGACAGGAAGCTGCGATCGCCGCGGTCGCCTCGGCGATCCGGCGTGCTCGCGCCGGCCTGCACGATCCGCAGAAACCGTTGGGAACGTTCCTCTTTCGTGGGCCGAGCGGCGTCGGAAAGACGGAGCTCGCGAAAGCACTGGCCGAAGCGCTGTTCGGAAGCGAGTCGGCACTCGTGCGGATCGATCTTTCGGAATTTGCCGAGCAGCATTCCGTCTCCCGATTGATCGGCGCGCCGCCGGGATACGCCGGCCACGACGAACCCGGACAACTCACCGAACCGGTGCGCCGCCGTCCGTACTGCGTCGTCTTGTTCGACGAACTGGAAAAAGCGCACGCCGACGTTGCGGCACTGTTGTTGCAGCTGCTGGATGAAGGACGCGTCACCGATGCGAAGGGACGTACGGTCGATTTTCGCCACGCGTTGATTATCTTAACGACGAATCTCGAGGACGACGAGCTCGCATTCGCGATGCGGCCCGAGTTTTTGAATCGCATCGACGAGATCGTCTCGTTCGAGCCTTTGGGCTTGCCGCAAATCGAAGCGATCGTCGCCATCCACGTCGACGGGTTGGCCGCGCGGCTCGGCGCGCGCGACGTACGTTTGCGTTTGAGCGAAACCGCGCGGCGGTTTCTCGCCGATGAAGCGCTGGCAGCCGGATCCGGGGCTCGTTACGTCGGCCGCACCGTTTCGCGTCACGTTTCGACGCCGTTATCGACCGCGATCCTCAAGGGAACGTTACCGGCCGGGAGCACCGCGGGGGTAGATCTGCACGACGGAATGCTGGTCGTGCGCGCCGCCTAACAGGCGGTTAGGGAATTGTAAAGGCGCTGGTCGACGGCGACAGCGACAGCGCTTGCGGGCCGCTCACGCCGTTTGAAATCGTCAACCACGACATGCCCGCGTACGGCGGCGCATATTGCGTCACCGTACCGTTTCCGTAGTTCGCGACATACAAGTTGGCTTGCGCGTCGATGGCTAACGCGACCGGTTGATTCTGGCCGCCCGTGATGGTGGTGGGCATATTCGAATACGGCGGTCCGTAGGCGGTCACCGTGTTCGCGCCTTGATTGGGAACGAAGAGCGTCGAGCCGGGGGTAACCGCGATCGAGCCTTGCTCGTTGACCCCGCTGGTTATCGCCACGGCCGGTTGGCTCGATGCGGTGAACGGCGGCGTAAACTCTACCACCGAGTTGGGCGTCGCGTTGACGTTCGAAACGAACAGGTTGCCGCGCGCGTCGAGCGCGACCGAGTTCGGCCCGTTCAGCCCGTTGGATAGCGTCACGACCGGCACGAGATATGGTGGAGCGTATTCGGTCACGGTTCCGGCGCCTTGATTCACGACGAACAAGTCGTTCGAAGCGTCCAACGCCAGGCTGACCGGATCGTTGATCCCGTTGGTGACGATCGCCGTCGGCGAACCGGTGTACGGTGCGGAGTACATCGTTACGCTGTTGCTTCCGTTGCCGTTTGCTACGAAGAGGTTTCCACGCGAGTCGAGCGCCAACGCTTGGGGATGATTGACGCCGCTGCCGATGGTTGCGGCGCTGCCGCCGTACGGCGGTGCGTATTCGGTGACGCTGGCCGGCAAGCCGGCAACGAACAGATCGCCCGCGGCATCAAAAACCAGCGCTTGAGGATTGGTGATCCCGCTGGACACCGTTGCCAAAAGCGATGTCGATCCGCCCGCATACAACGTAACGGTATTGGCCGATGAGTTTGCTACCGCCAGCATTTGACGAACGTCGATGGCTGTCGAACCGTTGCACGATGCGTTGGGCGCAGCGCACGGGTTAACCGGTCCGGCAAACGAGGCGGTGGCGCGTAAGCTCGCCGCGCCCGCGTACGGCACCGACGGCGACACGACGAACCCGTTGACCGTACCGCTCTGCGGCAGAACGGCCATGGCGGCGGCGCCACTGGTTTGCACGACCGAATACGTGGCTTGCGACGGTTCCAGCAAGACGTTTTGGTTGACATCGACCAGTTGCGCCAGCAAAACGTGTTTGCCGGCTCCGAAGAGATCGATGCCGCCTTGCGCGTTAACCGCCGCATTGGTCGACGCCGGAACCAGTTGCACGGCCGCCGGCGTGCCGCCATATGAAACGTTGACGACGTTCGAGCCGCCGTATGAAACGGCGAACGCTATCGTTTGCGGCGACGTCACCGCGGTCGAGGGCGCCGGCATATTCGACGAATAGAGCGTAACCGTTGCGGTGTACGTTCCGGGAGCCAGCGCCGCCGTCATCTGACAGATCGTTGCCGCCGCGCCGTTGATGCAGTTCGGCGATCCCAGCGCTAGGGAGAGCGTTTGCGAAAGCGCGGTCGGGCCGCTAAACGAAACCGCCAACGTCTGGGCACCGCCGGTCGCGGCACCATTTTGTTGCGCACCATTTTGTACGGTCGGATTGGGCTGCGTCATCGGCATGACGGTGGCCAGCGCCGAAGGCGGTTGCTGCGCGCCGGGTCCGACCGACGGCGCGGCGGTGGATTGCGATAATGCGCCGTTGAGCGGAAGTTTGATGCGAAGCACGGTCGAGCCGCTCGGCGCGTTGCCGAAAGCGCTCTGCACGTTTTGCGCGTTGCCGGGCAGCAGCGCGGGCGAATTTTGCCCACCGCCGCCCGCGCAGGCGGTCACGCCGGCGAGAGCCGCTACCTTCAGCAGCTTGCCGGCACGCGCGTTCATTTCAAGAGCTGCGCCACCGTCGTTTGGATCTGGGATGGTGCCATCTCCCCCACGACGATTTTGCGGACGACGCCGCTGCGATCGATGAAAGCATGCACCGGCAAACCCTCGACGGAATATTGCGAGCGTAAGGTGCCGTCGTCGGCGACGACCGGATACGTTAGCGAATGCTCGCTGCGGAATAGCTTTGCTTTAGCCGGCGTTTCCAAAACGTCGACGCCGATGACTTGCAGTCCGGCATCACGCTCGGCTTGCGAAACCTTATCGATTGAGGGCGCCTCGGCGTTACACGGCGGACACCAGGTCGCGAAGAAGTTGAGATACACGACCTTGCCGCGGAGCGACTGCAGCGAAAGCGCTTTGCCGTCGATGGTCGTGCCGCTCCAGTCGGGCGCCGGCGAACCGGCCACGGCCACCTTGCCGCCTTGCGAGCCGCCACTACATGCCGCGAGCGCGACCAGCGCAATCGCCGGAAACATCGCCTTACGCATAGCTCGGGTACGCCACCGCCCGGAGGTCGATTTCCATTTGTTCGACCAACTCCGCAACGCTCGTAAAGCGCCGCTGCTCCCGCACGAACCGCAGGTCGCGCAGTTGCAACTCTCGTCCATAGATCGTCTCCTCGAAATCGCGCAGCCATGCTTCCACGGTGCGCTGCGTGCCGTCGAACTGGGGATTCGTACCGATCGACACGAGCGCGGCCCGGTCGCGTCCGTCGAAACGGGCGATCGCCGAGTAGACGCCGTCACGCGGCAATAGTTTTGTTGAGACGGCGACGTTCGCCGTAGGAAACCCCAAACCGTGTCCGCGGCCCGCCCCGATCTCTACGACACCGTTCAAGGTGTAACCGATGCCGCCCAGGAGGCGGTCGGCTTCGTCCATTTCACCTCGCGCGATCAAACCGCGGATCCTGGTGCTCGAAATGCGTCCATCATCTTCGACGTTGGCGACCGGATCGAACGCAATTCCGCGTTGGTGGCAAAACGCAGCCATCATGGCGGCATCGCCGGCGCGTTTGTGCCCGAACCGAAAGGTCGAACCGACCACCACCGCGCCGACGTTGAGCTCGACCAGTTTTTCGAGGAACGCCTGCGGCTCCAGGGTCGAGATTCGCTCGTCGAACGGCGGGAAGAGGCACTCCTCGAAGCCCGCGTCAGCGAACAGATTCAGCCGCTCTGCCTGGGACGTCAGCAACGCCGGCTCGTTTCCCGGGCGCAAAAACGACGCCGGATGGTTACGAAACGACAGCACGCCGCTACGCCAGCGCGGCCGGCGTAACAGTAAGGTGCGACGTGCCAGCTCGCGATGTCCGCGATGAAAGCCATCGAAAAACCCGATCGCTAACGCGAGCGGCCGCGCCGGGCTCCGTTCCAGCGCGTGAAAAACTTGCATGGGTTATACGAATACCTTACGCGGGGTGAGTAGGGCTCCCAGCGTTTCTCCGACGCCGACCAGCGTCCTCGATTCGTCCCGGACGAACACATGGCGGGCGCCCACCCCCTGCGGCAGCGGCACGACCCGGCCCGCTCGGAAATCGGCCGAACCCCGTAAATCCAGAACCACCGTCGGGAACGGGATGACGTTCTCGGGCGCCATGACCGCCGCGGACGGGTCGGCCGCGATTTGCTCGAGCGGCAGCGCCTCGGAGAGCACGAACGGCCCGGACGCCTCGCGCACCAGCGTACCCATATGCGCCGGAAGCCCGATTCGTTCGCCCAGATCGGTACACAACGTTCGGATGTACGTGCCCTCGCTACAGGCGACGCGAAGACGCGCGGTCGCGCTGCCTTCGATGCCGAGCAATTGCAACGAATACACCGTCACGGTTCGCTTCTTGCGCTCTACGGTAATCCCGTCGCGCGCCAGTTCGTATAACCGCTTACCATCGTGGTGCACCGCCGAATACATCGGCGGCGTTTGCTCGATGCGTCCGACGAACGCTTCGAGCGCCACGGATAATCGCGTCGACCAATCGCGAGGAACGCCGGCCGAAGCGATGATGCTTCCCACGCCGTCTTGCGTATCGGTCGCCACGCCGGCAACCAGCGTGCAGACGTATACCTTGCGGCGATCGTCCAACAGCGGGATCAAACGCGTCGCTTTTCCCAGCGCGATCGGTAACACCCCGGCGGCTTGCGGATCGAGCGTGCCGAGATGTCCGGCTTGCAAACGGCGATCGCCGAACGCGACGCCGAAAATGCGGCGAACGCGACCTACAGCCTGCGCCGACGTTAGACCCGCCGGTTTGAAAAGATTGACGAAGCCCAGCATAAACGCGCGGTGGCTAGAGGGTCTCGCGCAACTCCTTACGTAACGCGCCGATCGCGCCGACAGCCGCTCCGGCCGCAACGACCAACGCCGCCGCAACGCCGACGCCGAGCACGTGCGTCACCGCCCAAATCGCGAACAACGCACCACCGAATCCCATGATAAGGTAACCCGCGCGCAACCAATGCGCGTTGGGGAAACGCCGGCCGATAAATACTGCGCCAACGAGTCCGAACAAGCCGACGAAGATGCCCGCGCACAACGGCACGGCACCGTGCGTCACAGGCCCTCGGCTACCAACGCGGCTTCGACCGCTGCAAACGCTTCCTTCAGCGGACCGTAATACGACAGCCCGGAAGCCCGAAAATGTCCGCCGCCGTCGAGACGTTTGGCGGCAGCCTGCACGTTGACGCGACCGTTCGAACGAAGGCTCACGCGAATCTCGCCTTCGATAGCTTTGAACAACGCCGAAACCTCCACGCCTTCTTGTCCGCGTAGCGTGTTGACGGTATCCTCAGTGTCTTCGCCGTCGGCGCCGGTTTGCGCCAGCATCTCGTCATCTACGTACGAGTAACAGTAACGGCCGTCGTGCGCGAACGTCATGTTGTCGATGATCCGCCCGAGCAGGCGCGTCGCCGCAACCCGCTTGCGCAAGAACACTTCTTCGGTAATTTCTTCTTTATCGGCGCCGTCGCGCATCAGTTCGGCGCCCAGCTCCAGCACGTCCGGGGACGTGTTCGAGTGCATGAAGCCGCCGGTGTCGGTCATGACGGCGGTCAGCACGCAGGTAGCGATATCGGAGTCGAGGGGCACTTCGAGATCGCGCAGCAGATGCATCACGGTACTGCCGGTCGAGCACTCCTTCTCAAGCACGTAGTTGAACTTCCCGAACAACGTGTTGCCCAAATGATGGTCGATATCGAGAACGTTTTCGCGCTCCATCGGCGGCAGCGAATCCCCGGCACGGCCGCGGTCGCTCATGTCGCAGAACACGTAGAGCGTGTCGGCCGGTAAATCGGACGGCAGCTTCGACTGAACGCGATCGGCGCCCGGCATGAAGCGAAGGTTTCGCGGAACGGCGCCTTCTTGGAAATACAGGACGCGCTTGCCCAACTTCTCCAGCGCGAGGCCCAGCGCTAGGCCGGCGCCGAGCGTGTCGCCGTCGGGCTTGACGTGGCTGACCATCACGAAGGTCGAGCGCTTGCGAAGCTCGGCGACGACTTCGGCGGTCGTCGCCAGGCGCGGCGTTTCTTGAATCATGAGGAGGGCGGTTCGCCAACCGCTTCGCGCAACGTTTTTGCTAGCGCGATCGCGCGTTCGGACGAACGATCTTCCACAAACGTTAACTCGGGCGTGTGACGCAGATCGATCTTGCGTCCGAGTTCGCCGCGTAAGAATTTACTGGCGTGCTGCAGCGCCTCCAGCGACTGCCCGGCCGCGTGCCGGTCGCCGATAACCGACACGAAGACTTTGCAGTGTTGCAGATCGTCGCTGACCTCGGCGCGCGTGACCGTCACGAAGGCCAAGCGCGGGTCTTGCAGCTCTTGCGAGACCAGAACCGCAAGAATGCGTTGGATTTCGTGATCGATCTTGGCTAATCGTTGCGGCTTCATGCGCGCACCAATTCCGGCGCCACCTGCTCGATGGTGTACGCCTCGATGACGTCACCTTCTTTGAGGTCTTGGAACTTAGCGATCTGAATGCCGCATTCGAACCCTTCAGCCACTTCGCGCACGTCCTCCTTAAAGCGACGCAACGATTCGATCTCGCCGTCGAACACCACCGCGCTGTCGCGAACGACGCGCGCCTTGTTGTTGCGGGCGATCTTGCCGTTGACCACGTAACAGCCGACGATCGTTCCGACCTTGCTGACCTTGAAGACTTGGCGCACTTCGGCACGGCCGAGCGATACCTCGCGCTCGATCGGCTTGAGCATGCCGCGCATCGCCTTCAAGAGATCTTCTTCGATCTCGTAGATGACTTGATAGAAGCGCAGATCGACGCCTTCGTTCTCGGCGAGACGGCGGGCCGTTTCGTCGGGACGAATGTTGAAGCCGATCAACACCGCGTTCGAGGCGCTCGCTAAGTTGACGTCGTTGGGCGAGATGGCGCCAACGCCGCCGTGGATCACGCGAATGTCCACGTCCTCGGTAGAGAGCGACTCCATACGCGCGCGCAGCGCTTCGAGCGAACCTTGACCGTCGGCCTTAATGATCAGGTTGAGCGACTTCTTGCCTTCGGCCGGCATGCTCATGAACGTCTCGAGCGAGACGCGTTGCGAGTTGGTCGCCTGCATGCGCACGTCGCGACGACGCGTCGCACGCTTTTCGGCGGTTTCGCGAGCGACGCGTTCGTCGCTGACCACGCTGAGCGAATCGCCGGCTGCCGGAACGTCGGACAAGCCCATAATCTCGACCGGAATCGACGGACCGGCCTTCTTCACTTGTTTGCCCTTGTCGTCGATCAGCGCGCGCACTTTACCGAACGTTCCGCCCGCGACGATGATATCGCCGACGCGTAACGTTCCGTTTTGTACGAGCACCGTCGCGACCGCACCGCGTCCGCGATGCAGCGCCGATTCGATCACCACGCCGGTGGCGCGGCGATTGCGATTGGCTTTGAGATCGCGAATATCGGCTTCTAAGAGTACCGTGTCGAGCAGTCCGGCGATACCGTCGCCGGTACGCGCCGATACCGGCACCATTTCGATGGTGCCGCCCCAATCGACCGGCTGCAGTCCCTGTTCGGCTAACTGCTGCTTGACGCGGTCGGGTTGTGCGTCGGGTTTGTCCATCTTGTTGATCGCAACCACGATCGGAACGTTCGCAGCTTTGACGTGTGCGATGGCTTCGCGCGTTTGCGGCATGACGCCGTCATCGGCAGCAACCACCAGGATTGCAACGTCGGTGACCTTGGCTCCGCGAGCACGCATGGCGGTGAACGCTTCGTGACCGGGCGTATCGATGAACGTGATCTTGCGATCGTTCTGCTCGACCGTGTACGCACCGATTTTTTGCGTGATGCCGCCGGCTTCACCGGCCGCCACGTCGGCTTGGCGGATCCTATCGAGCAACGACGTCTTGCCGTGGTCGACGTGACCCAGAACGGTGACGACCGGTGCACGCGGCGTCAGCATTTCGGGCTTGTCTTCTTCTTGCTCGACGGTGACTTCTTCGCCGGCTTCTTTGACGACGGCGTTAAAGCCGAACTTCTTCGCGACCGCAATCGCGATGTCGCTCGGAATGTTCTGGTTGATGGTCGCCATCGTGCCCACACGAATCAATTCGGTGATCACGTCCTTCACGGGCACGATCATCGACGTCGCGAGTTCTTGCACCGTGAGAAGATCGGGGATCTCGATCGCCTCGAGCGCGCGGGCGGGCGCTACCGCAACATGATCGCCCTTCTTCTTGCGCTGCCGCTCTTTTTCGAGCAGCAATTCGGTCTCGCGATCTTTCTTGGCCGCGGCTTTGTCTTCGCGCGAGCGCACGCGGTCGCCAGGACGTCCTCCGCCGGTCGACGGCGCGGGCGCGTCGGTCCCGCCGGGGGCAACGACGCCGGGACGTGCGGGGAACGGCGCCGGACGATTCAGGTTCTGGGTCTGGTTCTGGTTTTGCGGGGGCCCGAGCGGACGGAACGGTCCGTTTCCCGCATGCCGCCGGCCCGGAACGCCGGTCGCGGGCTGTCCGGGGGCACGCTGAAAAGTACCCGGCTTGCTGGGCTGTACCGGAATCGATTGGCCGGGACGCGGGGCAACGCCCGGACGTCCGGGCAAGCCCGTCTGCGGACCTGGCGAAGCCGAAGCGGTGGTCGTGGGTGGCGGCGGAGCCTGTCTGCGGACGATCGACGGCTGGCCGGCTGGGACCGGACGTAATTGCGGAATCGGCTCGTGCGGTGCCGGCCGCACCGGGCGCCGGACCGGCGCTTGCGCGGGCGGCGGGGTTTCTTCGGCCGCAGGCGGCGGAGCGGGCTTTTCTTCGGGAGCAGCCACGTCGGCTGGTACGCTGGCAACCGGCGCTGCCTCGGCAACCGGCGCGGGCGGCGCCTGCGGCGCAGCAGGGCGCGCGGGCCGGGGTGCCGGCCCCGTGACGGGACGGAGGCGCGGAACCGGCGCTTCCTCGGGCGGAGCGCTAGGTTTCGGGCGCGACGGCGCGGCAGGCTTCGGGGCGACCTCGGGAGCGGCCGGCGCGGCAGCTGCCGGAGCAGCAGCAGACGGCGCGGCTTGCGCCGGCGCGGCCGGTTTCGCGGGCGATTTGAGCAGCACGCTGCGAACCAGATCTGCGATCTGGTCCGGGACGACGCTGAGTTGATTTTTTGCTTCGAAGACCCCGCCTAGCCGCTCGTTGAACAGCGTGACAAGCTCTTTCGAGGAAAGACCGAGCTCTTTCGCGAGCTCGAAGATCCGTACTTTTGCCGTAGTCAAAACTCCTTAACAACATGGGCCGTCCCGACTACGGACGCGCCCATTACGGGTTCAAATGCCGGCCCTCTGCGCTTTACGGCGCATGGTGGTCGACGTGGCCGATGCTCACAATATTCGTCATCGATTCATTCTCAGGAAATCGGTATTCGGCCGCGACGGCCGAAAGACCCGGGTACCGCTTGTTCTTTGCCGTCCTCGCGGCGCAACCGTTCGAACAGAGATACGCGCCGCGTCCGGGTTGCCGAGGCTTTTTCGGCGCGTCGGCAGCCCAGCTCGAGCCTCGGCGAACGAATCGCTGTAACTCGTGCTGCGGGTATCGCGTACGACAACCCACGCACTGCCGTACCGGCTGCACCGCGCCGCTTTACGATCCTTCGGAGCCGAGCCGTTCGCGACGGAACTCCTCTAGCTTGCGGATGAGATCGGGGTCGATATCGACGCCGCCCTCGGCCACGACCGTTTCTTCCGGTTCCTCGACCGGCGTTTCTTCGGTGGTCCGCTCGTCACGCTCGACCAAGTACCGGTCGCGAGCTTCCGCCGACTCGCTCTCGCTGGCGATATCGAGCCGCCATCCGGTCAAGCGTGCCGCGAGGCGAACGTTTTGTCCGTCGCGACCGATCGCCAGCGACAGTTGATAATCCGGAACGATCACGAGCGCGACGCCGTCGTCCTCGAATAGTTCTACTTCGATCACCTTCGCCGGCGCCAGTGCTTTCATGATGAAGCCCGACGGGTCGGGCGCGTAGGGTATCACGTCGATCTTTTCGCCGCGCAAATTATCGGTAACATTAGCGATACGGCTCGACTTCGGCCCCAAGCACGCACCCACGGGGTCGACTTCGGGACGGTTCGTTTTCACCGCAACCTTCGAACGGCTGCCGGCTTCGCGCGCGATGGCCATGATTTCGACGGTGCCGTCGGCGATTTCCGGAACCTCCAGCTCCATCAACCGCTGTACCAAACCCTCGGCGGTGCGCGACAGGATCACCTGCGGCCCGCGCGGCGACCGCTTAACGTCCAGCACGTACGCGCGAATGAAATCGTTGATCCGATACGATTCGCCCGGGACTTGCTCGTCGAGGTACATCACCGCTTCGTCGCGGCCTTCGAGCGTCACGAACATATTGCGCTGTTCGTACCGCTGCACGGTTCCGGTTACCAAGTCGTTCAGCTTGCGAACGTACTTGTTGAAGACCGTATCGCGTTCGGCTTCGCGGATGCGTTGCACGATAACTTGCTTCGCGGTTTGCGCGGCGATACGGCCGAAATCTTTGGGCGTTACTTCTTCATCGAAAAAGTCGCCGGCTTGATACGGCTCGCCCGCATCGCGCACCGAAATCTCCAGCTTGGGATCGGTTACCTCATCGACGATCGTGCGGCGATGATACACCTTGTACGCACCGCTCTGGCGGTCGACGACCACGATCGCGTTGGACTCGCTGCCGAAATGGCGCTTGTACGCGGTCAGCAACGCCGCTTCCAGCGCTTCGAGCAGCATCTCGAACGCAATGTTGCGGTCCTTCGCAATCGATTGCAGGACGTCGATTAATCGCTCTTCAGGAATCGTTTCTGTCGGCATCTGACTTCTTTCGTTCGCGTTTGGCGCGCTGTAGGTCGGCGCGAGCATCGTATTCGAGGTTGGCGGTGCGGATAGCGGCAAACGGCACCGGCAGTTCGCCGCCTTCGGTTTGCAGCACGACGGTTTCCCCTCGCATCCCGGCTAACGTTCCGCGATGCGTCTTGCTGCCGTTGACGGTCAGCGTCGTGACGATCTTCGCGCGCTGGCCGGCGAACCGTTCGTAATCGGCCGGCCGCAACAACGGACGGTCCAATCCGGCCGATTCGACTTCCAACGCGTATGGCTCTTGAAAGCTCTCGAGCGATCCGTTTATTCGAGCTGCGATTCGCTCGCACAACTCGATATCGACCCCGCCCGGACGGTCGATCGTCACCGCGAACGATGTCAGACGATGCGAATTGCGCGCGCGGTGGGCGACGATTTCCAATTTTGGAAATGCTTGCCCGTCGTGCGCGATCGCGTCGAGTTCTCGTTCGAATGCCGTTTGTAAATCGCTTGCCACTGAAAAAACGAAGCGCGGGACCTGCCCACGCTCTCCTACTGCTAACCCCATCATACCCAAAAGGGTTTCCAGCCGCAAGCCGCGCTGCTACGGCGTCGTTTCCTTGGTGTACGGCTCCAACAGGCGTCCCTCGCACGGCGCGGTGGTGATCCCCTCGACGATCGGCGGCAGCGTGCCGTGGCCGGCGGCACCCCCGACGGCTATCTGCGTTCCGTTGGACGGCGCGAAATCGCCCGGGTGGGTCGCCACGCCGTTGATCGGATAGCGGACCAGCCAACCCGTGCACACCGAGGTAAAGCCCGACTTATGCACGTCGGTGACCCACATTTCCACCAGACCGTCCGAGCCGCCGGTGGACTTGTACAGAAATTTGGTTTTCGCCAGTACCTCGGGGGGCGGCGTCGGCCGCAGGGATCCGCGCAGCGAGATTCGCGGCGTGTACTGCTTGGTCTCCGGGTGCACCGGGCCGTTCGGGAGCAGCCCGCGCAGCCGGGCATTGATGTCGGGCGGCGGCGCGTGCGTTTTGACCGGCTTTGGAACGGGCTCCGGC
>DASXXU010000171.1:0-32683 GCA_036502885.1 Candidatus Tumulicola sp.
CTCATGCGATAGATTAACAGGCAGCGGGAGGTCAGACCGTCGCGCCCGGCACGGCCCGCTTCTTGGGTGTAGGCTTCGACCGAGCCCGGCAGATCGTAATGCACGACGAACCGGATATTCGGTTTGTCGATTCCCAACCCAAACGCATTGGTAGCGACGACCGCACGAATCGTTTCGCCCATAAAAGCGTTTTGCACCGCGGTGCGTTCTTCTTTATGAAGCTTCGAATGGTACACGGCGGCCGGAATACCCAGCTCTTGCGTTAGGTGCTCTTGCACTTCGAGCGCGTTTTTAATCGTCGCGGTATAAACGATACCGGTACCTTGCAATGCGTCGTCGCCAACGAATAACGCGTTGAGAATCTTTAGCTTGTCGGCTTCTTTATCGGCGCGCCGCGCTTCGTATACCAGGTTGGGACGGTCGAACCCGCGCACCAGCGGACGAACCGATTCGATGCCGAGTTGTCGCAGGATATCTTCGCGCACCGAGGGCGTTGCGGTAGCGGTTAACGCCAGGATCGTCGGGTTGCCGAGTTGCCGGACGGCCGCGCCGAGGGCCAGATATGCGGGGCGAAAATCGTGTCCCCACTGACTGATACAGTGCGCTTCGTCGACCACGAACAGCGGCACGTCGAGCGCTTGGAGTAGCGCTAAAAAACTTTGATCCTCGAGCTTCTCAGGCGTGGTGTAAACGATCTTCACCTTGCCCGACGCGATGCGCTCGCGCGCCTCGCCCTCTTGGTCTTCGGAAAGCGTCGAGTTTAGTGCGATGACGTCGGTAATGCCGCGCTCGCGAAGCACGTCGAGTTGATCTTTCATCAACGCGATCAGCGGGCTGACCACGACGGTCGTCCCCGGCATCATCAACGCCGGGAGTTGATAGGTTAAACTTTTTCCGGCACCGGTTGCCAGAATTGCCAGCGTGTCTTGTCCGAGCAATACTCGCGACACGACCTCCTCTTGGCCCGGATAAAATGTCGAAAATCCGAAATACTTTCGGAGTGCGGAGTGTACGTCCACCGAAGCCTTTGGCTCGCTCTCTCTCTTAAATATCATATGGGAAATGCGGGCATTCGCACGCGAAGCCCCACACTCGCTAAACACTACGAGGGCCCCGCGCCGTTTCACTTACCCGACGGCAGGCACCCCCAAACGGCCTCCGTAAGATGGCCGCGTGTCCCTCTATCGTACTTGGCGGCCGCGTTCGTTCGCCGATTTGGTGGGTCAAGACGCGGTCGTCCGCACGCTCTCGGCGGCGTTGTCGAGCGGAAAACTGGCGCATGCGTATCTCTTTTCGGGGCCGCGCGGGTCCGGAAAGACCTCCGCGGCAAAAATTTTAGCGCGTTGCATCAACTGCGTGCACGGGCCGACGCCCGAGCCGGACAATACGTGCGAGAATTGTCGGGCGATGCTCGCCGGCACGGCACTGGACGTCTTGGAAATCGACGCCGCGAGCTATCGCGGCATCGATGGGATACGGGAAATTCGCGACGCGGTTAAGTTCGCGCCGGCGGCTATGCGTGCCAAAGTCTATATCATCGACGAAGCGCACATGCTCACCAAAGAGGGCGCGAACGCGTTCTTAAAGACGCTCGAGGAGCCGCCCGAGTGGGCCGTCTTCATCTTGGCCACGACCGAACCTGAAAAACTGCCGGTGACGATCCTGTCGCGGTGCCAGCGGTACGCGTTTCGGCGGATTCCCGTTCCGGTGACCATCGACCGGTTGCGATTTATCGCGGATGAAGAAGGCATCAGCGTTGACGACGCGGCTCTGGCCGCAATCGCGTATCGTTCCGAAGGCGGCCTTCGTGACGCGTTAACCATGCTCGAGCAGGCTGCAGCCTTTTCGACCGGCGAGCGCATCACGGCCGAGTCGCTCGATACGGCGTTCGGTACGAGCGGCCGCGAGGTCGCGCAAATGCTCGTCGACGCGGTCGCCGCGCGCGATGCGGCAGCAGCGTTGGACACGATCGATTCGGCCGCCGATGGCGGCATCGACATGTTGGTGCTGATGCGATTGTTGGTTGCGGCGTTCCGCAACGTCTTGGTAGCGCGCGTCGATCCCGAACTGCTGGAACGCGATCTCGCGCCCGAAGACGCGTCGCGCGCGGCGCAGCGTGCCGATTCGTTTCCCCAATCGCTGCTCGTGCGTGCGCTGCGCGTGCTGACCGACTCGATCGCTTTGGCGCGTTCCGGCGGCAACCCGCGCCTCGAACTCGAGACGTCGATGCTCCGGATCGTCTTGGCGGGCGAAGACCCAACCCTGGACGCGCTATCGGCGCGGGTTGCAGCGCTCGAAGACCCCGGCCAACCACGCGCGCCACTGGCGCAACCACAACCTCGCCCGACCGAGCCGCCGCCCCGCCGGCCGCAGGCATCGCGAGCTGCACCCGCGCGTCAGGAGCTCGCGCAAGCACCAGCGCCGGCCACACAAGAACCTGTCGCGCAAGAACCGGCCGCGCGAACCTCGGCGCAGAAGCAACGACCGCCGGGACCGTTGACCTTGCAACAAGCCAACGCGGCTTGGCCCAGCATTCGAACCAAAGCCCAGAGCGAACGCATGTCGTTGAGCGGCCCGCTTTCCGGCGCCAAAATTGTTGAAGTCGCCGGCGACGTACTCCACTTGCAGGTGCGAACCGAACACGACGCCTCGATCTTGCGCGACCGGATGCAACTCATCGAAGCCGCCGCCCGCGACGTCCTCGGGCCGTCGGTCACCATTCGCGTGCGCATAGCAAGCGCAGCCGGCGACGCTTCGTCTCCGCTACCGGCACGCGCTACGGAATCGGAGCCGTCTACGACCCCGGACGATCCCGCAGCGTTATTCAGCTATCTTGACGAACGGATACGGTAACGATGAAACAAGTGCAGCTCATGGCTCAGGTCAAAAAGATGCAAGCCGACATGGTGAAGGCGCAGGAAGAACTCGCCAACACCATCGTGACCGGAACCGCTGCGGGCGGCGCCGTAACCGTCGAGCTGACGTGCGATCAGCGCGTCAAAAGCGTGACGTTGAAAAAAGAAGCCGTGGATCCAGAGGACGTCGAGACGCTGGAAGATCTCATTACCGTCGCGCTCAACGACGCGCTCGCAAAATCGCTGGAGACGTCGCAGCAGCGAATGGCGTCGGTGACCGGCGGAATGCGCATCCCAGGTCTGATGTAGCGTGCCAACCTCCGGCTCCGTTGCGGGGCCGGTCGCGGCCCTGATCAACGAGTTCAGCAAGCTGCCGACCGTCGGACCGAAGACCGCCGCGCGGCTCGTGTTCCACCTCCTCAATCGTCCGAGACACGAAGCGCAAGCGCTGGCCGAAGCGATCGTCGCGGTGAAAGATCGCGTTCGCTTTTGCTCGACGTGCTTTTCGCTGACCGAGGAAGATCCGTGCAGCATTTGCGTCGACGAGCGCCGCGACGCGCACACCGTTTGCGTGGTTGCCGAAGCCAAGGACGTGTATGCGGTGGAGCGTACCGGCGCGTTTAAAGGGCGCTACCACGTGCTCGGCGGCCTCATATCGCCGATGGACGGCATCGGCCCATCGCAGTTGCGTGTGAAGGAACTAGTGGAACGTATCGGGCGCGAAGATTCCCGCGAAATCATCCTGGCGACGAACCCAAACGCCGAGGGTGAGGCGACCGCGTTATACGTGTCGCGGCTCATCCATCCGCTCGGCATTACGGTGACGCGATTGGCGTACGGCCTGCCGATCGGCGGCGACTTGGATTACGCCGACGAGATCACGTTGACCAAAGCGCTCGAGGGCCGCACCGCTCTATAGCTCCGGCGCAGGCTGGACGTACACCTCATCGTTTATCGCGAGCGTTCCCGGCTGGAGCACGTCGCAATACACGCCCATCCACGCATTGCGTTCCCGCGCGAGATAACGCAGCACGCCGGATTGTATCGAGTTTCCATCCGGCGCGTACGTGATCGTCACGCAACGCGTAATCGGACCGCGTACGCGCAGGCAAGCATCGCCGACCGTCAGCAAGGTGCCGCCGAGCGCGGTTTCGTCGCGGTCGAAGTCGCGGCCGGCGCGAACGAACACGTTGGGACGGAAGCGACTGAACTCGACATCGAATCCCATGTGACGGCTAACGCCGTCGAGCCAACGGTCGACCAGTAGCGAGATCGGGGCGGCATCGAAGAAATGGTCGCCATCGACTGCTTCGAGCGTGACGCCGCGCCCGGCCGCGCAGAACCGCGCCGCCTCGGCGTCGTCCAACACGTGCAGCCGTTCGTGCTCTTTACCGCGATAGGTCTTTCCGGCTCGAACGTGGCCGGCGGAAACGAACAGAGCGCGTCCGCGGTCCCCCGGGATGCCTCCGGGTTCGAGCTCGACGCGATCGAGCCGTTCGCCGCGTAAACTCTTTACCGGGTAGCGCCAGATTGAGACCACGTTCCCGACGGTTTCGAGCATTCCAAGAACTACCGGGGGTAACGGCGCGGCCCTGCAAGAAGCGCCCCGGCGTGGAACTTCGGCCCCTAGGGTTCGGCGAGATTTTCGACCGGGCCATTACGCTGTATCTAAGAAACTTCAAACAGTTTTTTGCCATCGTCTTGGTCGTGCTCGTGCCGTACGCGTTCGTTCAGTACGCGGTCGACGCTCAACAGTCTACGCAGTTCGAGGCGCTCTTTTGGGTGTTCAAACATCCGCACGACCCATTGCCGGCGTCGTTTACCACGCCGCAGTCGCCCGCGCAAATCTTTCTGTACATCGGCATCGCGATTGCGTTTTACGCTATCTGGATCGTAACCGTCGCGGCCGTTTCGGTTGGCGTGGCGCGTTTGTATCGCGGACGTCCGGTCGAGTTCCAGGCGTGCTACCGCGTCGCGCTATCGCGTTGGCCGGCGATGCTCGGCATGTTGATTTGGGATCTGGCGCTGCTGGTCTTGTGGTATCTGCTGGTTCTGGTCGTGGCCGTGCTTTCGTTTCTGCTGGCCGCGCTGTTGTCGAAGGCCTCGGTCGTTTCCGGCGTCATCGTCTTCATCATCGCGATCGTGTTAACGCTGGCAGCGCTTGCATCCGCGTTGCCGTTGTTCGTCGCGTTGACGTGCTCGATGTACGCGATTCCGATCGAACGCGTCGGACCGATGGCGGCGCTGGCAAGCGGCTTCTCGCGGATCTTTTCGGGCGCGGAGTTTTGGCGAGCGACGTTGTTTGCGATCGCCGCGTTGGCGGCGGCGGTGGCCGGCTCCGCGCTCGTTGGCGTCGTGACGGCTCTGCTCGTTTTCGAACACTGGTTGATACCGGCTGTGGCGTTGTCGACGCTGATGAATGCTGCCATCGCGCCGTTTTCGATCGTCTTGTTGGCCGTATATTATTTCGACGTGCGGATCCGGCGAGAAGGCTACGACTTGGAAGCCGAGCTCGAGCGCGTGGCCGCCGGTCCGGCGTGAGCGGTGTGACGTTCGTCCGGCCGCCGGACGGATTGCGTGCGATTGCGGTTCGCGAGCTTGCGTCACCGGCGTATCGCTGGGCGACGCCCGCGCCCGCGCAACGACCGTGGTGGCAGTACGTCACCGGGTGGATCGGCGATCGATGGGACGACATCGTGCGCGTCGTGTTCGGACGCGTTCACGGCGGCGCTGCAACCGGTATCGCCGGCGACATCTTGCTCGCGCTCGCGGTCCTGGTGGTGGTTGTGTTTGCACTGCGGCTGCTATCGTCGATCTCGCTGGATCGCAAACGCGCGTCGAGTGCCGAACCGATTTACGGCAGCCTGGGCGCGGCCGAATGGTACCGGCGCGCGGTCGAAAGCGCATCCAACGGCGACTTTGCCAATGCCAGCCGCTGCCTGATGGGCGCGACGGTGGCCGCGTTGCGCGAACGCGGTGCGATCGAAGTTTCGGCCGGCGCAACCGTCGGCGAACTTGGCCGCGAGGTGTTCGCGCGCGAGCCGCGCTTCGCGCCGTCGTTCCACACGGTCGCGCAGACCTTCGCTATCGGCACGTATGCCGAGCGTCCGTTGAACCGCGCGGAATTCGACGGTGCGGCCGGCGCGTATCGCGCAATTTCCGGGGAATCGTGAACCCGCGCGCCCGCGATTCGGCGTTGCTCGTGCTGGGGATCGTGGCGCTGGTGTCGATCGCATTTGCCCGCGACCGTGGGCACACCGTTGCGGCGCGTTCGATCTACTCCACCTACGACAGCGGGCCGAATGGATACCGCGCACTGTACGACGTGCTGAAAACGGTCGGCGTCCCGGTAGCCCGCTTGCGCCGTTCGCTGACGACCTTCGATGGCGGCGGAACGCTGGTCGTTTCGGACAACGAAGGGGATGCGTCGCAGATCGCGTTCGACCGCGCGGACCGATCGGCGATACAGCGTTTCGTATCCCGGGGCGGCCGGCTCGTGGTGTTAGCCAACACATTCGACGGATCGCGCGACCTCGTGCCGCGCGTCGGCCAAACGAAAAATTCGATCGTTCGGTTGGCGACGGCGTCGAGTGCGTTGCGCCGGCAAACCGGCGTTCGCGTGGTCGACGCGCCCGCGACCGCGTCGTTTGCCGCGTCGCCGCATATATCTGCTCTCCTATTGGCGGAAGACGGCAATCGCGTCGCGATTGCGTACCGGGTCGGAAAGGGAACCGTGATCGCGTCGACGTCTCCGGGGTCGTTCGGCAACGCAAAACTGTTACAACGCGATAACGTGCGATTCGCGTACGCCGTGCTGGCCGGTCACGGTCCCGTCGCATTCGACGAATACGCACATGGATACAACGACGACGTAACGTTTTGGCAGGCGGTCCCGCGACCGGTAAAGTCTGCCCTGGTGTTGACGTTGGCGATCGTCCTGGTCGGCCTGATCGGCGCGAACGTCCCGTTCGCTCCGCCGGTGCCGTTGGATGCACCGGACGAACGCAATACGACCGCCTACGTCCGCGCGATGGGCGGATTATTGCGGCGAGCTCGGGCACGCGCCGACGCGATGTCGGCATTGGTCCGAAGCGTTCGGCGCGCGCCTGCATCACCGCGTCGTGCGGCAATCGCCGGCGAGCTCGACCGGCTGGCTGCGGCCAAACCGAGCGACGCCGTCTTACAACGCGCCGCTTGGCTGGAATTTCAACTGCGAAAGGAGCGCGCGTGAACGGCGACGTCCGCGATCTCGCGACCAGGCTGACGGACGGAATCGGCCGCGCCGTCGTTGACGCGCAACGGACCACATTCGGCTTGACCGTCGCGTTGCTGACCGGGGGACACGCGCTGATCGAAGGCGTTCCCGGAACCGGCAAGACGTTAATCGTTCGTGTTTTGGCGAGGTTGCTCGGCTTAGATTTTCGACGGATACAATTCACGCCGGATCTGATGCCCGCCGACGTCACCGGCACGACGGTATTCAACCCGCAGACCGCTACGTTCTCGACGCGGTGGGGGCCGATTCTGGCGAACGTCATCCTCGCCGACGAAATCAATCGAACGCCGCCGAAAACGCAAGCGGCCTTGCTCGAGGCCATGGAGGAAGGCCAAGTAACGATCGACGGTACGTCGCACACGTTACCGCGCCCGTTTTTCTTGTGCGCGACGCAGAACCCGATCGAGTACGAGGGGACGTATCCGCTTCCGGAGGCGCAACTAGATCGATTCGCGGTAAAGATCGTGGCCGGGTATCCGCACCGCGAGCGCGAGCTCGAACTGTTGGAGCGCGCGGCCAACGGCTTCGACCCGCGCGATCTGTCGGCGTCGGGGATCGATCCGGTTGCGACCGGGGACGAGATTTTGCAAGCGTGCGCGACGGTGCGACGCGTGCACTGTTCGCAGGCCGTGCGCGACTACATCTACCGGATCGTTGCAGCCACGCGCGAACGCGCGTCGCTAACGCTGGGCGCCTCGCCCCGCGCGAGCCTGGTTTTGCTCGCCGCCTCGCAAGCGGCCGCTGCGATCGACGGGCGCGAGTTCGTGACGCCCGACGATGTGAAGGATGTCGCGGGCTTCGTATTGCCGCACCGTTTGATCGTTGCTCCGGACGCCGAGATCGAGGGTCTCGACGCGGTTTCCGTGATAACGGATATTTTGCAGACGACGCCCGTTCCGCGTGAAGCGTAGGATCGTTCGTTCCTGGTTGCCCATCTGGGTAACGCCGCGCTTTCTCTACGCGCTGGGGGCGGTCGCGCTGCTGTGGGCATGTTCGGCGGCGATCCCGGGTCTTGCAATCGTTGCGGCCGTCGCGGTGGCCGCCATCGTCTGCGCGGCGGTGCTCGACGCGGCGGGTGGCCCGCGACCGAACTCGATTAACGTTCGACGGCAAGCACAGCCGCATCTCGCGCTGCGATCGAGCGCATCGCTCGACTACGCGGTCGAGAATCGATCGAACGTCGAGGTGCGCGCCGGCATCGTGGAATCGCCGGTACGTACGTTGCGGTTTTTAGATGATGAAGCCGTTGCCGTCGTTCCGGCTCGATCCCGCGTAGCGATTGCGCGCGCGGTGCTGCCGGTCGCGCGCGGCGCCGACGCGTTCGGCGCGCTGTACGTGTGGTATGAGAATCGTTACGGCTTGTTGCGCCGCCGCATGCGCGTCGACGCGGGCGAACCGTTCCGCGTGTACCCCGATCTGTCTGCCTTGGCGCGATACGGACACCTCTCGGCGCGCAAACGTACGATCGACGCCGGATTGCGAAAACTCCGCGCCCGCGGCGCCGGCACCGAGTTCGAATCGGTGCGCGAGTGGAACGACGGCGATGAGTTTCGCGCGATCGACTGGAACGCGACCGCGCGGCGTGGGAAGGTGATGGTTTCGCAGCACGAGATCGAGCGCAGCCAAAACGTGATGCTGTTGATCGACTGCGGGCGCCTGATGACGCCGCGCGTCGGCGACCTGCGTAAGCTCGACTACGCGGTCACCGCGGCACTATCGCTTGCGGGCGTCGCCGGATCCGCCGGCGACCGCGTCGGCGCGGTTGCATTTGCCGGGGCGATCGTTGCGGCAACGGCGCCGCGTTCCACCCGCGCGTCGATCTCGCGGTTAACGGAGCTGCTCTACGATCTCGAGCCGCAATTCGTGGAAGCAAACTACGGCGCGGCGTTTGCCTACCTTCGCCGCCATCTGCGCAAACGTTCGTTAATCGTGCTATTTACGGACGCGGTCGATCCGCTGTCGCAGCCCGCGCTGATCGCGGAACTCGCTTCGCTGGCACGACGGCATGTGTTGATGTGCGCGTTCATGAGCGATGCGGCAATCGATGCAGCGCTGGCGGTTGCTCCGCTGGCGGTCGATGACGCGTACCGCGCCGCGGTCGCGTTGGACCTGCGCGAAGAACGCCGGGCTGCCGCCGCACGTTTGACACGCTCGGGGGCGATCGTCGTCGACGTCCCGGCCAACGAGCTTACGGTAGCGCTGGTCGACCGCTATTTGCGCGTGAAGCAGCGCGGGCTGCTGTAGATCGCGCGCGTCCCGCAAAACCGAAGTACAGTATCAAAGCGACCGCGGTGCTCGCGCCGATTGCGATGCGAACGCTTGCGGGCCAACGTTGCGGCGAAAGAAATCCCTCGATCGTTCCCGCCACGACCAACATGGCGGCAACCCCCGCGATCAACGTTGCGGCGCGCCGCGCGTTAGCGCGGACCGCATCGCGACGCGAAAGGCGCCCCGGGTAGATGACCCCGGCGGCGATCAGCAAACCGGCAGCCCCGGCGATTTGAATCGCGGTCAATTCGATGACCCCGTGCGGTGCCACGGTCGCCCAAAAATCGGTCCCGTAGCCGGCGTTCGCAAATAAACCGGCGACGCCGCCGAGCATGATCCCGTTGAATGCAACGATCCAAATCGTCAAGACGCCCAGCGTCACGCAGCCGGCAAATGCCACGATGGCAACCTTGACGTTGTTGGCGATGATCTCGGCCGAAACGGCCGGCGAGTAGCTGCGGTCGAAGCCGAAGTTCGAATCGTGTAAGCTGGCGCGAATTCTATCCGGGACCATCTCGCGCGGGAGCAGCGCCGCGGCGCGCTCGGGATGCATGCGAACGACCCCGTACGAAGCGACGGCTGTGGCCACGGTAATGGCGATGCAGATCGCGATCGTCCCGAACGAACGCCGCATCTCGCGCGGAAACGTTTCGCCGAAAAACGTCGCGATTCGGCCGCCGCCGCTCTCTACGGTCGCGCCGTATACCAGAGCGTGGGCTCGGGCGGTCAAGCGATTCAGATACTCGATCAGCGACGGATCGAATCCGCGGCCGCGCGCGTACGCCAAGTCGGCTGCTGCGGAGCGGTATAATCGGCCGGCTTCGGTAGCCGCTCCGTCGCGCAGCGATCGTACGCCGCGGCGACCGGCTTGCGCGATCAGCGCGTCCAAACGTTGCCACGAGTCCTGCCGGGCGGCGCGGAAGCGCGCTTGCGAATGCATGACCTGCGGAGCTTTCTACCGGGGTCGAGCGGTTTCCCAAGCGAAGCGCCCTGCAATGGACCGCAACGTCGACGTGCGCACGCCCGAAAGCGTCGAACTCACCTACCACCTGGCGGGTTTAGGCAGCCGGTTTTTGGCCGTCATCATCGATCAAGCGCTCCAGATCGCCATCCTCGTAGCAATCTTTGCGGGGTTGGCGCTCATCGGAGCGCATGCCCCGCCTCGACCGCGCCACGAAGCCGCAAGCGACAAACTGGTGCAAGCCATCGCGATCGCGATCATCGTCGTCATCACGTTTTCGGCGTTTTTCGGATATTTTATCGTCTTCGAAGCGTTTTGGAACGGACAGACGCCCGGGAAGAAACTGCTGGGTATTCGCGTCGTGCGCGATGGCGGTTTTCCGATCGATCTCGGCGCCGCAGCGGTGCGAAACCTCGTACGCGTCGGCGAGTTGATTCTCGGCTACTACGCCATCGCCGCCGCCAGCACGATCCTTTCGGACGAAAACAAGCGTCTCGGCGATTATGCTGCCGGCACGTTGGTGGTTCGCGACGCCTCGTTGGATTTGCCGGCCGAGCGCGCCTTCGTCGCCGAACCTGTGTACGGCGCGACGCGCTACCTTTCGGGCGAAGAGCGGGCGTTGATCGTGCGGTTCTTAGAGCGTCGCGACGCGCTCTCGCCGGAGCGGCGAACGGCGTTAGCTACGCAAATAGCCGCGCGAGTTCGCGACCGTCTGCCGCCCGAGATGCAAACGTACGACGACGAGGGATTGCTCGAGCGGTTATGAGTCGCCGGATTTGCGACGTAGTTTGCTAGCAACGTCGCGTGCGATGGATAGCGCGTCGTTCTTGGTTCGTTCGAAGATCGTCTTGGCTTGCTCGCCGCTCATGTGCCGCCCGTGTTCGAGCAAGAACGTGACGCTTTCGCCCACGACGATCGTTCCGGCGTAGGCGATCGCGCCCTTGATCGCGATGCCGGCGACCGGAATGAAGCCGCTGAGTTCGCGAGCCAACGTGCGCCAGCCCAAACCGCCGCCGACCACCGGTAACAACTGCCACATACGCTGCACGTCGGGATCGTTACCGTACGCCGCCTCGATGTTCAGCAAGAGCATCATCTGGATGCCGGTGATGGCAATCATATCGCCGGCCGAAGCGAAAACGCCGGCGACCGCGCCCAGCAACGGAATGTGATCCACAACCGCGCTCGCAAGCGATACTTTCAGCGCGTTTTTCGCGGCGTCGCGCGTCAGCTTTGAGGCGACCGCTTCGCGCAGCGGCGGTAGGCGCCGGCCCACGGCGATTTCGACACCACGCGCGCTCTCGATGAGGTGCGCGAAGAAGTATTGACGCAAAAACTCGCGCGAAATATCCGGCGCGATATATTCTGCGATCGCACCCGCTGCCGGGGCCGCAGCCGGACCGGAAGCCACGGTCGCAGCCTCGTCGACCGCGATCAGATAAATCGGAACGTTGAGCCGGCGCAGTTCGGCGGCGGCTTCGCTGTTTGCGTCGCCGGAGCGGCCGGCGAACAAGATCGCGCGTACGTCGCCGGTGGCCGTCTGTTGAGCGCCCGGGACGTACGTTTCAAGACACGCCGCTGCGTCGAGCGGTACGCCGGCCTCGTGGCCTGAGAGCAGCAAGCCGCGCAGCCGTCCGACCAGCGCCGGATCTCCGGCCAGCAGAAAGCGGAACGGCTTTTGCACGTGGGCTTGAACGGCGCGCACGTCGATGCCGCGGCGAACCAGCCGGAAAACGTCGCGGACGCGAATCACGGAAGTCATACCGCCTACATACCCGTTACGGGCCGGTCATGTTACAGACCGAGCTGCGATAGCTCGACCGACTCGGTCCCGTCGGCCTTGCGTAACTCCTTAAACGGATCGTCGGTGAAATCGAGATACACCAGTCCGGTGAAGATCTCGAGCGGCCACGCGTGCATTCCGTGTGCGTTGGCCACGTCTTCGACCGTCTGTTTGGAACTGCGCGCCTCGGCGACGATCGCTTCGGGCGTGCTCTTGATATCGGCCGCGACGATCGTAGCGACCGTTACGTCGCCGGGCGTTAGGCCGTCGCGCAACATCGTTCGATAGTCCAAGCCGTCCGAGCCGAAGCGTTGCTGCAGGGCGTACTGCAACGACGAATACCGTTGCGGGGAGCTTCCGAGGCCCAGCAGCGCGATTCGCGACGAAAGTTGCCGCGTGCGCGCCATGTTGTACAGTTGCGTGCTCTGCGACGCTTCGCCCGCGGCCGCATCGAACTCGGCGACGTTCTTTTTCATCAACGGTTCGATCGTTTCGTACGACGATTGGCTGATGTCGCCGTTATAGCCCATGTGCACTTCATCCAGCTGCTTGAGGAACTCGTCCAAGTCCCCGAGCGATTGATCCAGCAACGTTAGCGACGCGCGCGACGCGTCGACCGAGCGGAGCATCTCTTCGTCTGCGGTCGTTAGCTGATCGATCATCTTCGGGTAATCGGGTAGGATCGCGAGCGAATCGCTAGGTATCGGCGTTTCCGAGAACGGCGCGAGCATCTCGTCGTAGATCGTCGAGCCTTCCTTGAGCAGGCCGCTCTCTTTGTTGACCTCTAACGATCCGACGCCGCCGATCGCGTCGCCCGCATCCTGCAGCGCGCTGTTGACCGAGCGCGACATCAAATTCAAGTTTTTGACGATGGCTTCGACTTTGGAGCCGCGCTTGATGTTGATGCGGCTGAAATCGGGGATCTCGTATTGTAGCGAGTTCATCCGGTTGTTCACCGATTTGAGCTGGTCTTTGCCTTCCGAGGCGCGAGCTTGAATCTGCGTCGCGGCGGCCAGCTGCGACGTCTTCGCGGCCCGTACGGCGGCCTGTAACTTCGGAAGGTTCGGATGCGTCAAATTGACGCGTTCCACTTGCATCTGGCGCAACGCGGCGATGCGCTGATTGGCCGTCGCGCGCGTTTGCGCCGCGCCCAACTGCGCCGCTTCGGCCAGCGTTTGTTCGCTCTTGCTGGTTTGTCCGAGCGCTAGTTCGGATTGGCCTAACTCGAGCAACGCTTCGGGGTCTTGCGGTTCTTTGGCCAGGACTTGATGCAAACGGTACGATGAGAAACTGTAGCGCGCGCGCTCTTCGTCACTGGAAGCTTGCACGAGCTGTTGCGACGTCGTTACGTTTTTGGGATCCAACTCCGGGTAGCCCATTAGATGCGAGACGCGATTCTTCGGATCCGGATGGTCTTCGAGATATTTGGTGAGCAAATCGCTGTGCTCGTCTTGCAGCACGCCTAAGTGCGCCATCATCGTAACCATCGATTCGGGGTCGTAACCCGCGCGCGACATCAACTGCAAACCGTAGCGGTCGGCCTGCAACTCGTCTTCGCGCGAAATCTTGGCCATCAAACCGGCTTCCGCCAGACCGCCGAAGTTGTAAAGCAACGGCGAGAACATCGACGCCAATCCAAACAGGATATCGAGAATTTGGGCTTTGGATTGCGAGGTGATGACGTGACGGCGTTCGATGTGGCCCGTTTCGTGGCCGATGACGCTTGCGAACTCGTCGTCGGATTGAACGAAATCGATCAAGCCTTCGTCGATGTACACGAACCCGCCCATCGTCGCGAACGAGTTGATGCTGTCGTCCTTGATGACTTTGATCGAATACGGGACGTCTTTACGGGCGACTTGATTCCAAAGATTTTCGGCGATGCCCTGAACGTACGCGTTCATCAATGGATCGGTCTCGATCACGCTGCCCGCGACGATCTCCTGATCCTCGGATTGACCGAGTTGGATCTCGGCGGCGGTCGACATGGCGCGAGCCGGCGTGGGGACGACGCTGCAGAGCAGCGAGAACGCAACGAGTGCGGGAAGAAGACGGCGCATAGCACCAACGGCTTTCTCTAGGAATTCGTATGGCTCCGGCATTCGCGGCCGAGCTTGTGTACTGGTTGTGGATAATAGCAAGAACTTGCGAATCCTGTGTGGATGGCGGCGGGGACCGAGTGCCTGCCAGCGTGAACTGACGCGGACTGCCCTCCTTAACCGCGGTCGAGCGGTCATGGTATTCGGAGAACGACGTGACGATTTTGCGCGGCCGCCGGCGCGGGCTCGAAGTAGCTCTTGCAGGTCGAGCGTTTGAGGAAGCCCTCGACGAGTTGCAAAGCGTGCTGGCGCAGCAACCCGGTTTCTACCGTGGGAGTCCGGCCGTTGCACGGCTCGGCGACGACGTTCCCTCGCCCGAACAATGGGCCAGGCTGCAGTCCACGTTGGCGGCAGCGGGAATCACCCTCGAAGGCCTTTGCGGTGGAACCGTCGCCGAGCGCCTGGCTACCGAACATTCGCTGCGTTACGAGCCGGTCGCCGCGGCCGCCGAAATGCCGATGCGATCGGCCCGGCGTCTGACCGATGCCGAGCTTTCCCCGGCCGCGCGCTCGCTGGTCGCGGATTTTGCCGGCGCCCGCGCCGACATTGCGGCGCGGCGTCGTCGTGGAGAAGGCAGCGTACCACGCCAACCGGCCAGGCCGGCCATCGCTTCCGCGCCGCAATTGCGCGCGGTCGATGATCGCCCAGCGGCGTTGTACCATGCCGCGACCTTGCGCGGCGGTCAAAGCCTCCATCACACTGGTAACGTCGTGATCGTCGGAGATGTTAATCCGGGAGCCGAAATTGTTGCTTTCGGAGACATCGCCGTCTTCGGCCGGCTAGCCGGCGTGGCCCACGCCGGGGCCGGTGGGGACGCCTCAGCGCGCGTGCTGGCGTTCGATCTCGACCCGACGCAGTTGCGGATCGCGGCCTTCATCGGCGCAGATCTCGAGCGAAAGCAGCGGCGCACGGCGCAGGCCGAAGGCGCGTTCGTTCGAGACGGAGCGATCGCGGTGGTTCCGATCGACCGTTTGCCGGCGCCTAGCGAAGAAGCGTCACGATGAACGGGCGACGCATCGTCGTAACGTCCGGCAAGGGCGGCGTCGGCAAGACGACCACCACCGCTAACGTCGGCGCCGCGCTTGCCAAACGCGGCCGCAGCGTCATCTTGATCGACGCGGATATCGGTTTGCGAAATCTCGATCTCGTTATGGGTTTGGAGAAGCGCATCGTTTTCGATCTGGTCGAGGTGGTCGAAGGACGCTGCCAACTGCGCCAAGCCCTGATCAAAGACAAACGCTTCGAATCGCTATCGATTCTACCCGCGGCGCAGACGCGTGAGAAGGACGCGATCACGCAAGAACAGTTTGCGTCTGTCGTCGCCAAAGCCGCGGAGCAGGCCGAGTACGTATTCATCGATTGTCCGGCCGGCATCGAAGGCGGCTTCCGCAACGCCCTCGCCGGGGCGGCCGAAGCCATCGTCGTTACCACGCCCGAGGTCAGTGCGATTCGCGACGCCGACCGGGTCGTCGGAAAACTGCAAGACCGGCACATGCCGGCTCGCTTGATCGTCAATCGGTTACGCCCCGAAATGGTGCGCACCGGCGATATGCTGTCGGTCGACGACGTGTGCGAGATTCTGGCCCTCGAATTGCTCGGAATTATTCCCGACGACGAAGAGATCATCGACACGACCAATCGAGGTCAACCGGTCGTTCTCGAGGACAACAATCGTTTGGGCGCGGCCTACGACAACATCGCGCGCCGCCTGGAGGGTGAAATCGTACCGTTCATGCGTTTCGATCAACCGGGATTGCTGAGCCGGTTGTTCGGTGGAAAGAAAGCAGGGTAAGTTATGCATGTTTTGAGCGAAGCGCAAGAACATCCGCAGGTCGAGGGTGCGCCGGTGCTCGGCCGCGCCATCGTCGTGACGAGTGGAAAAGGCGGCGTCGGAAAGACGACCACGACCGCGAATTTGGGAACGGCGCTCGCGCAACGGGGTGCGCGGGTTGCGTTGATCGATGCCGACGTCGGATTACGCAACTTGGATATCGTACTCGGTTTAGAAAGCCGCGTTCAGTTTCACGTTCTCGACGTCATCGAAGAGAAAGCGACGCTCGACGAAGCGCTGGTTCCGGATAAACGCTCGCCGACCATGTTCTTGCTGGCCGCCGCGCAGTCGCGCGAAAAGGAAGACGTCGACACCCAGAAGATGCGCGAGCTCGTTCGCGCGTTACGCGAACGGTTCGATTACGTGTTGATCGACTGTCCGGCCGGGATCGAGCGCGGCTTCAAGAACGCCGTGGCCGGCGCCGAAGAAGCCATCGTCGTTTGCACGCCGGAGGTTTCGGCCGTACGCGACGTCGACCGCGTCGTCGGTCTGCTCGGCAACCGCTTTCGCCCGCAGCTGATCGTCAATCGCATCCGTCCGCATCTCGTGAAAAAGGGCAAGATGCTGTCGGTCGAGGACGTCAACGCGATCCTACGCCTCCCGCTGCTCGGCACGATCGCCGACGAACCAGAAATTATCGTATCCAGTAATCGCGGCGAACCGTTGGCGCTGCGCACCGACATTCCGGCCGCCGCCGCGTATCGCGCGATCGCCGCGCGGGTCGCCGGCGAAGACGTTCCCGCGCCGACGGCGCAAGGTAAAGAATCGTTTCTATCGCGCGTTGGCGCATGGTTTGGAGGCCGCAGAGCGTGATCGATTTTTTCCGGCGGCTGTTCGGCCACTCCGGCTCGAGTTCGACGGCCAAGGAGCGGTTACGGCTCGTGCTCATGACCGACCATCTCGAGCTGTCGCCCGAGATCGTCGATTCGATGAAGCGCGACTTAGTCGACGTGATCTCGCGATACGTCGAAGTGGATCGCGAGAAGATCGACGTGTCGTTCGAGCGCCAAGATAAAGCCCTGGCGATGCTAGCAAATATCCCGATCATCGCGGTCAATCGTGCGAGCAACGGCCACGTTGCCGAACCGCCCGTGGTCGCCCCGGTTGCCGCCGTCGCCCCAGAGATCGTCACCCCAGCCGAAGAAGAGGCTGCGGCGATCGAACCGGCGGCCGGCGTTGCGCCGCCCGCTGAGGTTCCGGCCGCCGAAACGGCTGTCGTGGCGGCGCCTTCGGGCGATGCCGTCGCACCCGGTGATCTCAAGCGGCGCCGACGGCGGCGCAAACGCAAGGGTTCGATTTCGGCGAGTTCTACGGAAACCGTCTCGGCGAATTGAGCTCGGTGGCGAGCGTCGCGCTGCGCGGCGACGTGCGCCGTTTTCTGCGCAATTTCAATTGGCCGCTCGCGCTCGCTGCGATCGCCGCGACCGTCATCGGCCTGATTTGCATCGATTCGGCCGGACAACACGACGAACAAGTGGCCGGCGAGGTGCGCCGCCAGGTGCTGTACGTCGTCCTCGGCATCGGCGTGATGATCGGCGTATCGTTCGTCGACTACCGCAATTGGCAACGTTGGGCTATCGGGTTGTACGCGGTAAACCTGGTGCTGTTGTTGTTTATCTTGCGCGGCGGTCACAGCGCGCTCGGCGCACAGCGCTGGTTATCGTTGGGACCGCTCGGCACGTTCCAACCGTCCGAACCGGCAAAACTGATCGTGGCCATCGCGTTGGCGGCGACGTTGTGCCGCGGCTCATACGATAAGTTGCAAGATTTATGGAAGCCGCTGCTGGTCGTCGGGATACCGGCGCTATTGATTCTCAAACAACCCGATCTCGGAACGGCTTTGGTATTGCTCGCGCTTCTAACCACGCAGTTGTTTCTCGGGTTGCCGAAGTTGAGCGATTTCGCGATTTACGGGTTAGGCGTGCTGCTCGTTGGCGCGGTAGCGGTTGGAACGTCGGCCGTGCTCAAACCATTTCAGAAAGCGCGCTTGTTCGTCTTCCTCAATCCAAAGCTCGATCCACTTGGCGCCGGCTACAATCTCAACCAGTCGAAGATCGCGGTGGGAAGCGGCGAGTGGTTGGGTCGCGGATTGTTCCACGGTACCCAAACGCAACTCCACTTCGTTCCCGAAAATTCGACCGACTTTATCTTTACGGTGCTGGCGGAAGAGTGGGGTTTTGCCGGCGCCGCGGTGTTGTTGGCGCTGTACGCCGCACTCTTGTACGGCGGGATACGATCGATGTTGGCGGCGCGAGACCGGTTCGGTCTGTTACTCGCCTCGGGAATCGTCGGAATTCTTTTCTTTCACGTGCTCGTCAACGTGGGCATGACGATCGGGATCATGCCGATCACCGGAATCCCGTTACCGTTCGTTTCCTTCGGCGGCTCGGCCATCCTTACCGAGTTCGCGGCCGTCGGAATCTTGTTGAACATTTACGGACAGCGCGACCGCGACGTCCTCGGTAACGCCTGAGTCCGGGCGCCGTATGAGCGCCATCATTTGCGGACTCCAGTCGAGCGCGCGATAGCCTCGCTCCAAAAACCGGTCGGCATGCACGGGTGTATGGTAGAGCACGTATTCTGTGCCGCGCCGTCGCCGCGCGGCGATTCGATCGAGTACGTCGTCGAGCGCTTGCGCGTCGAACGGATTGTACAGAAACAACACGAGGTCGCCTGGCGGGAACGAGTACGAACGTGCGTCGCCGCATACGAGGCGCACGTCGCGACAGCGCCGATCGGCCAACCGGTCTTTGGCCAGGTTTTCGGTCGCGATCGCGTGCAATGCTCGCGAGATTTCCACACCGATGATTTGCGCGAACGGAAATTCCATCGCCAGCAAAAGGGCGCGTCCCATGCCGGCCCCGATGTCGACGAACGACGAATGCGCGATGGCCTCAGGCGGCACGATGCGCATGAGCCGCCGGAAGTCGTCGACCGGAACGGCCTCGTAATGCGTCGCATGAGCCCCGGCATCGCCGACCGATTCGGGATCCAGGTCTTCTAGAAATAGCACGGCGTGCGTCGTAACGCCGCGTTCGCGATCGAAGTTGCGCCCCGAAGATCGTCCTTGCGAAGCCACCGCGCAGTGCTTGCGTAGTCGACGCGCAAGGTGCCTGCGCCGGCGCTGGAAACAACGCCCGAGATGACGCACGTTCACGCGCTTCGCCCAGGTGGGTTGTCGAAGCTCGACGCGCTGCCGGCGAACGCGACCCTGCATCTGCGCGACCGTCCGACGCAAGCGGAGGTCGAGGAGATCTCCAACTGGCTGGAAGTGCGTCCCGAATCGACGCTGCGCGTCGAGCCGCCGGCCTGCGAACTGCTTGATGGCTTCGGCACGCTTCCGTTCAATCTCGAGCTGGATCGCGGGGCGGTTCCACCCAACGGGCGTTCGTTCGATCGGGTCGCGCGCGTGACGTTCTCCGGTGCGCGATACGCCGGCGGGTGGTTGGAGTGTTTTCCAAACGCGCACGTCGTGCGGGTCGACCTTCACGGGGAAACGATGGATGCCGCTGGTGTCGCTCTAGAACGGCTTACGGCGTTGTCGCTGGTCGAAGGCACGGTAACGAATCTGGCCGCGTTGGATCGTGCGCTCGAACTTCGAACGCTCGAGCTGCGCGACGTTGCGCTGGATTCGTTCGAACCGGTCGGCCGGCTGCACGCGCTGCGCTCGCTGCGGCTGTGTGCGGTCGAACGAGTTGGGTCGCTGGCACCGCTGCGTGGCCATCGAAAGCTGACCGATCTTTGGCTCGAGCGACTTCCGCATCTCCTCAGCTTGCGCGACCTTGGCGCGTTGCCGGCGCTCGAATCGCTGGCGTTGATCGCCCTGTGGCAGTTTGGGATGGCGGAGGCGGAGACGCTCTACGGGATTCCCACCTTGCGGCGCGCCAGCATCGATATCGGCGGACGCCGCAAGAACGTCGAGATAAGCAAGCGATTGTGCTTACCGGAAACCGGTCGATTTCGGCTGGACGAACGCTAAGAGTCACCGCCGCCCGGCGCGAAGGAGAGATATCCGCCCGAGGAAGGACGTACCGTGAAATTACGCGCCGCGCTTTGCATCTTCGCCGTTCTAATGACGGGGTGCAGTTCGTCACAATTTTCCACATCGTCGCCGCCGGGTAGCAGCGGCGCGAGTTCGTTCGCGCATCGTTCGGGGCCAACGTCGCCGATCCAGCACGTCATCATTTTGGTCCAGGAAAACCGGACGCCCGACTATCTCTTTCAAGGGCTAAAAGGTGCAGATATTTCGAAGACCGCGAAAGACCATAACGGGAAAACGGTGCCGCTCACGGCGATCTCGATGGCCGCTCCCTACGATCTCAATCACAATCACGTCGGGTTCGTTCGCGATTACGACGGCGGCAAGATGGACGGCTTCGACACCGGCTTGACGAAACAACAACAAAAGTACGGCGTTTTCCACTTCGCGCCGCCCAGCGAAATCAAGCCGTACATGCAGATGGCCGAACAATACGCGTTCGCCGACGCGATGTTCCAAAGCAACGAATCCGACAGTTTCCCATCGCACCAATATCTCGTATCCGGCACCGCTTCGGCGCTTCCGACGACCTCGTTCCCGGCCGCCGGAAATCCTTACGATTCCGAAAATGGCAAAGGTTCGGGCGCCGGCTGCGATGCGCGAAAAGATAGCGTCGTCGACACGATAAATCCGGCGAACGGCGCCCCGGGGCCTTCACCATTTCCGTGCTTCGAACGTCCCGTGCTTTCCGATTTGCTCGACCAACAGGCCGTTTCGTGGAAATACTATCAGAACCAACTCGGAACCGGAATATGGCACGCGATGGACGCCATCAAGCACGTGCGCTACGGCAAGGATTACGCGAACGTCGTCACGCCGCCCGAAACGCTCTTGACCGACATCGCGAAAAAGAAAATGCCGGGATTTGCTTGGGTGATGCCGGCCGACCTCGCGCACTCCGATCATCCCGGGAGCGATAGCGCATCCGGCCCAACTTGGGTCGCCGCGGTCGTCAACGCCATCGGGCAGAGCCCGTATTGGGACAACACGGCGATCTTCATCACTTGGGACGATTGGGGTGGGTGGTACGATCACGTTGCCCCGCCGCAGTTTAACAACTACTACGAGCTAGGGTTTCGCGTTCCGCTGGTCATCGTTTCGCCGTACGCCAGGCCCGGCTACGTTTCGCACGTGCAACACGAGTTCGGAAGTTTGCTGGCGTTTTCCGAGGAGACGTTCGGGATTCCGAAGGGCGCGCTCGGCACGACCGACGTTCGAGCCGACGATCTCATGGACGCCTTCGATTTCACGCAACAGCCGATCGAATTCGTCAAGATCAAAGCGGCGCCGTTCAAGCCCATAAAATCGCCCAGCGAAGACGATTCCGACTGACGCTCGCGAAAGCGAGCTAACTCTTCACTACGTCGTATGAGTGCGGCGTGCATAACGTGCCGACGTGCTTGTCGTCGGTAACGACGATCGGCGCTTCGGCTGGGTTCTGCGCGGAAAAGGGGGGCGAATACAGCGTCACCCCGCTCGGCACCAGCGCCGCGTCACCGGTGGCAACCGCCCGCTCGACCGTCGCGTCGTCGCCGGCCAAGATCGCGGCCGCGATCCCGGCGCAATGCAACGCGATGACGACCGGTTTGGTCGTAACCATCACGGTGGTCGAAGCTTCAACCATGGTGTCGTCGTCGAGGCGTCCGCGGTAATTTCCGTCGATGTGCGACGGCGATGGCGCATGCGAGCATGCCGTTATCGCGACGATCGACGCAAGGGTAAGGAGCGCGGCAACCAAGCGCGTCGAGGTGGGTACCATGGTGGGAGGTCCGCTTTCGAGGAGGCGGGAATGGCCCCTTCGACCGGCCGGAGGCTGCGCTAGCGCGCGAGACCCGCCGGAAGAAATTTGAGTGTACTGCGCTGTAGGTCGCGACGCCGAGCGCCGCTCGCATTTGTAGCGAGTGCCGCCGAGCGCCGCTCGCGTTTCGCGAGTGCCCGCGTGCGACCGCAGCCACAACGATTGAGGAAAATTTGTCGAGCGAGATATTAATCTCGAGCGATCCGTGGGAAAATCGGGTCGCCATTCTTGAGGACGGCCAACTCGCCGAACTCTACGTCGAGCGCGAAGAAAAGGTCATCGGCTCGATATTCAAAGGAAAAGTTCACAACGTGCTGCCCGGTATGGGTGCCGCGTTCGTCGATATCGGATTGGGACGTAATGCGTTCCTTTATGTCGACGACATTAACAAACAGCCGCTCAACATCGGCGACGTCGAAATCACGCAGGGCCACAGCGGCTTTACGATCTCGGAGAAGGTCAAGCGCGGCGACGACGTTCTGGTGCAGATCGTCAAGGAGCCGCGCGGCCTCAAAGGCGCGCGGATCTCTACGAACATCTCGCTGCCGGGTCGTTACTTGATTCTGATGCCGACCGGCAAGTATTCGGGCGTCTCGCGCAAGATCGAATCGGCACAAGAACGCAACCGTCTCAAAGCGGTGATGCAACGGATCCGTCCGGAAGGTATGGCAACGGTCGTACGCACCGCCGCGGCGGGCGTTAGCGAAGCCGAGCTGATCGCCGACCTCGGCGTGCTGATCCGCATGTGGCACGGAATTTTAGAGACGTATAAACGTGCCGCGTCGCCGTCGCTGCTACATCGCGATATGAACCTTATCTTTAAGGCGGCGCGCGATTTCATCACCGGCGACGTCGATCGCGTCTTGATCGACGACGAAGAAGAATTTCGTAAGGTCCGCGATTTCTTGCAACTGCTCGGCCCGCAAAATCTCGCGCGCATCGAGCGTTACGAGGGCGGCCGTAAACTCTTCGACGATTTCCATATCAACGAAGAGATCGAAAAGCTCATGCGGCCCAAGATCAATCTGCCGTCGGGTGGCTCGATCGTCATCGAGTCGACCGAAGCGCTCACGGTGATCGACGTCAACTCCGGAAAGTTCACCGGCGGACGCAATCTCGAGGATACGATTCTCAAGACCAACGTCGAGGCGGCGACCGAGGTCGCGCGCCAAGTGCGATTGCGCGACATCGGCGGCATCATCGTGGTCGATTTCATCGACATGTCGTCCGAATCGTCGCGCAGCCGCGTGATCAAGACGCTCGAAGACGGATTGCGGCGCGATCGTACGCGAGCGACGATCCAGTCGTTTTCGAATCTGGGATTGCTCGAGTTTACGCGTAAGCGTATCGGCAAGGATTTGGGCGCTCAGTTGCGCGGCAGCTGTCCGACGTGTTACGGGCTGGGCAGCGTGATGTCGCCGCAGTCCATGGCAATCGAAACGTTCCGTCAGATTCGCGATCGCGCCCAAGGCGCTGCCGATGGCGACGTCGTCGCCCACGTCGCACCGACGGTCGCGGCGCAGATGGACTTTTGGTACGAGGACGAGTGCAAGTCGCTGGCCGAATCGATCTCACACGCGATCAAAGTGCGCGTCGATCCGATGTTGCATCCGGAACACACCCGGGTCGAACTGTCGCGCAACGGTCGCGACGACGGCGAACTCCCGGTGCGTGTCGGCGACGAGCGCGACGTCGAGCTGCTCGCCGGCCGTCTTCCGAATCCGACGTCGGCCGCCGCGGTTGTCGGCAGCCACATCGTCGAGGTCGAGAACGCGGTCAACAACGCGGGCGGTTCCGCTCGCATCCGGATCATCGACGTCGATGATGACGATTACGTCCTAGCCGAGCTGGTCACCGCGGCTGCCGCGGCCGGAAAGCGCCGGCGCCGCGGACGCGGTCGCGGGCGTGCCGATTTGACGGCGGCCGAGGAAACCAAGCAGCTGCGGCAACTTGCCGAGGAAGCCGCACACCAAGCCGGTGCGCGGCCGCCGATCGGCATCACGACCGTTACCGAAGAGGAAGAACGCCAGGACAAAGCCGCGATGGCCGAACGCCGTTCGGCCGCTCCCGCCGCCGCTGCGCCACCGGCCGAAGCCGCCGAAACGGCTGAGACCGCGGAAGCCGCCGACGACCGCGAAGAAGCGACCGCCGACGGGGAATCCCGCTCGAAACGGCGTCGCCGCCGGCGTGGCCGTGGTGGTCGCGGACGCGGCGGAGCCACCGGCACGGCAACGGGCGAGGCGATCGCCGGCACCCCGCCCGCGGCGGGTCCCGAGCGGCCACAAGACACCTCGGCGTTGCCACACGAGCGCGAAACGCCGTCCGCTGAAGGCGAAGGCCGCCACAAACGCCGTCGCCGCCGTCGCGGCCGCGGCGGGCGGAACGTCAACGGCATCGGCTTCGATGGGGAACGCGAGGCCGGGCGCAACGGCGCGTTGGAATCTCCGGATACCGAAGCGTCCGAGCCCGAACCGCCTAAGGCCTCGAAGCCGTCGCGAGCGATTGCGCCCGTGCCCCAAGCGCCTCCGGCCGTCGAGCCGCCACCGCCCAGCCTGTCGGTCCCCGAGGACGCTCCAATGCCGGCCAAGCCGGCGCGGCGCCGCCGGGCGACCACCGCACGAGCGTCGGTAGCGCGCGTTGAAGACGTCCCGGCGACGGCGCTTCCCGCCCCGAAGGCCAAGGCCGAACCCGAAGCCGCTAAACCGAAGCGCGTTCGCAAAGCCCCGGCGGCTGCCGCGCCGGCTAAGCGTAAGAAAGCGACCGCCGCGAAAAAACCAGCGGCGGCCGGAAAAAAGAAGACGCCGGCCGCGGCGTCTTCGAGAAAGAAAAAGACCTAACCCCAAACCGTTGGAGCGGTTCGGAGAACGGCGTGATTACACGCCGTTCTCTTTATTTAGGAGCGCGATCTTTTGCGTGAGGTACTGCAACGCGTGCTGCAGCTGATCGTCTTTACCCGGCGTGCCGAACTGCGCATGTTTGTTTTCGGCGACGGGGACATCCGGGCTGATGCCGAGGTGGTTGATGTCGCGGTTTCGCGGCGTCAGATAACGGGCGGTGGTGATCTTGATGGCCGAACCGTCCGACAACGGAAAGATCGTCTGTACGACGCCTTTGCCGAACGTTTTGGTTCCCATGATCGTGCCGACGCCGCTATCTTGAATCGCACCCGAAGTAATCTCGGATGCCGACGCGGTGTACTGATTCACCAGCACCACCAACGGTAAAGGATCGATCGCCGTATCGTCGGCGTCCAGCGTCGTAATGTTGGATGCGCGGGATTCCACCGAAACGATCGGCCCGCTCGAGATAAACTTGGAACTGACCGCAACGGCCGCATCCAGATATCCACCGCCGTTATCGCGCAGATCCATCACGATGGCGCGAGCGCCTTCCTGCTGCAGGCGCGTTAGCGCGGCGTTGAGCTCGGCGCCGGTGTCGCGTCCGAACACGGTGAGCTCGACGTAGCCGATCTTACCGGGGAACATTTTTTCGTAAACGCTGAGCTCGTGAATCTTCGCGCGCGTGATCGCGAGCGGCGATTGCGTCGCACCTTCGCGGCTCAACGTGAGCGAAACGCTCGTGCCCTCTTTGCCGCGCAGCTTCGCGCTGGCTTGCTGCACGGTCATTCCTTTGGTTGAGGCGCCGTCGATCGCGGTGATCAGATCGTCTTGCTGTACGCCGGCTTTATCGGCCGGCCCGTCAGGGACGATGTTCTCGACGACGATGTATTTCGTTTGATCGTCGACCTGGATGACGATACCGGTGCCGCCGAAGTCTCCGCCATCCAAATCTTCATTCAGGCCGGCATAGTCTTTCGGATTGAGAAAGACGGTGTAGCGGTCGTTGACCGAGCGCATCATGCCGTCGAGCGCGACGTACGCCGTCTGATGATCCGAAAGTTTTCCGCGGCTCTCGGCCGATGCTTCGACGATGGCGCGATCGATCGTGCGAACGTTGGCGCCGGCCACATCGCTCGATTTCATCGGCGTGATCGACGCGTGCGCGATGCCGGCGGATTTCAACGCAAAGAGTAGCTGCGAGCGCACCGAGTTCAGAATCGCCTGCTCGTCGACTTTCTTGTAGAAGTCGGTCGTCAGGTGCTGGTATCCGGTCGAGATTTCGCCGGAGTCGGTGGCCGATAGCGTCGACGACGCAGCCAAGGTCGAAGCGGCGGGTAGCGCCGTGACGGCGGCCACGAACAGGCCGCCGAGAATCAAACTAGAGAATCGTTTCATGCGTACCGTTTAACGTTTACTGCGCGAGCGCGCGCAAGCGCGCTTTAGCAGCGGCGAGTTGTTTGTCACTGGGCGTATCGATCAACGCCGGGTCGACGTTTTGGTTGACGATGATATCGGGCGTGATCCCGAGGTGGTTGATGTCGCGTCCGAGCGGCGTAACGTAGCGCGCCATCGTGATCTTCAGGGCGCTTTGATCCGGCATCGGAATGATCGTCTGCACGACGCCTTTGCCGAAGGTCTTCGTTCCGATAATCGTCGCGAGGTGGTAATCTTGCAGCGCTCCCGCGGTGATTTCCGAAGCGCTGGCCGTATACTTATTGACCAGCACGACCAACGGGTGCACGTCGGGAAGCGGATCGCCGAGCGCCGACTCGGTGGTTTTCGATCCATCGCGACGGATCGTCGAAACGATCGGCCCCTGCGGGATGAACAAGCTAGAAATTTTCGTAGCCGTCGTGACCAAGCCGCCGCCATTATCGCGTAGATCGAAGATGTATCCCTTGGCGTGGTGTTTTTCGCCATCCATCAACGCGGTGCGTACTTCGTCCGCAGAGGTTTGGCCGAAATCGGATAAGCGAATGTAATCGTATCCATCTTCCATCTTCGCGCGCACCGAGGGCACGTGGATCACTTCGCGTACGATCGAATACGAGCGTTTCGACTTCGGGGCGTTGTACGGATGCGCGGTAATACGCACGGTCGATCCGGTTTCGCCGCGGATCAACTGCTCCACGCGGTCCAGAACCAGGCCTTTCACCGTAACGCCGTCGACCGTATCCACGACTTCGCCCGGCTTCATGCCCGAACGCGCGGCCGGCAACTCCTCGATGGGCTGCACGAGCACTCGCCCGTCTTTGAGCTGATAGATGTAGACGCCGATCCCACCGAAGTTTCCGCCGTTGAGGGATTCGTTGAGGCCTTGGATCTCGCGCGGCGAGAGGTAGACCGTATACGGGTCGTTCACCGACGCCATCACGCCGCGTAGAGCCACCTCGCTGAGCTCGTCGCGTCCGTCCGAGCCGAGTCCTGAGGCATAATGTTGTTGCGCGTAGGTAAGCGTACTCGCCGCCTGGTCTTCATCGGACGCGGCCGGGTCGGTGCGCAGGCTCGGGTTGGTGACGTGCTTGCTATGCAAGAAGTCCCGCAACGCCGTGGTCTCGCCTTTGACGACGACGCCGCCGTCGACCGGCTTGTAGTACACCTCTTGCAGGTCTCGAATCGCCATGCGAACCAGCTGCGGGCCATCCGGGGTTTGCCCCAAGACATCGGCCAGGCCACCGGTGGTGGCGACGTCGATGCCGCCCGGCCCTTCGGCGATGGCGCGATTACGAATATAGAGCGCGCCGGCGGCCGCGACCGCGACGACGATGAGCACTGCAAGCAGCGCGCGGATACGAAAGGTCATGTCTCCTCTCACTACCCAAGAATTTGGGTCAGTGGTTTCTACTGCAATAGAGTACTGAGTAAGTCTTAATGCAGCCGGGGCGCCGGGTCCACCGGTTTTCCATCAATTCTGACTTCAAAATGCAGATGGGGCCCGGTCGCCTCGCCGGTCATACCCACGGCGCCGATGGCTTGGCCGCGTTTGACCGCCTGCCCGTTCGAGACGTAGATCGCCGAAAGGTGGCCGTACCCGGTCGAGTACCCGCCGCCGTGATCGATCAGAACGTAGTTGCCGTAGCCCCCGTACCATTGCGCCATAATAACGGTGCCGCCGGCTGCTGCCGTTACGGTCGTACCGGTCGGCGCTGCAATATCGAGGCCCGGGTGGAAGTCCGGCGAGCCGTTGAACGGGCTCGAGCGCCAGCCAAACGGCGATGTGATGGGTCCGGTGACCGGCCACGAGAAGCTTCCTCCGCCGCCCGTTTCGACCCCACCACCCTCGGCGATCCCGCTGGCACGACGCTGCTCTTCCAGCTCGCGCTGTCGCTCCTGAATCAGCGATTCGAGTTGGGCTTCCTCGGCGGCGGTCAAGTCTTCCATTTGTGCGACTTGCGCGGCGACGTGATGGCGCTGCTGCGACGCGACGGCCACCAGGTTCTGTCGTTCGTCGGCCAGCGACGCTAATTGCGTGCGGGCTTGTTCTTGCGCCGTCTGCTCTTGTTGCAACTCGAGGCGCGTTCGTTCGAGGTCGCGTTCGACCGTTTCGACGTGTGCTTCGGCGATTTTGCGTTCGCGAACGATGCGTTGATTGGCGGCGATGAGCAGCCGTAAATCGTCCCAGCGCTCCACGAAATCGCTAAACGAGTGCGCGGCTAGCAGCACCGAGACGTAACTCACGTCGCCGTTCTCGTAGATGTCGACCAAGCGGCGCTTGAGCATCGTATCGTGCAACGCTAACGAACGTTGCGCCGCGGTTAACTGAACGGTGTTCCAATCGATGCGCCGTTGCGTCGACGCCGAGGTCGAGGCGAGATCCGAAAGATGCGCGTTGACGCCGGCGATGGCATCGTTCGTTTCGCCGAGCTGACGGCTCAGATCGTCGTACTGCAGCGTCGCGGTGTGCAGTTGTGCGCGCTTTTGGTGCAGCTGTGCCTGCGTACGCTCGGCTTTCGCGCGCTCCGCGTCGATTCGTTGCTGCACGGTCGGTTGCGCGAACGCGGTCGAGGGGCCGCCCGCGATCGCCAACAGGATCGCGATCGCAAAGGCTCGCTGCATCACGCGCGCAGGTGGCGTCCGACGGCGATCCACGACGCGATCAGACCGACCGCGCCGCCGATGACGAAAAGTTCGCCAACCATTTGGCCGAGTTGGAACGAAACCGAATTGAGTGGAATGAAGACTAATGCCGACACCAGCTTGGGCCAAATAGTGGCCCGCGCGACCCCTAATATCACCACCGCGAGCAGCGCCCCGACGAGCCCTGCGAGCAACCCCTCGCAGATGAACGGCGCGCGGATGTAAAAGTTGGTCGCGCCGACCAACTGCATGATCGAAATCTCGCGACGCCGTGCGAACACCGTCAGACGAATCGTATTCGCGATAATGATTCCGGCGACGCAGAAGAACAGCACGATGACACCCACGCCGATGCGACGCAAGACGTCGCCGAGCTGCAGCAAGCGCGCCACCTCGGCATGCCCGTATCGTACCGAGGCGATGCCCGACAACCGTGCGACGCTCGTGGCGACGGATGGAACCGCTTCCGGATGGCGCGCGCGAATCCGAAACACATCCGGAAGTGGATTGCCCGGAATCAGCGTCGTGTCGATCTGTCCGCGCAAACGGCGTCGCAGATCCGCCCAGCCTTTTTCTTTCGGAACGTACTCTACCGATGCGACGCGCGGATCGGCCGCGATCGATCGCCGCAACGTGGCGACCTGTGCGTTCGAGGCGTTGTTCGCGACGGCGGCCGATATCGTGATCTGGTCGAGCAGTTGTCCGCCCAAGCCGGCAAGTGCGGCGCGAATAAATAAAAACGTCCCGAGAAGGACGATGGTGATAGCGACCGTCCCGATGGCGGTCGCCTGCATTCCGGCGTTGCGCGTGAAATTGCGCAACACCTCACCCAGAAAGAACTTGACCTTGCCCCAGTCCAAGGTAATAATAGCCTCGCTCTTCGTCGGTCGAAACGCGCCCTTCTTCGAGCCGCACGACGCGGCGGCGCATCCGGTCGACGACGGATTGGTTGTGGGTCGCGACCACCACCGTGGTGCCTTTTAGATTGATGCGCGACAGCAATTCCATGATTTCGTTGCTGTTGACGGGATCGAGATTGCCGGTCGGCTCGTCGCAAAGCAAGATTTTCGGATTGTTCACCAACGCGCGCGCGATCGCGCTACGCTGCTGTTCGCCGCCCGAAAGCTCGCCCGGATACATGCGGCTCTTGTGCGCCAGCCCGACGAGATCCAGGACGCGCGGCACCTGCCGCATGACGTCGCGCGTATGTGCGCCCGTGACTTGCATGGCGAAGGCCACGTTTTCCCATACCGTCTTATCGACCAGCAGTTTGAAGTCTTGAAAGACCACGCCGAGGTGTCTGCGTAGCGCCGCGATGCGGTTGCGACGCAAGCGATCGACGCGGATGCCGTCGACGGTAATCTCTCCGCTGGTGGGACGAGCCTCGCGGTACAGCAAGCGAAGCATGCTCGACTTTCCGGTTCCGGAATCGCCAACGAGAAAAACGAACTCGCCTTTTGCGATTTCGAGATTCACGTGATCGAGTGCGTGCACGCCGTTCGGGTACACCAGCGAGACGTTGCGCAGGGAGAGCATCGCTGTGAGAGGACTTTTCCTAGAAGTGAGGCCTATACCTCCGCCATGAACTTCGAGTTGACCGACGAGCAAAAGGCGATTCAAAGCTTAGCGCGCGAGTTCGCACAGAACGAGGTGAAGCCGCGAGCCCAGAAGATGGACCGCGACGCCGCGTTTCCGTACGACCTGGTCAAGACCATGGCGCAGTTGGGCTTCATGGGGCTGCCCTTTCCGGAAGAGTACGGCGGCGCAGGCGGCGACACGGTCAGCTACGCGCTGGCGGTGATGGAGATCGCCCGCGCCGACGCGTCGACCGCCATCACGATGGCCGCCCACGTATCGCTCGGCGCGACGCCCTTCTACTTATTCGGAACGCCGGCGCAAAAGGAGCGGTACTTGATTCCGCTGGCGCAGGGCGAGAAGCTGTGGGGTTTCGGTTTGACCGAACCCAACGCCGGAAGCGACGCCGGGAACGTCTCGACCAAGGCCATGCTGAAGGATGGGCGTTGGATCGTCAACGGCACCAAAGCGTTCATTACGAATTCCGGAACCGACCTTTCGGCCGGCACGACGATCACGGCCGTCACGGGTACGCGCCACGACGGCAAGCCGGAAATCTCGAACATCATCGTCCCGCAAGACACGCCCGGATTCACCCGTAGCAAGAAGTACGACAAGATGGGCTGGCGTGCGTCGGATACCCGCGAGCTGTCGTTTGTCGACGCGTCGGTCCCAGAAGAGAATCTGCTCGGCCCGCGGGGCGAGGGTTATAAACAGTTCCTGACGATTCTCGACGGCGGCCGGATATCGGTCGCGGCCCTATCGATCGGTCTCGCTATGGGCGCATACGACGAGGCGCTTGCTTACGCCAAGGAGCGCCATGCGTTCGGACGGCCGATCAGCAAATTTCAGGCCATCTCGTTCAAGCTGGTCGATATGCTGACCGAAATCGAGCACGCGCGGCTGATGATGCTACGGGCGGCGTGGGAGAAAGACCAGCGGCGCGACTACGTTCGGTCGGCGTGTTTTGCCAAACTGTTTGCCGGCGAGCTCTCGCACCGCGTGGTCAACGAGGCACTACAGATCCATGGCGGCTACGGATTTATGGACGAGTATCCGATCTCGCGCATGTATCGCGATCAAAAGATCAACGAAATCGGCGAGGGCACGAACGAGGTACAACGCGTCGTAATCGCGCGCTTGATGGGCTTGTAGGCGCTTGTCGGCCGAGCAGCTTTTCAGCGCAGCTTCGGTCGTCATCTCGTTATGTGCCCTTGCTTTTTCGACGTTCTTCCTCGCCCGCCAGAACCGTCATCTCGAACACGAACGCAACGCGCTTGCGATTCTGGAAGCTATCGGTCAGTTGACCGATCCAGCCATCGTGGCCGCTTTCGCGCAACTCGATGACATCGTCACGCGGTACCCCGACGATGCAACCGTTCGCACGCGGTTCGACGGTTCGCCGGATGACGAGGCGCTGACGATCGTAGCGCAGTACGTCGAAACCGTCTCGACGCTGGCGCGCCGGCGCGTGTTGGATGCTTCGCTGATCGTGGATGCCGTAGGGTTCATGCTCCGGTCGCGTTGGGCAACGATTCGGCCGTTCGTCGAGCGGTTGCGTCGCGTACGTGACGATAACCAAGTCTTTGAGAACTTCGAGTGGCTCGCGACGTACAGCGCGTGGTGGAAGACGCTTCCGCGACCCAAGGGCGATCCCAACTACGACCCGGCGCAGTTTGCGTTAGAAACGGAGAACAGATGAAGTCAGCGTTATTTCTCGCGGCCGGCTTGGCGTTCGGGTTAGTCGCGCCCGTTTTCGCCGGCACGTTCCGCGATTACGCTCGACGCGGGCCGTTCTGAGTAAATTACACGCCGGGCTCGAGCAGCGCCGTGTCCGTAAGGTCCGGCGCGATCAACGGCGAGTTCATAAAGCCCGAACCTTCGCGCACATCCTCAAAGGCAATTTGCGCGCTGCGAACGACTTGCCGGTGTGGCATGTAAAGGGTATCGCCGGCCAGCTCGCGTTCGATATACGGCGTCCCAGCGATCACCGCGAAATCGATCGTCCAAGGGACGTCGGTCAACGGCGCTACGGTGAAATTGCCGGCGACGATCGCGCGACGCGGTAAGTGATCCGCGGTGCCGACCCACAGTTCGCGTAATCGGTTGTTTTTCGGATCGCGCAGCGGCGTAAAGCGTAAGTCGTCGGTTGGTGTGCCGTCGATCGTCTGAGAACCGGTCAGCGAAATGGTGTAGTTGCGGACCTGCGACGAGACGACCGCGATCACCGGGATCGAAGTAGCGCCGGGTGCCGCGTGTGTCGTCGCGAGCGTGACCGGCG